>JAGUVT010000045.1 GCA_020062745.1 Deltaproteobacteria bacterium
CAAATTGCACTGATGTTTTAAAGTTGGGCGTATGGCCCGCCGACCTTGGAAGCAGCTGTTTTATTCTTAAGTCCCAGACGTTAGCCTGAGTAGTTACCTATTCGCTCTGAAAACACGGGGATTGTTTTAAGGCGGCAGGGAAAACGGCGGATAATGGCGAATTTAAGGCAAACATACAGCCGTTCTGAAAAAACGGGGAGGGTAAGACACGGTGGAAGATAGAATCTACCGGAAGATGGCGGAGATAGAAGATCGTCACTGGTGGTTTGCCGGGCGCCGCCGCATCCTCCAGGCGGCAATAAAACGCCTTGTCGAATTAAAGCCCGGTGCGAAAATACTCGATGCCGGCTGCGGCACCGGAGGCAACTTGGAGGTTTTATTTTCCCTGGGCGATCTCGTCGGGATGGAGGTTGATCCCGGCGCCCTTGAAATAGCGAAGCAAAAGGCCATTGCGCCGGTGTACAGCGGACGGCTTCCCGACCGGTTGCCCTTTCCGGAGGAGAGTTTTGATTTAATTGTTCTTCTTGATGTTCTTGAACACCTTGATGACGATGAGGCGGCCGTGCAGTCCCTGGCCGGGCTCTTAAAACCAGGGGGGTCTTTGCTGCTGACAGTGCCGGCTTTTTCGTTTCTCTGGAGCGCGCATGATGAATCTCACCACCACCGCCGGCGTTACCGGATTTCCGAGGTTTCGTCAAAGATTAAGAAGGCCGGCCTGGATTTAAGGTACGCGAGCTATTTCAATACGTGGCTTTTCCCCCTTATCGCCTTGATCCGGCTGTTAAAGCCGGGACGCAGATCGGCCGATATATCTTCCGATGATCTGAGTTTGCCGCCTTTCCCGGTTAATCGCATGTTGGCGGCTCTTTTCGGCAGTGAAAGCTACTTTATAGGCCGTTTGAGCTTTCCCGCCGGCATTTCCGTAATGGCCTGCGCCAGAAGACCGGGTTGATGCCGGTCGCCGCCCGCTCACCTTAATCTTTTGAAGAAAGCTGATGAGATAAGAACTTGAAAAACAAAGTGTGGTTTAACGTTATCGCCATATACCTGATGTCGAAGGTCTACCAGTCCATCTTTGTCTACTGGGGCCATGCGGTGCGGGGGCCGGCCCCGCCGGGAAGCTGGGAGGGCGTAAACAACTGGCTTCTAAACCCCTGGACCACCTACGATTCCCAGTGGTACATGGAAATAGCCGCCACCGGTTACCGGGAAGTAACCGCCACCTTTTTTCCGCTTTACCCTCTTCTTTTGAAAATCAGCGGCGGCAGCGAGATAACCCGTGCTTTGGCCGGTGTAATCATCTCCAACCTGGCCTTCGTGCTCGCGCTTTATGTGCTCTACCGCCTGACCAGGCTCGACTTCTCCGAAGAAACCGCCTGGTATGCGGTGTGGATAGTCGCCTTTTTCCCGACCGCCGCTTTCTTCGGGGCGGTCTACACGGAGTCCCTGTTTTTCCTCTTGCTCCTGCTGACCTTTTACTGCGCCCGGCAGAACAACTGGGCGGGAGCCGGCGTCTTCGGCGCGCTCGCGGGGGCTACGAGGAATCCCGCCCCAATGTTGTTTGCTTCCCTTCTGTTGGAATACCTGCACGTGCTGGGGTATAATCTAAAAAGAATCAGGTTAAAACCCATCTTTTTCATAGCCCTCGTTTTATCCGGTTTTGTTCTTTTTAACCTGTACCTTTTCTGGCAGTTCGGCGATCCCTTTGTTTCTGTCAAAAGCCACAGCTATTACTACCGCGCTCCCGCCTGGCCCTGGGAGGCAGTGGTTAATGACACACTGGATTTTCTCACCGGGAAGGGTACCGATGTTGTAACCCTGCTCAACCTGCTGAGCGTTATTTTTGTTTTCTACTTTTCAATTAAATATTACAGGTTGTTCCGGCCTTCTTACCTGTTGTTTGTTGTTGCTGTCATGGCAATGCTTCTTTTTAATCCGAGAATACCTTCTCCTCATACCATCGGAGCCCTGCGTTTTGTTTCTGTTTTGTTCCCCTTCATCCAGATGCTGGCCGTCAGTTATGAAAGTGTGTTGCAGAATAAAAGGCTGGTCAAATATCCTCTGGTAGTGACTTATTTCATGCTCAACGCGCTTTTTTCTTATATGTTTGGCTTAAAGCAGTTCTTGAGTTGAAGAAGCATTCTGGATTAAATGAGGCGAAGTCCCTTGCCGAGAGGGCATTTTTGCTTTGGAAGGGCGCACAGTTTCATATAGTCGCGTATTGTAGCCAGTAGTTTCATCTTACTTGGACTTTGTTTGCGGTCATAGCGCAAAATAAGGGGAACTTCCACAATTTTTTCCGCTAAGGTAGCTGTTTTGAGGAGAATTTCGGCAGTGCAGGTAAACGTGTTGAATTTTAGAAAGCCAGCGTTACTTTTAGCCAGTGCTTTTTTAACCAACTGCGTCTTGTAGGCGCGGAACCCGGTTGTATAATCTCTTACGCCTTTTAACGGGAATGCATGTGACAGTAAAAATCTGGCGCCCATGCTGTACATCTTTCGCACGAAGGGAACCCCTTTTTGTATGCTGCTCTTGGTAAAACGCGAAGCGATGGCAATATCTGCTCCTTCTGCAATTGCCGAGGCGAGGTGGAAAATTACTTCCGCAGGGTGAGAAGCATCAGCGTCCATAGTTATAATAATTGTCGAGCCTGCTTTTATCGCTTCTTGAAATCCTGTCAGGATTGCCTGTCCGAGCCCGAGGTTGGTTTCGTGTGAGATTACTGTAAATCTTGGATTTTCTCTTTTCCATAGTTGGGCGAGTTTAAGCGTTCCATCATAACTGCCGTCGTTTACGGCTATTATCTTGAAGTCGAGTCCGGGCGGGGTCTTAATGCTGGCATCGAACATTTGACGCAGTGAGGGAAATGATTGTTCCTCATTATACATGGGCAGCACAATACAGATAGAGTGTTTTTCCATGTCATGTTTCTCCTAGCGGTGGAGTAAAAAAACTCCCATCAAGATGCTGAGAAGTCCTAGAACTTTCCATGAAGTTACTTCTTCCTTGAAGAGGATAATTGAAAAAGCAAAGATCAGTACGTATGAGAGGCTTACGCTGGGGTAGGCGCGGCTGAGTTCCATTGTGGAGATTACCTTAATCCAGAAGACCATACTGGTTCCGAAAAGAAGCAGACCCAGAAGGATCCATCCGTTTGTGAAAATTTTTGTTACGGTCGGCAAAAGAGTACCCCAGCTTAAATTGATTGTGCCCATGTTTATGACGGAGAATTTCAACAGTAACTGTCCGCTTGCGCCGAGGAGTATGGAAAATGCCAGAAAGAGATATGTTTTCAAGATATTTTTCACCTTCAAAAACTTGCTGCCTGAATTCTTATCGTTTAACCTGTATTTAAACTTTAGAGAAACAATGTTCAGTATAACCTCGATATTCGACATCATGTTTGGAAACTCCTGCGAAGATTGATTAATGATTCATTGGAAAAACATTAGAGCATAGAGTTGCTGGCGGATTGTGTCTTTATGACTGTGGGTGCATGCCTGAGCAAGGTGACCCATAGAGTGATGTTACCTGCTACCGGCAGAAAGTAGAGGAGTTCATTTACAAGAAAATAAGGTGTAAGAAAAAGGGCCGCTATTACGAAGGCTATGCTCAGGCGCGCGCCTGTTCCAGGGTTTTCTTGAGCGGTGTGCAAAAATATTAAAACCGGGATTAGGGCGAGAATCAGGTGGTGCATCTCGACGATGGGGAAAAAGCAAAAAGCGGTGCTTAAAGCCAGGGCAACCTGGTAATTTTGGTCACGGAGTTTTAGTATGTTGTATGTTGTTATTGCTAAACCCGCAATGGCTATCGGTATGTATTGTGAGAAAGAATTAGTGCCAAAGTGTGATATGGCGCCCAGGATCGATGTGTTCAATAGTGGGAGTTTGTAGTTGAGCATGACTACGCTTGGCAGTGTTGTAAAGTATGTGTAAGTGTAATTGAAGCCGGTAGAGCCCAGCAATAAAAGTACGGATATGAATGCTCCAAGTATGATGCGTGGTTTGGGCCACCAGCACAGTGCTAGAAAGGCTAATATGGGTTTAAAAAGTAGAACCAGGCCCCACAGGAAACCGCTAAGCAGGTGATAGCGTTGAATTACAGCAGACGCGATAAAAGCTAAAATCAAAGCGTTGGACTGGCCTAATTCGATATTATACTTAAAGACGCCTGCTCCGAGAGCAACAATCAGCACTACAAGAACCTTTTTGGTGCTCTTTGCCCCAAACACCCAGAGGGAAAAATAAAAGACCGTTAAAATATAGATTATTAACTGGCTGAATAACCAGACCTTCATAGCCGATAGATAGGGTAGAAGTGCCAGCGGCGCGACAAAATAGGCAAAGGATGGCGGGTATGTGTAATACACCACACGCACCTCGGTAAAACCGGGCAGACCTGTCAGTACGTTCTGCATGGCGGCATGGTCGTACAGGAGGTCCATCTGTCCCGTTGCCGCGCAGTACCCCGACCAGTAGAAGGCGGCAAAATCAATAGCCCGGTCTTGCTTTGCTATGGCGGTAACATTTAAATACAGGAGAAACGCACAGGCGGCATAGAGAAAGAAAATATATACTCGTTTTTTCATGCTCTCACCCTGTTAATTATACACCATAATTTGCCTGAACCCGTATTAGTTTTGTCGCCTGGGCAGGAAATTTACCGGTGGCATGGAACAAAGCTAAGAGAGATTCTGGTTCAAAAAGGTTGTTATTGAGGAGTGTCCTGCCTTGCTGAGAAGTCCTGATACTGCTGCATATTTTCGGGAATACCCGAAATTTTTCTGGCTGCTGTTGTTTTTTGTCCCGCTGCTTACTCTGGTTCCTTATATTTCCCTTCATTTCCTGGCGCCGCCCGGTTCCCAGTTTACCGGTTTCATGTATGCCAGCGACGACCTGGAAACCTACCTGGCAAACATGCGTTTTGCCCAGTATGGCTGGAAATATAACTTCATATTTACTTCGGAAGAAACCGCCGGCGGCTACGTTTTTCTTTATTACATTGCTCTCGGCAAGCTGGCCTTTTTGCTCAATATCCCTCTTATTGCCGTATACCACGCGGCGCGGGTATTATCCGGGATGCTTTTGATTTATGCCGGCTGGCTTTGCTTGAAAACCTTGCCTTTGCGGGAAGAAGAAAGAAAATGGGCGATTATCTTGTTTTGCCTGGCGCTCCAGTTTCCCCTTTACGATAGAGAATGGGGACTGATCATATCGTTTCCGGAAGTTTTCCCCCTGGCCAATATTCTGCTGCTGCCGCACATAGCCTTTTCTCAGGCGATGTTCCTGTTGTCGGTATACTTTTTCCGGCAGTGGCTGAAGGAAGAAAAAACAGTACATATAATCCAGGGCAATTTCACCTTTCTCGGCCTGATGCTGGTACATCCGTATATGCTTCTTCCTTATGCGGTGGCGGTCCTGGTTTCGCTATATTTCAGCGGCAAAAGAATAAAGCCGAAAGAATTGGCCGGCGCTGCTTCTTTCTTTATTCTTGCCGCGCCCTATCTTTTGTACTTTTTGCTGCTCATGAGCCACCCTGATATGAAGGAATGGGATGCCCAGGGCAAAACTATATTCGGCTCGTTCCTTGAGCCGGTCGTCCTGAGTTACTTCCTCGGGTTGCTGGGGATTGCCGGTTTAATTTTAATATATCGCGAAGAGCGAAAAGAGCTTTTATGGCTTTGCTCGGCCCCTTTTTTACTGATATTTCTCCCTTTTAACTTTCAAGAGCGGCTTTTGGAAGGAGCCGGCCCTTTTCTTGCTTTTGCTGGGGGGTTGACCTTGAATCGGATCGCCGGTCAGTTTAAGAAACCTGCCGGGCGGTTTTTGCCGGTTTTATTTTTATCTCTTCCGCTCTTTGCTGCGTTGCTTCTTCCGGCGTTCAATCCGCCTGAAAGGAGCTTTCTGGATGCGGATGAGGTGGCGATGTACGAGTGGATGGCTGAGAATTTAGGTAGGGATGACGTTGTTCTGGCCGATGTTAAACACAGCCTGACTATTCCGGCCAGGGTTGGCTGCCGGGTGTGGGTGGGGCACCATGCATCGACTTTCCGGGTGAAAGAGAAGGTTAAAATAATGAGGGAATTTTTTACGCGGGATGATTTTGACCGTACTCCTTTTTTAAAAAATGAAAACATAAGCTACGTGCTGTGGGATACTGGACTATACGAACTTATACCGGCGGAAACGTTGACCGACGTTAAGACATCTGGGCGGTTGGTGTTGTTTAAAAAACGGTAAACATTAATTTTAACTTATGGTTAAATTACTTATCTGGAAATGTAGAAATGAACTTTTGATAAATATTTTATAACTTTTTGCAAAAAATTTTTGCATTGGTAGTTGACAATACTGGCAAATGGTGCTATAATCCGCCGCAAGTTCGATAATTATATGGGGTACGTTATTGGACCGGCTGAAAACTTTGCGAACAAGCATGTCTGGAGGAGACGAGGAAGCGCGGATGTATTGTCCGGGCACATATGCCGCGCGGAGTTAGTTGTGCGACCGGCCTCGAAAGTTTTGGGGCTGGTTTTTTATTTTACCGGTTAAAAAGGCGGCGGGCAGCTTTTATATAAGACAAAGAAAAAAAGAAAAATGAAAGCGAGGTGAGAATTGTTTGCTGGAGATTTTGAAGAGCTTGTATGCGGATGTGGAGGGCCAGGGACTGGTCGAATATTCTCTGATACTGGTTTTAATCGTGGTAGTGTCGATTCTTGCGCTGAAGCTTTTAGGAGTGAACTTAACCATAAAATATAACAATATTTCTAATAACTTGTAATTATGGGTTTGGGAAATTTGAAACAACAGGTATATGTTTTGTTGATTTTTTTCTTAATTTGTGTGTCAGTTAATTGACAATAGAGGAAATTGATGCTATAATCACTCGCTAGCTTATGAAAACAGGAATTATTCTAAGAGATTCGTTTGTATGTTAACTAAAATAAAAGTTTTTAATAAACAATACAAGCATTTAATGGACAGGCCGTTTTTCATCTCGCTGAAAGCTGACGGCTACCGCCGGCGGCTAAGAATGAGAAAGGTGTGCCGTGATTTATAAAGAAAGAAATCATAATTTTTAAGCGGGCAGGCGCACCTTTGTCAAAATAAAAAATTTGCGGGAGGAGGTGTGGAAGAATGCTCGAAATTATTAAGAGGCTGTACTCGGATGTGGAAGGACAGGGTCTGGCTGAGTATGCTTTGATTCTGGCGTTGATTGCCATTATCGTGATTGGTGCTTTGACGATCCTTGGAAAGAAAGTTAATAACACGTTGCAAAATGTAGCTGATAATCTTTAAGAATTGAGGATTATTTTTGGAAAGCTCCCTGCCCGGATTTGCTGCCGGGCAGGGGACCCGATTTTTTAAGGAGTTGAATGTAACGCTGGAAATTTCGAAGGTTGGGGCTATTGCCTTATTGGTTCTTGTATTTGCGGCTTTGGCATATGATTTGAAGGTGCGGAAGATTCCGAACGTGGTAACCTTCCCGGCCATCATTTTCGGCCTGGGGTACAACGCGTTCGAAGGCGGGTTGGACGGTTTTCTTTTCGGGCTGTACGGTTTTCTGGCGGGGGCGGGGGTGTTCTTTATCCCTTTCCTGGTCGGGTGGGTCGGCGGCGGCGACTTGAAGCTGCTGGGAGCCATCGGAGCCATCGGCGGCACGGCGTTTGTCCTGAATACGGTTGTTTTTACGGCCCTGTGGGGCGGTGTAATGGCACTTATCTTAATTTTTTATAAGAAGAGGTTCGATGTTTTAAAAAGGTTCGTGTTCGGGCTGAAGCTCTTGATTATCACCGGCGGAAATATCGGCGCCGTTATCCCGGACAGGAGCGAACTGGAACAAAAGCCCCTGGTATTGCCTTACGGGTTGGCGATTTACCTGGGTACCCTGACGGCGTTTTTCGTAAAGCTGAATCTTCCGTGGTAGGTGGATGCTGATTGGTTATCAAGAAAATGGGAAAAAGAGAAGAAGGCCAGGCGCTGGTGGAGTTTGCGCTGGTGGCGACTCTGCTTTTGCTGCTTCTTTTCGGCGCTATAGAGTTCGGGCGGGTGTTTCACGCCTATCATGTCATTACCAGCGCTGCCAGGGAAGGCGCGCGGGCGGCGGCTGTGGGGAAAAATAATGCTACGATAGAACAGAAAATTGAGGGAGCGGTAGAAAGTTTGGTCAGTGACGACTCAAAAGTTGAAGAAAAAAAGACTAAAGCCGAATATATTTCTGCCAAACCTAA
>JAGUVT010000024.1 GCA_020062745.1 Deltaproteobacteria bacterium
AGGAATTTATTCTTTTGGGAAGAATACTGGGTTAAATGTTAAAGCAAGGGGGTAAAAAGCAAATGATTCCTGGGAAGGAAAGGCCGTGGTTAAAAAATTATGCGCCGGGTGTCAGACCGCGTTTGGATTATCCGGAAATGCCCCTTTACCGTTTTTTGGACGACGCCGTGGCCGGCTATCCCGAGGCGGTTGCCGCTGTTTTCTTTGGAACGGAGTTGACGTACCGGTCGCTGGGGAACATGGTCGATAAGATGGCCGGCGTCCTGGCGGGCATGGGGGTAAAAAAAGGAGACCGGGTGGCGATTATGCTTCCCAACTGCCCGCAGTTGGTGGTATCGTATTACGGGGTGTTGAAGGCCGGGGCTGTGGTGGTGATGACCAACCCGATGTACATGGAAAAGGAAATCACCCACCAGTTGAATGATGCGGGCGCAGAGACCATTATTGTGCTGGATCTCCTTTATTCCCGGGTCCAGAACGTAAGAGAGAGTACCGCTTTAAAGAACGTTATCGTGGTCAGCCTGTTTCCCGGCACGTCTGTACCTGACAATACCATTGGTTTTGATGAACTGATTAACCAGGCTGAACCGGAACCGCCGCAGGTTAAAATCGAGCCGAAAGTTGATCCGGCTTTGCTCCAGTACACGGGCGGCACCACCGGGGTGGCCAAGGGTGCCATGTTGACTCATTACAACCTGGTGGTTAACACTATCCAATGTAAAGAAGTAACAGGCGGGAATTTTCAACCGGGAGAGGAAAAAATTCTGGAAGTGGTGCCCCTTTTCCATGTTTACGGCATGACTGCCGGCATGAACCTGGCGGTGGCCGTTGCCGGCGCCCAGATTCTCATTCCCCGCTTCGAGATTGACTGGGTGCTGCAGGCCATAAACGACTGCCGCCCCACTATTTTCCCCGGGGCCCCGACTATTTATATAGCGGTGCTTAACCACCCGAAGGTCGGGGAGTACGATATTTCTTCGATAAAATTCTGCATCAGCGGCTCCGCCTCTCTGCCGGTGGAAGTGGCTGCGCAGTTTGAAAAGCTTACCGGCGGGAAGCTGGTGGAAGGCTACGGCTTGACCGAAGCTTCCCCGGTGGTGGCCGTGAACCCGCTTTTCGGCGTGCGCAAGCCGGGCAGTATCGGCCAGCCCGTTCCTGACACCGATTGCTGCATTGTCGACCTGGAGACCGGAGAAAAGGAGCTGCCTGCCGGTGAAACCGGCGAGTTGATCGTGCGGGGGCCGCAGGTGATGAAGGGGTACTGGAACATGCCTGAAGAAACCGCCCTAACCTTGCGCAACGGCTGGCTTTATACCGGCGATATAGCCCGCATGGACGAGGACGGCTATATTTTTATCGTCGACCGCAAAAAAGATCTAATCATCGCCGGCGGCTTCAATATTTACCCCCGGGACGTGGAGGAGGTCTTGTACGAGCACCCCGGGGTGGCTGAAGCGGCAGTGATTGGCGTACCCGACGAATACCGCGGGGAAACCGTGAAGGCTTTTGTGGTGCTGAAAGAAGGAGAAACCGCCGCGGCTGAAGAGATCATTGCCTTTTGCCGGGAGCGCCTGGCGGCGTACAAAGTACCCAGGATAGTGGAGTTCCGGGAACAACTGCCGAAAACCATCATCGGCAAAGTCCTGCGGCGGGTGCTGATGGAAGAAGAGGAGGCAAAAAGGCAGGCGGCTCCGGGCGGTTAAGCGATCCAGATTATCAGTATGTGGGAGCATTATAGGTAGGTGGAAAGAGCTGTTGTATGTCGCCTGAAACGCATTCGCAGATGGCCAATTTTATCTGGGGAATCTGCAACTTGCTGGAGGGGGTGACGGAATGGAAAAGAACCGCCGTTCTATCCGGTTAAAGGGGTATGATTATTCCCGGGCCGGCGCATTATCCCCATGTGGAATTGGATGCGTTTGTGGTTATACGCGGCGCGTTTTAAATTCTTATTGTCAGTAATGTTAAATTTGTGATAAGCTATTTATATTTAAGGCGAAAATCGGTAGCTTTTCTTCGAAAATTGCCTTTATGGCCGGGGCAGGTGGTTGCCGGCGAAATTATAAAGAGAGAAGCGGC
>JAGUVT010000061.1 GCA_020062745.1 Deltaproteobacteria bacterium
ACAGCCCCTTTCTGGTTTGGTTTGTTTGGTTACTTACCATTTTACCAAAAAGGTTGTCTCTTGTTTTTATTTATCCTACAACAATTTTACACTATGAGAAGGTATTTTTCAAAAGAGTGATTGCGAAAGCTATATCTATCTTTTGAGGAAATGCTTGGCTGGGTGCTCCATTCTCAGAAGGTTGGGCTAAAACCCAAAAAAAGTATTGTGTCCCTTTATTTTGCCCTGGTAGGAAGCCGGTGGTTATTGTCTTGCCTATAGTTGAAAGCGGCAGTTAATAATATCTTTTTTGTTTTTGGAGAGTGTCCTGAAATATTTGTTAAAGTTTTTTATGCCGGCATGCTGTCAGTACCTCACCGAAAAAGAAGCTGATTCTCCTGGAATCCGAGTGTTGTAAGGGTTTAGAAAATGAACTTACGTTGTAGTATTAGTCCGGACGTTTGTCAGCTTAATTAATTGTCGATTCTGGTTACGCCCAAGTTCTCTATATGCTTTACAATTTCATCGGCCCTTATTTTCCCCCGGCTGAAAATTTCACCGTTGATTATTACAGAGGGCGAGGTCAAGACAGGTTCATTTGATATTAAGCGATAACTTATTTCTACCTGCGGGCCGAAGTACCAGTTTAACAGGCCCTCCAGATACTTATAATTATGGGATAATTGCGCTCTCCCGGAGACACAGCCTTCCGGCGGTCAGCCCGGCTTGCCATACTGATTTGGCTGCAAGTCTCCTATTACTTCTACTTTTACCAGCATGGAAAGCAACTCCTTTACAGATATAAATACAAGTTTGAAATTAAATCTATATTATAAGAGAATACTTGTCAATCAAAACGTCGTTTAATTATTTCTGTAATGGAGTTACCTCTTTCATCAATCAAGCTAAAGTTTCCCCTTGATGATTAAAGCCCGCAACCGATATGGTTGGTTGCAAGCTGGAGGTTAAATTGTGCTTTTTCTTATAGCTTGCAGCAGAAGGGATAGAATAACCGATTAAGAAATAGAGACCGGCTGCAATAAAAAACTTGTGGGCAGGTATTAAAAATAGTTTCTAAGGAGATTGATGCATGGATGATTATCTGGTACGGGGAGTCAGCGATGATGGGTGTTTACGTGCTTTTGCCGCTGTTACAACAGGCCTGGTTGAAGAAGCCAGACGCAGGCACGGTACCTGGCCTGTAGCCAGTGCGGCTCTGGGGCGGGCCTTGACGGCCGGCCTGCTGTTGGGGGCCAATCTTAAAGGGGATGACCTTCTGACCTTGCGAATTTTTGGTGACGGTCCAGTAGGTGGTATTGTTGTTGCGGCCAAGGCGGCAGGGGAAGTACGGGGTTACATCCAGGAACCCCGCGTAGACCTGCCGGCTATGCCTGAGGAAAAGCTGCCGGTGGGCGCGGCGGTTGGGAAGGGCTTTCTCCATATCACCAAAGACCTGGGGCTGAAAGAGCCATTCACCGGGAGTGTTGAGCTGGTATCTGGTGAAATTGGCGAGGACGTGGCGCATTACTTATTGACGTCGGAACAACTTCCCTCGGCGGTGGCTCTGGGTGTGCTGGTAGCCCCGGGAGGAAATGTAAGGGCCTCTGGAGGGTTGATTATCCAGCTTTTTCCAGGTTCAGGAGAAGATATCTTATACCACCTGGAAAAAAGTCTGGGTGAGATGCCGCCCGTCACCAGCCTGGTGGACCGGGGGATGACCCCGGAGGAGATTATGGCCGGGGCGGTGCAAGGTTTAAATGTCCGCTACCTGGAGAAAACGCCGGTATGCTTTAAGTGCAATTGTTCGCGGGAAAAGGCGTCTGGTATCCTGGCGGCGATGGGGTGGAAAGAAACAAAGGAGCTTTTGGAGAAACAGGGCAGGGTGGAAGTGTGCTGCCATTTTTGTGGGAATAGATACGTTTTTGATTCGTCTGAATTAGAGTTTATCATAGGCATTCAATAATGTTGACTTCCAAAAACTTTACCCGCGACCGAAGCACAAGTGGCGAAGCGCAAGTAGGGACGGTTCTTGCTTGCTCTGTGGAAAGCGGAGAGGGTCTAAGTAAAATAAATGCGGGCCTTGTATAACTGTGTTTTAACAAAGCCATCCTTTTTGCCATGGTGATATCAAAAGAATCCTCGCTCATTTCAACGTGAAACCAGCTAAAGGCTCAAACATATACTTCGGTATCAGCAGAGACGGGATTTGGCGCACGTGTAAATTTGACTATCATAAGGAAAAAGATCCTGTTGTTAAAGGATCTGCAAAAGTGATTGCAACATCCTTGAAATTTAATAATGTTCTTGAAATGAAAGAATATATGGTCATGGTGCCGGTACGGCAGCACTAGCGGCGGCCGTCCGGCACTCAATTTTTTTGTTACTTCTGCAGCTTCTCCAGGACTACTTTTTCCAGGTCTTCAAAGGTAACTTTGCTGCCCAGCACTTTGTCGTCCACTACCACGTTTGGAGGGTCGGGAGTGCCTTCGCTGCCCGGCATTCCTTTATAGATAACTTCCACTTCCACATCGGCGGCATATTTCTCCTTGACCCGCCCGGCCAGGGCACAAAGACCTGCTCAGGTCTTTCCGGCTGGATTTTTCGAATAAATTTTAACCTTTACCATAAAAACTCACCGCTCCTTTTTATTTATTTAAAACTTCTTATAAAACCTCTGGGGCGAAAAATTTTTACCGCACCGGGTTCTTATGCCGCGTCAGGTCTAAGCTGCTTTCGCACCATCTTTCTGGTTGAAGCTTAAGGCATGCTGGGGACACGCTTCCACACAGTACGAGCACTTGAGGCAGTCACCGTTTCTTACCACGCCATATTCCCGGTACTGCCCCGGGTCGATTTGCATCCGGCATACTTCGGCGCAGGTGCCGCAGTTGACGCAACTGTCGCTTACATAAAGCGGAAGCTTTTTCTTGCCCAACCAGTTGGCCATCGTACCCATCGGGCAAAACATGCACCAGATGCGATGGTTATAAATAATCCCCAGCACCAGACCGACTATTGTAGTTACTGTAAGGATCATTACAAAGGGACGGCCCATTTTGTAATAATCGCCCCATACCGGTATCAGATTAACCGTCAGAACGGTCATCAGCACGCCGAGCCAGAACAGCCGGAAATAAACCGAGCGGAAGAAACCGGGCACTTTTGCCCTGCGGCTGATTGGGCTTAAATAACGGTCCCAAAAACTGCCCCGAGGACACATCCAGTCACACCAGTTCCTGCCTTTAAATATGCCTATGCCCATTGCGCCAATCATGCAAATAAGCAGAAAGTACCCTATAGGAGGATAAAACCATCCGCCGATAATAAATAATAACAGCGTAATTCCAATTAAGAGCTGGCGGCTACGGTGTTTATCCGCTAAAAAAACTCTACCCATTGTTTTCCATCTCCTTTTCATATTAATGTTTTCACGTTATTACCTCAATCACACCCGGTTCTTCAATAACCTCGCCGATTTCGGCAGCCACCGGCACATCCGGATCAGCCCGCAGGGCGTCCAGCAATTGCTCCCTCCTTTCCCGGGCCACGGCTATTAAAAGCCCGCCGGATGTCTGCGCATCACACAAGGCCAGTTTCATTTCTTTCGACAATGCCGGGTCCCACTCCACCAGGTCGCGCAGGAAGCGGTAGTTGTTATGCGTGCCGCCTGACACCGCACCGGCCTGGAGCAGTTCCACCGTCTCCGGAATAAGCGGTACCCGGGAAGCTTCAATTCGGGCGCCTACGTTGCCGGCTGAGAGCATTTCACGCAAGTGACCCAGCAGTCCGAAGCCGGTAATGTCGGTACAGGCGTCGACTCCCACTTCCTGCATAATGCCGGCCGCCTGCCGGTTAAGGGTTCCCATCAAGCGCACTACCCGTTCCTCCGTAGCGCAATCCACCATCCGCCAGTCGATGCCGGTTGTGATCACCCCTATCCCCAGGGGTTTGGTCAGAATCAGAGCGTCACCCGGCCGGGCGCCTTTTTTGGTAATCATCCGCCGTGGGTCGACCAGGCCGGTCACTACCAGCCCGTACTTGGGCGCGTGATCGTTAACGGAGTGACCGCCCACAATGGACACTCCCGCTTCAGCAGCCTTGTCCGCGCCACCCTGCAGGATGGATTCCAGGATGGAAAGAGGAATGCTCCGGCTGGGAAACCCCACCAGGTTCAGGGCAATCACCGGCCTGCCGCCCATGGCGTAAATATCGCTTAAGGCGTTGGCTGCCGCAATAGCGCCGAACTGGTACGGGTCATCCACCACCGGTGTAATAAAGTCAACGGTCTGGACAATGGCCAGCTCATCACTCAGGCGGTAGACCGCCGCATTATCATCGCACCCGGCCAGCACATCAGGGTCTTTGACTGAAGGTAAGCAGCGCAGCACCTGCGCCAGGTCCGCTGGACCGATTTTGCTCGCTCATCCGGAGCCGGGTGAATATGAAGTCAACTTGATTGGTAAATCTTTCATACTCCGCTGCCTTTCTTTAACAACTTTTATTATTTACAAAATAACACAAGTTTTAATATAATACAAATGAATAGTTTGCATATATGGTATGCACTGTAGTAATATATATGAGGCAGGCCTGCTTCATGAGGCTCAATACACGCGGAGGAAATAAAAATGCGCTATACCCTGACCGGCCTGGACTGCGCCAGTTGCGCCGCCAGAATTGAACAGGAACTGCACAAGATTAAGGGTCTGGAAGACGCAACCATCAACTTTGCCAGCCAGACGCTGGAACTGCCGCCCATGTTCCTGGAAACTGCCAGGGAGGCCATCGCCCGTATCGAACCGGGCGTAAAGTTGCAAGAGCCAGCCGCCGGGCCACTGCCGGACAAACTGGAAGAAACCGGTGAAAAAAACCGCCTTTATTTGATTGGGACAGCCTCAATACTCACGGCTGCAGGCTTTTTCTTCAACACCGCCTTACACCACACCTCTTACAACTGGGCTGAATACACAGTTCTGCTTGCCGCCTACCTGCTGGTCGGCGGCAAGATCGTCTGGACGGCCCTCAAAAACCTGACGCGCGGCAGGGTATTTGATGAAAATTTCCTGATGAGCGTGTCCACCATCGGGGCCATTGCCATTCACCAGTTGACCGAAGCCGTGGGGGTAATGTTATTTTACGCAGTCGGCGAATATTTCCAGGAACGCGCCGTTAACCGGTCCCGCCGCTCCATCGCCGCCCTTCTGGACGTCCGCCCGGATTACGCCAATTTAAAAGTTAACGGGGAAACCACGCCGGTAGATCCGGCAAAGGTAGAGGTGGGCCAGGTCATCATAGTCCGGCCGGGAGAAAAAGTACCCCTCGACGGGGAGATCATAGAAGGCTCTTCCTTTGTCGACACCAGCGCCCTTACCGGAGAATTCGTGCCGCGGCAAGTTAAAAGCGGCGAAAGGATTCTGGCCGGAATGATCAACGGTCAGGGATTGCTGACGGTAAAGGTCACCAAACCGTTCGATGAATCATCCGTGGCCAGGATTCTTGAACTGGTAGAAAAAGCCGGCGCCAGGAAGGCCCCTACCGAGCAGTTCATCACCACATTTTCCCGTTATTATACCCCGGCAGTAGTCCTGGGCGCCCTGGCGCTGGCTGTTGTTCCCCCGCTTGTCTTGCCCGGCGCAACCTTTGCCGCCTGGATCTACCGGGCGCTCGTCCTACTGGTTATCTCCTGCCCCTGCGCTCTGATGATTTCCATACCGCTGGGTTATTTCGGCGGTGTCGGCGGGGCTTCCCGCCACGGCATTCTGGTCAAGGGGGCCAATTACCTGGAGGCGTTGACCAGCCTGCACACGGTAGTTTTTGATAAGACCGGCACCCTGACCAAAGGCACCTTCCAGGTTACCCGGGTAGTGCCTGCCAACGGGTTCAAAGAAGCAGAGATTCTCGCCGCCGCGGCGGCAGCCGAAGCTTATTCCACCCATCCGATCGCTCATTCCATCCGCCAGGCGTACGGGCGGGAAATAAACGGGGAGCAGTTGAGCAACTACCGGGAAATCCCCGGTTACGGCATAAGCGCACGGGTGGAAAACAAAACAGTCCTGGCCGGCAACGACCGCTTCATGCACCGTGAGGGAATCGAACACGACATCTGCAACGTGGACGGCACCAGCGTTTACGTGGTCATTGACGGCACCTTTGCCGGCTACATCGTCATCACCGACGAAATCAAACCGGACGCGCCGGAAGCAATCGCCGAACTGAAGCGGCTGGGAGTGAAAAAGACGGTCATGCTGACCGGCGATGAGGAGGGCGCCGCCCGCCGGGTGGCTGAAGCCCTGGGCATAGACAGCTACTTTGCCGGACTCCTGCCGGAGGACAAGGTAAAAATACTGGAAACATTACAGGCCGCCGTGCCTGCCCATCCAAAGCAAAAGCTGGCTTTCGTGGGCGACGGGATTAATGACGCCCCGGTTATCACCAGGGCGGATGTGGGCGTGGCCATGGGCGGTCTGGGCTCTGACGCAGCCATTGAGGCCGCGGACGTGGTATTGATGGAAGACAAACCGTCCCGCCTGGCCACGGCAGTGGAAATTGCCCGGCGCACCGCCCGGATCGTCAGGCAGAACATCATCCTGGCCCTGGGGGTGAAAGCGTTTTTCCTCTGCCTGGGAACTATCGGGGCGGCCACAATCTGGGAGGCCGTTTTTGCCGACGTGGGAGTGGCCCTGATCGCCATCTTCAACGCTACCAGAACCATGAGATACAAGGCAAAACATGCCGGAAACCAACCGGCGGGGAGACAACCGTATGCTTGACCTGGACCTCCATCAACTCAAAGTATTTCACAGCGTGGCCCGTTACTCAAGCTACTCAAAGGCGGGCGAGATGCTGGCCTTGAGCCAGCCGGCCGTTTCCCGCCAGGTAGCCAACCTGGAAAGAACCATCGGCCTTGAACTGTTCACCAGGCGGGGACGGCAGGTTATGCTGACCGATGCGGGCCGCTCCCTATATGATTATGCCGACCGCATCTATAATCTGGCTGAACAGGCCAGGCGGGCAATGTTCCAGTTCAAGGATCTGGAACGGGGGGAAGTGCTGCTGGGAGCCAGCACCACTATCGGCAGTTACATCCTCCCGGCCCTGCTGCAATCTTTCCGGGAACGATACCCCAACATCGAAATATCTCTGGAAACAGGCAACAGCGCCGCCATCGAAAAACTAATCCTCGCCGGGGCGATAGACCTGGGTTTCATCGGCATGCCGGCCCAAGACCCCAAATTGCACGTCGAACCGCACCTGGCAGACGAACTGGTGCTGGCCGTTCCGCCGGATCATCCCTTTAAAGAAAAAAAAGAGATTTCTCCGGCCGACTTCGCCGGGGAAACCCTCATCTGGCGGGAAAAAGGCTCCGCCACCAGGGCTGCTACCGAAGCGTACCTTTCCGCCCACCAGATTAAAACGAACGGAGTAATAGAAATCGGGAACAATGAGGCCATCAAGCGGCTGGTGGCAGCCGGAATGGGCGTGGCTTTTATTTCACAATACGCCCTTACCCTGGAAGTAAAAGCAAACTTGCTCAAGATTGCCGGCGGCGATAAAATGAAAATTACCAGGTATTTCTACCTGATTTTTGCCAAAGACCGCCATCTTTTCCCCACCGCCCTGGCTTTTATAAATTTCACCCGCAAAATGACATCTTAAAAATGCAAATCACAACTTTCTATCCCCAGAGAATCTCCTACCGCTTTACAGGTAAGCTCGCCCTTTCGGGTATTGACCCCGCGGGCCAGGGAGCGGTTGTCTAAAACAGCCTGCTGTAAACCCTTGTCGGCGAGTTCCAGAGCATAAGGCAGGGTGGCGTTGGTCAGCGCGAAGGTGGAAGTGCGGGCCACCGCTCCCGGCATATTGGCTACCGCATAATGAACAACCCCGTACTTTTCATACACCGGATCGCTGTGCGTGGTAACCCGGTCAACAGTTTCCACCGAGCCGCCCTGATCCACAGCCACATCTACAATCACCGAACCCGTCTTCATCTGCTGCACCATATCCTCAGTCACCAGCTTGGGCGCCCTGGCGCCCACCACCAGCAGGGCGCCGATAAAGAGGTCGGCATAACGGACCGACTGCTCGATATTATAGCGGTTGGACATTAAGGTCCTGATCCGGGACCCGAAAAGATCATCCAGGTAACGCAGGCGGTCGGCGTTATTATCAATAATGGTAACCTGGGCACCCATGCCGACAGCCACTTTAACGGCACTGGTACCCACCGTGCCGCCGCCCAGGATAACCACATCGGCGGCCGGTACGCCGGGCACCCCTCCCAGCAGGATACCCTTACCGCCGCTCGGTTTCTCCAGAAAATGCGCTCCCACCTGCACAGCCATTTTACCAGCCACTTCGCTCATCGGCACGAGTAAAGGCAAAACCCCGTTATCCAGTTGGATGGTCTCGTAGGCAACGGCAGTCACCTTTCTCTGCAGCAATACCCCAGTCAATTCCGGCTCCCGGGCCAGGTGCAGGTAAGTGAATAAAATCTGGTCTTCTTGCAAAAGAGAATACTCTACGGGAAGAGGCTCCTTGACTTTCATGATCATTTCAGCCCGCCCGTAAACCATTCCGGCATCAGCCGCCAGTTCGGCGCCCGCGGCCTGGAAAGCCTCGTCAGTAATACCGCTGCCCTGTCCGGCGCTTTTTTCCACCAGCACTTTGTGACCGGCCATGGTTAAAGCCTGCACCCCGGCGGGAGTAACGGCCACCCGGTCCTCATTTGCCTTTATTTCCCTGGGCACGCCTATTAACACAAGTTTCTTCTCCTTTCCCCCGTAAAAACGAACGGCTTACGTGGCAGGCAGTCGGTATCAGTAATCGGTAGTCGGTTGTCAGTAAAAAAGTAAACACAAAAACTTAGAATCAGCGTGATAGAGACCCGTCTCCTATCACCTGCCTGACAGCCTGCGGGAATGCCTCCAGGATGTCTCCGGCAATCAAACCAACCATCCCTTTTTCCCCGGCCGCCAGGTCACCGGCCAAACCGTGCAGGTAAGCGCCGGCTGCCGCCGCCTGTGCTGCATCCAGCCCCTGCCCCACCAGAGCGGTGATTATACCTGTAAGCACATCACCGCTTCCGCCGGTAGCCATCCCCGGATTGCCGGTGGGATTGATATAAACCGTGCCGTCCGGAGCAGCCACCACCGTCCGGTAGCCTTTCAGAAGCACCGTCACCCCCCAGTTGACAGCCGCTTCCCCGGCAGTGCGTAAACGGTTCTCCTGGATTTTTCGCGTATCGTTGCCCAGCAGCCTGGACATCTCCCCGGGATGGGGAGTAATTACCACCGGCGCCGGCACTTTTTTCAAAAGATCGCTTACGCCGGCCAGGGCATTCAGAGCATCAGCATCCAGCACACAGGGTACCGGAACCTCCGGCAGCAGTTCCCTCACCAGCGCAAAAGCTTCCGGTTCACCGGACAACCCCGGCCCCAGAGCCAGAACATCAGCTTTCTCCAGCAGGGACAGGATTTCCGGTCGTGCCGTCGAACTGAAACTGCCCCGCCCCGTATCGGGCAGCGGTACAGTCATGACTTCGGTCAGCTTTACTTCCACCAGGCTATGTAAACTCTCCGGCACGCCCAGGGTAACCAGGCCGGCGCCGGCCCGCGCCGCTGCCGCCGCCGCCAGGCAGAGATCGGAAGAGCACACGTCTGAACTCCAG
>JAGUVT010000098.1 GCA_020062745.1 Deltaproteobacteria bacterium
AAATTGCACTGATGTTTTAAAGTTGGGCGTATGGCCCGCCGACCTTGGAAGCAGCTGTTTTATTCTTAAGTCCCAGACGTTAGCCTGAGTAGTTACAAATTAAGTAGTAGGTTCGCCTTGGATGTTTATAACATAAAGGCTTATTTTTACTGGCTTGTAATGGGATTTTAGCTTGCCTATGAGGAATTGAAACCCGGCAAAACAGTCGGAAATAAACATGGATCCATTAAGATTTTAGCTTGCCTATGAGGAATTGAAACATGACCAAGACAATAAACCAACCACCATTACTCCAATGATTTTAGCTTGCCTATGAGGAATTGAAACCCCGCGGCCCCTGCATGGTCATTCCCCTCAGCGGTCTCTGATTTTAGCTTGCCTATGAGGAATTGAAACTGACCTCCTGAATGCTGGCCCAAGGCATCGTTTCACGGATTTTAGCTTGCCTATGAGGAATTGAAACACAAAATGCAAGTCGGTCAGAAGGGCGGCGGGAAGCACGATTTTAGCTTGCCTATGAGGAATTGAAACTACGGTTGGCCCGTTGTACCCACGATTCTACTGCCGATTTTAGCTTGCCTATGAGGAATTGAAACAGTCCGGGTAGTGGTATTTGTCGCTGTTGATACTGCGATTTTAGCTTGCCTATGAGGAATTGAAACCAGTCGCTCCACTCTAATGTCCCTCACCGTGAGAAGATTTTAGCTTGCCTATGAGGAATTGAAACAGTATTTGGTGAGGTGATTATCTGTGAAATATATTTCCGATTTTAGCTTGCCTATGAGGAATTGAAACCCGACCAGCGTAAATTGCGCCGCTGGCGGTGGTACAAGATTTTAGCTTGCCTATGAGGAATTGAAACTTGCAAATATTCTTGAAGTAAGTGTAGAGTGGCTTCTGATTTTAGCTTGCCTATGAGGAATTGAAACATTGGGATAGCTGGCGACGGAAGTGAGTTTCAAAAGATTTTAGCTTGCCTATGAGGAATTGAAACACGTTTTTAAAATATCTGTCCTGCGGCACCCGTTTTAGGATTTTAGCTTGCCTATGAGGAATTGAAACTACTGACGAAGCCCGCTCAGCCACCACTGACGACCGGATTTTAGCTTGCCTATGAGGAATTGAAACCCAGGTAGGCCCAAATATCACGTCCGCTCCAACGAGATTTTAGCTTGCCTATGAGGAATTGAAACACGGCTACGCCGAAAAGCGGTCGGTGAAGGACATAGGATTTTAGCTTGCCTATGAGGAATTGAAACTCTTTTCTCACATTAATCTTTAGCTTCTTTGCTTCAAGATTTTAGCTTGCCTATGAGGAATTGAAACAGTTTGGTTGGTATTATAGTGGAACTGAAGATTATCGGATTTTAGCTTGCCTATGAGGAATTGAAACCCCTTCTTTCATGCAAGAAATCTCTCAACTCACAGAGATTTTAGCTTGCCTATGAGGAATTGAAACCCTTCGGATAGAAATGACCACATCTTATGCATTTATACGATTTTAGCTTGCCTATGAGGAATTGAAACGACGATGGGTTGACCGTGCGCTTTGCGCATCATTATCGATTTTAGCTTGCCTATGAGGAATTGAAACCAGGCCACCCAATTTATCTGTCATATAGATAGCGGCGATTTTAGCTTGCCTATGAGGAATTGAAACTTGAAAAGCTTAAGCCGAAATTACAGTGCTCGACAAGATTTTAGCTTGCCTATGAGGAATTGAAACCTGCGGTGGATCTTCTTTTTTCTTTTTCTTTTTTTCGATTTTAGCTTGCCTATGAGGAATTGAAACCAGATGAGCAACAGTTGAAATTATGGCCGGAACCGGATTTTAGCTTGCCTATGAGGAATTGAAACAAGCTTTTTTTAAACCGGCGCCGGCCGGTATCTTCATGGATTTTAGCTTGCCTATGAGGAATTGAAACCGGAAGAGGATGCACAAGCAGAAGGCGTTGAGTGGGATTTTAGCTTGCCTATGAGGAATTGAAACCCGCACGCCGGGAGTAAAGACCATCTACATTGCGGTGATTTTAGCTTGCCTATGAGGAATTGAAACACCCACACCCCTGGCAACTCCCCGTATTCTTTCCTGGGATTTTAGCTTGCCTATGAGGAATTGAAACTCCCATCGCCGATGCCGGCCTTGGGAAAAAAGACGTAGATTTTAGCTTGCCTATGAGGAATTGAAACTCGGGACGATACACCAATGGCACCGGTGATTGAGCATGGATTTTAGCTTGCCTATGAGGAATTGAAGCTATTTATCGCCACTATTGAGCACCTCCAAGTAATTTGATTTTAGCTTGCCTATGAGGAATTGAAACGTTGATTTACATCACATTCCACAATGGCTTGATGCAAGATTTTAGCTTGCCTATGAGGAATTGAAACCGCAATGCAGTATCACACCCGTTGCGCCTGCTGGCAGATTTTAGCTTGCCTATGAGGAATTGAAACAAAGAAAGAGTTGACAATTGTAACAGGAGCAGAAACGATTTTAGCTTGCCTATGAGGAATTGAAAC
>JAGUVT010000005.1 GCA_020062745.1 Deltaproteobacteria bacterium
ACGACGGGAATGTTCATCATCACTATAAAATCTTAGAAAGGAGGCCCCATGTATCTTAAGTTTTTAAAAAACCTGTCTTGACAATGGGGTCCACCTTAATGAGTGGGGTTATATTGAAATTGACGGGAAAGATATGCTGTACATTATGGAGGAGTATATAAAAGGAATAACCTTGCGGAAATACCTAGGTTTATACGGTAAGCTTCCTTTAAAAGAAGGGCTCAGATTGTTAGAAACACTGCTTTCTATTGCTGTAGAACTTGAAAAAAGAAGGATTATCCATAGGGACATCAAGCCTGAAAACATTGTTATAAGAGATAACAGGGGATTCTGCCTTCTAGATTTTGGCATCGCCAGGGTTCTGAATAAGCCTTCGCTGACAAAAACAAAAGCATACTTTGGTCCTCATTCTCCAGGGTACGCTGCGCCAGAGCAATTTAGAAATATGAAAAAGGAAGTTGATATACGCGCCGACCTGTTCTCTATAGGTGTGACAATGTATGAAGCCATCACAGGTAAGCACCCTTTCTTGAAAGGAACAGAGCATTACCTGGAGATGTTGAGGTTGACTGAAACCGTTAAACCGCTAGATTACGTTATTCCTGGAGATACTCAAAGGCAGCTAATGGGGTTCATTACCATTATGATGGACAAGTTTCCTTCCAGAAGACCCCAAAATGCTACAATTGCAAAGAACTGGTTCAAGGCGTTATTGCCAACTGTAAATGCCGAGGGGGATTGAGAGATGGAGTTATATCTTCAGTTTGGATACGGAATGAAGGAGCTTTCAAAAGACTTGTTAAAAAAATGGGGATCGGGGACAGTAATTTTAAGTCCCCGTGACATTAAGCCAGACCAGGTACAAAAGTGGGCTTGGGAATTTAGAGAAGTAGAAGGAAAGCATTTATTAGACCCACAGCTTTACTATCCAAAAGCAGACCATCACCGGTTGATTAGCCATGATTATTGGCCAGAAACGTTTGTGACGGATCTGTTTACAGGAGGAAGGGCATTAAAAGATGTCTTGAATAAATTGAAAGAATTAAACAATGCGTCGGGAACAGTAGACTATATTCTGCCAGGAATCTATGATAGCACCATCAATGAAGATTGGTTCAAGGTGCATGAAAGCATTGTCAACGCTTCGGTGGATATCATGGGGGATATGGAACGACTAGCAACAATCTGTGTTCCGAGCGACTGCCTGAGGTTAAATGAGGAGCAGTTGGAGGCGATAGTTTCCAGGACTGAAGATTGGGATGTTGACGGATATTACATTGTAGCCGAACATCCGAATAGTCAGTACTTGGTGGATGATCCGTTATGGCTTTCAAATTTATTAGTTCTTTGTTCCGGATTAAAACTTCAGAAACGTAGGGTTATTGTTGGATATTGTAGCCATCAAATGCTTTGCTTGGCTGCGGCCAATGTTGACGCCATCGCTTCAGGAACGTGGTTAAACATAAGAGTATTTGGGCAGCACAAATTTTATGAAGATGAAGACGACTCTACAAGCAGAAGGGTAACATGGTATTACTGCCCCCAATCATTGTCGGAATACAAGATACCCTTCCTGGATATTGCTTATAATAGGAGGATACTTGGACAGATGGCACCCGATCTGGCTATGGATAATGATTATCCTATGGTTCTGTTTTCAGGGGCACTACCTTCATCAACAAGCTACAAAGAAGGAGATGCTTTCAGACATTATCTTCATAGCTTACATTTTCAATGCAGAAGCTCAGGAAGACCAACATTTCGGGAAACAGTTGACGCCCATGAAATTTTGCTTTCCACTGCAGAACAATATATAAAGATGTTACATTCCAACGGAGTTAGGGGACAGGATAGAGATTTTGCAAGTATTACAGACGTAAATAGAGCGGCGCTTACAATTTTGGAGGATACAAGAGGCTTCGTATTGGAAAGGCAATGGGGAGAATAGTGTAAAAGAGCGTTAAAGATGAATAAGGAATATTGCGGCTATGAAGCCGGGCTGTCAACAAAGAGATCAAAGTGGGCCGGGACCTCCGTAGAGGTCCTTTTCATAAGTGTGAGAACCTCCTTCCGGATCGCTTATCAACCCGATCAGTTTTTTTAGCGCAGCCGCGCTCTTTTCCGGTCCCTTCTCTTTAAATGTTTGTTTGTTTTCTTTTTCAATTAAATGCACCAGTTTCTTCAGTTCCTGCGGGCTCAGCTTCTTGACTTCCTCGAGGATTTTTTCTATTGCCATCTTGTCACCTGCTTTCGACAGTATGATTGAGGTGAAAAATAACGTTTGCTGGTAGCATTATACCACAGTAAGAGCGCTTTAAAAACAAATAAAATTCACTCCGGGATCAGGGGATGTGTGAGAAAATCGCACATCCCCTTTTGTCTTTTGTGGGGGAGTTCAATAAAACCGGAGAAAGGAGGATGTTATGCTTGCTTAAAGTTCTCCTGGCCAACGGGTCTGACGAAGTGGCCGGGATTCTGGATGCCCGCCTGGAGATTCTGCTGGCCCGTAAAGGCATGAAAACAGTGGGAAACGCGTACTACCGGGAAGCGGTGGTCGCCCTGGCGCTTGAACGGAAGGCCGACGTGGTGGTGCTTTCGCTTCACATACCCGGCAGCAAGGAAATTTTTCAGGAGGTCGTCCTGCCCCTGCGGAAGATGGAAAAACGGGTGATCCTTCTGA
Organism: Deltaproteobacteria bacterium; assembly: GCA_020062745.1. Lineage (GTDB taxonomy): Bacteria > Bacillota > Desulfotomaculia > Desulfotomaculales > JAGUVT01 > JAGUVT01. The sequence continues at coordinate 2,681 of JAGUVT010000005.1, forward strand.
CCGGCGCCGCCGATGCGGGAATCCGCCGCGCCGCCGTCGCCCTCGGCGTCTACGACATCATTCCCGATCCCTTCATGCCGGAGGATGTGGTCGCACGCATTTTGCGGCCCGCTGGCTTCGGGTCGGCAAACGACCCGGCGGCCGCCGCGCCGGAGATTCTGCCGGCGAAGGAAATTCCGGAGAAACGGAGGAGCCTGTTGACGCTGCTTTTCTCCCGACTGCGCCGCGGCCGCCCGGCACGCCCGCCGACGGTGAGGTCCGGTACGCCGGGAATAGCCGTGCTCGGCAGCATCGGTGCGGATGTTCCCGGGGCGGCGTTTTGCCCGTCGGGTGAAATCCCGGACGGAGTGAAGGCGGTTTTCATTGCCGCCGATTTTCCCGGCCCGGCGATTCTCGGGACGAACGGCTGGGACGTAAAAGTATACGTGGTCGGCAGCGGCCTGGCCGCGTGGCGCCGGGCCTCGGCCGTGGGGGCGGCGGTGATTCCTCCCGAGATGGTCCTGAACGTCGCCGCGGATATCAGGGACGGTACCGGCGACGGGGAGACCGGCCGGCTGAGTCCGCTTCCCCCGGAACGCCGGGCGAAAATCGTTGTCGTCTATTCATCTAAAACCGCCGTGGGGAAAACCTCCGTTTCGGCGAACCTGGGGGCGATCCTGGCCGGGAAAGGGGAAAAGGTATGTATCGTGGACGCCGATCCGGGCGGCCACACGCTCACGTCGCTTGCCCTCGAAGGATACGTGTGGGGTGAACTGGACAGGCCCGTGCCCCTGCCGGCATGGAATATGGATCTGGTGCCTTCTCTCCGGGACGATCCGGCGGTGTCGCCCGAAGCGATGCGGGCGAAAATCGCCGCCCTGCGCCGCGCTTACGATACCGTCGTGGTGGACTGTCCCGGCCGGGTGACGCTTACGTCGTGCATCGGGGCCTTTCTGCGGGAAGCGGACGGGGTCATGCTCATGACCGGCTGCGACAACGCTTCGGTGGCGGCGGTGAGCGGGTTCGTGAAGGGCGGGATGAAAGATTTGCATCTTGACGGCAGGGTGCTGCTGGTGGTGAACCGGGTCAGTTCCGCATCTCCCCTGAAGCCGCGGGAAGTGGCCCGGAAGGTGGGGATGGACGCCGGCGCCGTCCTGCCGTACGATCCCCTGGTCGACCGGATGTTTGCGGAGAGACTTCCGGTACCGCTTTTGAGGCTGCGGCAAAAGAACCGTTCTCCTTTTGTGAGGTCGCTTGCGTCGATTGCGGAGCAGTATTTTACGCCGGAAAAAACCGGAGAAAGGAGCTGATTCTTTTGGAAGGCAGGAAGATTCTGCTGGCGGTGAACAACCCGCAGGCGGAAAAATGGTTTGCAGCGCGGTACCCGCGGTCGGACGTCCGGCTGCGGCTTGCCGGCGACTGGCTACCCGATGCGGTGGTGGTCGCCCGGAAATCGCGGATCGGCAGTACCGCGGTCGGTCTTGAGGACCCGGTTTCAGTCGTGGTGGAGGTGATGGGGAAGGGAGCCCTGCCGGTGGTGGTCGTTCTGGCCGGGAAGCAGGACCCTGCCGGCGCGGCGGCGGCGGAAAAAGCAAGGTTGCTCGGCATCCCGGACGAATGCGTCATGTGTTGCAGCGGTTCGGAGAACATCTCCGCCGCCGGCGTGGCCCGGGTGCTGGAAAACGCCGTGGAAAAGGACCTGCGTCCCGAACCCCTGCTGTTCATCGGCGCTTTGGAAGAAGAAAGCGGAGAAGACGCCGTCGTTTTCGGGAAAGAAACCGGGGAGAGCACGCCGCCGGGGTACGGGGACGGAACGTCCGCCGGCGCCGCCCCGGTAAACTGGTCCGTACTCGAACCGTACCGGGATGCCGTCACGGCCGTCGTCGCGCCCTGCAACGGGGTGGGTAAAACCACCCTGGCCGCGGCCCTGTGCGCACACATCACCGCGGTGGGCGAGAAAGCGGCGCTGGTCGACCTCGATACCCCGGCCATGGCTTACCTCCACATGGGAGACCCGGACATGGCGGAAAGAGACGGCTGGCTTTACGCGGGCACTCCCTGGGGAGAACTCTGGGTACCCCGTTCTTCTCTTTTCAACCGTGCGGACACCCTGGCTCTCCTGGGCTTCCTGGCCCAGGAAGGAAAGCGCGTGGTCGTCGATGCGCCCTCGGGAACGGACGTTGAATGGGACAGGTTTGCCCGGCCGGTGTGCGTGGTGGACGGCGACCTGCGGGTGCTCAGGCTCTGCCGGGCGGCCGGCGGTGTTCCGGCGAACGGCGTCCTGGCAGCCAACCGCGTACCCGCTGCGGCGAGGAACGTCTGGAGCTCGGTTGTCGGAGAAGAACTCGGCAGGGTGCCGGACGTGGTCATCGAGAGCGATTTCGAAGGATGCCAGGCCGCCATTGAAAAGATGTCGCCCGCCGTCGATTCTCCCGGCAGCGTGACGGTGGCCCGGGGCGTGGGTGAAATCGCCGCCCTCCTGGGCGGCGGAAAGGGGGCGGCCCGGCTTGCTGTTTAAGAATTACAGGATGCTGTTTGCAGCGGCGGCGGTATTCGCCCTGGTGGCCGCCCTGGCCGCCGCTGGCGTCCTCAGGAGCTACCTGAAGCTGACGGACGTGGTCGTGGCGGCGCGGGACATTCTTCCCGACCGGGTGATCGCCGCAGAAGACGTGACGGTTGCTTCCCTCCCGCTTCGGGCGGCCGGCGGCTCCGCTTCCGGCATCGACGAAGTCGCCGGAAAAGTCTGCCGGGGATACGTCCCGGCCGGCATGACGGTTCCCCTGCAGTCGCTTTCGGATGCGGCCGCGGCGGGCGTTTCCGGCCGCCTCGCCGCTTACCCCGGGACGGCGGCGATGGCGCTGAACGCGGCGGTGGACACCACCGTGGGGAACAGCCTGCTGGTCGGAAACAAAGTGGACGTTTACGGAATCCTTAAAGAAAAGGCCGGGATGCGGCTGCTGGCGGCGGCCGTCCCCGTGCTCGTAACTCCTGCGGCCGAGGGCGGTTCCGGTTCGGCGGCGAAGGCGGTGGTCGTGGCCGTAACGCCCGATCAGTCGTCGAGTATTCTCAGCGCCCGTTCGGAAGGGGCGGACCTGGTATGCGTGCTGAGAAAGGCGGGTGACTGAGTTGGTGCTGGTATTCGGCGACAGGGCCTTTACCGAAGACTTTCTGGCGCAGTTTCCCCATCCGGTTTCGCATATCGCCCATGACGTGGTAACCGCCACGGCGGCCCTGCGCGAACAGCCGAGCGCGGTCGAGGTGGTGGTGGGCTTCCCGGGGAACGAAGGAATCGAATTCGCCGTTCACGCTGCGGAACTCTACCGGGACCGGCGGTTTCACCTGGTGCTGGACGACGAGGACGTTTCCTCCGGCGTCTGGGCGCGTGCCGCGGCCCGGGGAATCCGCGTCGTCGGCAGGAAAAGCGCCGTCGCCGACGTCGCCGGCATGGTGGGTTCCGCACCCGGTTCGCTCACTTCAAGGGAAGCGGTGGATCCGCCCGTCCTGAACGCGGCGGAAGACGAATACCTGGCGTCCAAGGCGGCTGCCCTGAGAACGCTGAGGCGCCAGCGCCTGAGCGTCTACTCGATCAAAGGCGGCGTGGGCAAGACGGCGGTGGCGGTGAACATGGGGGTTTACGCTGCATCCTGGGCGAGGGCCAGGGGGCTGGAATACCGGGTGGTGCTGGTCGACGGCGACATCGGGGGGTCGCAGACGGCGGGCGACTGGCTGCGCATCGCGGACGTTCCCCAGAACCTGGCCACCTGGGGCAGCATCAACCTGCCCGGCTGGGATACCGTGGAGAAACTGCTGGTCAGGCATTCGTCGGGACTGTACTTTCTTCCCTCGCCGCCCACCCCGGTGGAGGCGGAAAAGGTGACGGGGGACCTGATGCTGCACGTTCTCGGCATTCTCGACTGGTATTTCGACCTGGTGATAGTGGATATGGGAACGGAACTGAAAGACGACGCCACCCTGGTGACGCTGCAGACCAGTTCCACGGTGCTTCTGATCGTGTCCCAGGAACTGGGCGTCGTGCGGCGCACCCGCCGGAAAATAGTCGATCACGCCGCCCGCCTGAAGATCAACCTGGCCGCCCTGCGGGTGGTGGCTTCCCGGACGCGGCCCGGCGTGCCCTACGGTTCGAGCAACATCGGCCGCGCCCTCGGCGTCGCCTCCTTTCCGGTGGAGATCCCGGAGGACCCGGGCCTGCTCTCCTGCCTGAACAACCCCGACTGCGATCCCATGGTGCTGTCGCACCCGGACAGTCCCTTCGCCGCCGGAATCGTGGCCCTCACCGGCGCGGTGCTGGGACACGAGATGTTCTGTTCCGCCCGCGGCGGGAAGAAGGGCATAATGTCTTTCCTGGACAGGTTCCGGCCCCGCCGGAACGGGTCCCGGTTTTTGAGAAAGGGGTAGTTCTTTTTGGAAAAAAGCCTGGTTGCAAAACTCCTGGGAACCGGGGAAGCTTCGCCTTCGGACGAGGCCGAGACCCTGCGGGCGCGCATTCTGGCCCGGGTGCGCCGGGAAAACCCGCCTGCCCTGCGCGACCCGCTCCGGTACGAAAGTTACCTGCACGGCGTGGCGGTGCTGGAGGCCGGGGCGGCGCAGCTGCTGGTGGAAGACATCGTCAACGACATCCTGGGCTACGGGCCGATTCAGCCCTACATATACCCCGTCGGCGACCGGTACCGGGATGTCACCGAAGTGATGATCTCCCGTTACGACCGGGTATACGTGGAGATGGACGGGCGCCTGGTGAGAACCGGGACCGTGTTCCGCAGCGAAGAGCACCTGCACACCGTGGCCCGGAAGATCGTCATGTCGGCGGGGAAACGCATCGACGAGTCGGAGCCGATCGTGGACGCCAGGCTGCCGGACGGTTCGCGGGTAAACGTCATGATTCCGCCCGTTTCCGTCGACGGCGCCACCGTGGTCGTCCGCCGGTTCCCGCGGATGATGTCGCTTGAAGAACTGGTGGAGCGCGGGGCGCTCACGGAAGAAGCGGTGTCCTTTTTGCGGGAGGCTGTCGCCGCCGGGCTCAACCTGGTGGTGACCGGACCGATGGGATCGGGTAAAACAACCGTCCTGAACGCCCTCGTCTCGATTTTTTCCGACGAGTGGGGGCCGGAGGCAAGCCTGGTGATCTTCGAAGACGTGGCGGAACTCCAACCGCGGCACGAAAACGTCCGCCGGCTCGAAAGCCGCCCGCCGAACATGGAGGGAAAGGGAGAAATCACCATTGCCTACCTGGTCCAGACGGCCATGCTCCGCCTGCGGCCGGACCTGATCGTTCTCGGCGAATGCCGCGGCAGGGAAGCGTACTACGTGACGGCCGCCATGTGCATAGGCCACCCGGTGATGACCACCTTTCACGCCGTCGACGCCGTCGATGCGGTGAGAAACCGTCTGCCGGGGATGATCATGATGTCCGCCGAAGGGAAGGCGGAAGGAACGGAGCGCGTCCTGGACCGGGTGGCCGGCGCGGTGGACGTGGTGGTGCACATGAGCAAGGTGAAAGAAGGCGACCGCAGAATGCGGCGGGTCGTGCAGATTGCCGAGGTGCTGACGAAGGAGGCCCCTTCCGGCCGGGCGCCCGACCCGCGTCTCGTCTTCCGGTACAGGGATGGAAAGCTTGTCCGGTGTCTTAAACCCGAAATATTCGAGAAAAAGAAGGTGGTGTTCCAATGACGGCGTTGTTCCCCGCCGCAGTGTTTTTTGCGGTATTTTTCCTTTTGGCCGGGGTTTTCGTCCGCGCCGGCCGCAACCCCGTGGAAGACGGCCTGACGGCATTCGGTGTTTCCGGCCGGCGGGTGAAGGGTTTCCCGCCGCCCGTCCGCCTGTTGAAAGAATACGACGAACTCCTGCCGGCGGGGCTTTTTGCGGCGGTGCTGGCGGCGACCGTCGCCTTCGGCGTTTTCCGGCAGGCCGTTCCGGCGCTGGCGGCCGGCGGGGCGGTCTTTTTCCTCGTACCCGGCCTCCATGCCCGTTTCCGGAAGAAACGGTACAAAGGCATGATCCTGCAGCAGATCGGCCCGGCGGCGAACGTGCTGACCTCCGTGGTGCGGGGCGGCGGCTCCATTCTGCAGGCGCTTGACCATGCCGCCCGGGAAGTGCCCGATCCCTTCGCTTCCGAATTGAGACGGACGGCTGAAGACATCCGGGCCGGCACGCCTTTTCACACCGCCGCCGGCGCCCTGGCCGGGCGGGTGAACCTGCCGGAGGCGCGCGTGCTTTCCGACGCCCTGAGCATGCTGGCCGAAACGGGCGGCCACGGGCGGGAAGCGGTGCGTCTCCTGGAAGGAGCGTCCGACTTCATCCGGGAGCGGAACCATCTGAAGATGCGGATCCGCGCCGCCACGGGCAACGTCCGCTTCGGCTTCATCGTTGCTTCGCTCATCCCCGTCGTCATGAGCGTGACGATGTACGTCGCCATGCCGGAGTACCGCGCCGCCTTTGCGACGGGGCAGGGAAAAGCCGTCGCCGGCGCGGGCATCGTGTTCCTGGCCGCGGGCTGGTTCCTGGTCGCCCGCCTCCTGAAGTCCGGCGAAGAGAGCATCTGAGAAAGAGAGGTGATGGCTGTATGTTCATTGTTTTCCCGGCGGCGGTTGCGGCGGCCGTCTTCTGCCTGGTGGTTGCCGCGGCGAGATTGATTGACAGGAACGAGGTGCAGGAGGCTCTCGACCGGCATGCCCGCCCTCCCGGGAGCGTGGGGGACGCCGTCCGGCGCCTGGCGGGAAAGATCGGCGGCGCCGCCAGGAACCTGTGGTTGCTGCGGGACTTCATGGACTACCCGGCGCTGGAAAATAGGCTCCGGCTGGCCGGCTGCCCGGTCGGGCCGCAGGAATGGATCGGCGCCTGGCTTGCCGGCGGAACGGTGCTGTTCCTGGCCGCCCTGGCGCTGGCCTCCTCGCACGTCTTGCCGGCGCCCTTCGCCGCGGTTCTTCCCCTGGCCGGCATCGTCCTTCCCAAGGTGATTCTCGATCACAGGGTTCACCGCAACCGCCGGCAGCTGGAACGGGAGTTCCTGGTCTTCGTCGAAAAGGTCGCCCTGGGCATGTCCGCCGGCGTGCCGTTCCTGCGGGTGTTCGAGCATATTGCGGCGGAATCCGGTTACCTCGGCGGAGAGGCGGCGCGCCTGGTCCAGGAAATAAACGCAGGCGTTCCGGCGGATGCCGCGCTGGCGTCTTTTGCGGGCCGGCTGGAAACGGCGGAGGCGGACGACTTCGTCCTCACCATGCGGAACGCCCTGAAACACGGCGGAAGCGCTCCCGGTGAGACGCTTCTTTCCCTGGCGAAGGACATGTGGTGTTCCAGGGAGAGCCGGATCGACGAAATTGCCCGGAAGATGGAGTCCAAGCTCGTCATCCCGGTCGTGCTCGCCGTCCTGCCCGCCACGACGGCGCTGGTCGTCGGCCCCCTGGCCGTAACTCTATTGAAGGCGGTGGTCCAGTGATGCTGTGCAGGTTTTTCAGAAACGAAGCCGGGACGCTTGTGCTCTCGCTTTCCCTGATCATGCTTCCTCTGGCCGTCCTCATCGGCATGCTCGTCATCGACGTCGGGCGCATCAACCGGGTGCGCGGCCAGATCCAGACCGCGGCGGACGCGGCCGCTCTGGCCGGCGCACTTACTGCGTCACCCGTGCCGGGCGCCGGTTCCCTTGAAGCGATCCGGGACAGAGACGGCAATGTTACCGGCGTGGTTGAAAAGGTAACCGGCTGGCGTGCCGTAATCGCCGGCCCGGCGGCCGAGGAAGCCGCCCGCACCACGTTTTGCAGGAAGGACAATGCCGGCAGGTTCGTAAACGACGAAGGAAAGAAGCGGATGGTGGACCTCCGCGTCTCGCCCGTCCGTGCGGAGGACGACTTCAAGAGCGGCGTGATCGGCGACGACCGCTACCGGGTACAGGTGCGCGTGGGCGTGAAGACGTTCGTCGCCGGGCCGCTCATGTATATTTACGGGGAAGGCGGCGACTGCTCCGTCAGGGGGATAAACGTTACGGGCGTTTCCCAGGCGGTGGTGCGGTGACGGCGGCCTTTTTCCTGGGAATGCTGCCCGGCCTGCTTGCGGGCAGTTTCGCCGGCATGCTGATCCACCGTCTGCCGCGGAAGGAACCCACGGGAGGCCGTTCCCGCTGCCCGCTTTGCAGAAAGACCCTCGCCTGGCGCGATCTTATGCCCGTCCTGGGGTACCTGCTTTTACGGGGGAAATGCCGCGCCTGCGGGGCGAAGATAAGCCCGCGCTACCCGCTGGTGGAACTGGGCATCGGCCTGTTCTCCGGGTGGCTTTTTCTGTGCTGCGGTCCGTCGCCGGCCTACCTGAAGGGACTTGCGGCGTTGACCTGCGCGACAGTGGCAGCCCTGACCGACCTGGAACACGGTGTCATTCCCGACCGGCTCCCGGCGGCGGCGGCCGTCTGCGGCGGTCTGCTGTGGCTTGCGGAAGGTGACTGGCTTGCGCCTGCGGCCGGCGCCCTGACGGCCGGGCTGCTTTTTCCGGCGGTCCTGCTTTTCAGGGGCTTCATCGACGGCGGAGACGTGAAGTTCACCGCCGCGTTGGGAACTCTCCTCGGCCCCGCAGACGCCCGGGCGGTTCTGGCTGCGGCGGGCTTTGTGTTGCTTGTGTTTGCGGCGCTGAGACGGAAGAGGTCTGAAGAAGACATTCCCTTCGGGCCTTTTCTCGCCATGGGGGTTCTGGTAGTATTGCTGTTCCGGACGGCGGCCCGAGGCCGCCTTTTTGCATGAGAGGAGGTGAAATCATGCGGGAAAAATTCGATGCTCTCTGCCGCCGGCTGGCGGCGCGCCTGGCCGTTCTGCGCGGCCGGGACGGCTTGACGACGGTTGAAGTGCTGGTCATCCTGGGCGTGTCCGTTCTCATTTTGGGCGGCACGTACCTGGTTTCGAAGCCGGCGATTACGAGCTGGTGGAACGACAAGATAGCCACTCTGTGGCAGTAGCTTCCAGAGGGGCGGTTCCCCCGGAGCCGCCCCTTCAACCATTTCGCATGAGGAAAGGAGGCGGGTCCGTGCGCGACGAAAGGGGACTGACGACCCTGGAGGTCATGCTGATCATGCCGTTTGTGCTGTTCTTTCTGCTTGCCGGCGCGACGGTGGTGGAGTGTCTGACGGCGCAGACGGTGGTGACGTCGGCGGCCAGGGAGGCCGCCCGCACGATGGCGGTGTACCACGACGAAGAACTGGCCCGGGAAAAGGCCGCGGAGGTGGTTTCGAAATGCCTGCCGGTGCCGGACCGAAAGGGAAAAGCGGCGGAGGCGGCGGAAAAGGAGTGCAGAGAAAGGCAGGGAACCGGGGAGGGAAAGTGGCGCATACTTCCGGTGCGGCCGGGACACCGGGGAGAACCGCCCGGACAGCGGAAGAAGCTTCCGCCGGAAGAACGTGAGGGCGAGGGGCAGTTGTACATCGGGAAGAATCGGCGCCCGGAAAAACAAGCCTGCACATTCGATCCTTCGAAAGACGTAAAAATTTACGACGACGGGAAATACTGCACCGTCAATGTGGAGTACCACGTGCGGACGTTGTGCCCCGGTTTGCCGGTACTGCTGGAGAAGGATGCAGCGCCGTGGGCGAAGTACGTTACCACCGCCGGCCACGCCGTGTTCAACCGGGAGTTTGAATGATGAAAAGGAGTGTTGCCGTTATAATGAAAAAGATTGCTGTTTACCTTCTGGTGTTCGCAGTAGGCGTTTTTCTCGGCGGGAGCGGAGTATACTACGCGAAGATCCGCGCGCCGGAGAAAAAAGCCCGTGACGCGGCTCAAAAACAGATGGAGCAGATGCAGAGGATGGTCCGGACCGGCATGGTAACCGATGTCGCGCCCGACTCCGTAACTCTAAACATAGATAAAAGCGGAGACGAATCTTTAATTGGCCGGAAGCTGACCTTTAAAGTTGATAAAATGACGACCGTCCAGGCCGGAATAGACATTCTGAACAGTCCGGCGGAGGCGGTTGACTTGACGAAACACCTCGGTCCCGGCATAACGGTGGATGTCCTGGCGGAGGGCGAAAAAGCGCTGGCGGTGCACTGGGAGGCGCCAGAAGCAAAGATGCGGGAACCGGCGAAAGAAAAAATGTAGCATGGGAGAGAGAACGCCTGCGGCGGGGAATGCTGCGGGCGTTTTTCGTCATAGCAGGGAGGTGGATTGTCGGGATGAGATTGTGGACGTTCATAATGATCCGAACAATCGGCATTGTTTGGGACGAATGGGGTGGAGAAAAGAAGAAGGGCAGGCACTTTATGCTTTTCTGGGGATCGGTTGCATTATCGGCGCTGGCTTGGGGTTCATATCTTTGTTATCGCTTTAAGGGCTCACATAAGGGAAGGAAAGGAGATCGACATGTATATTTGCAATTTGGACGATGTAATCTCCGCCGGAACTGCAGCAGTCAGGTGTGCAGCCGGGTTTCCTGAAAGCGGACGGAGCGGGTTGATGGATTCATGGCGTCAACTGGCGCGGGCGACGGTGCTTCAGGCGATGCGGGACATCCTGTACCCCGCACGTTTTGAGAAGGATGAAGCCGGGCAGGAAGAAATAAGGCGGGACGCGCTGTTCTTTCTCAGTATCGCTGTCGATGAAGACGGATACGAGCGCGGCGTCTTCGAACTGGCCGGGATATGTCCCCGGCGGTTGCGAAATGCGGTTTTGCGGGACGGCCGGCATAAAACGGTGAAGGTGTGATTGTCGGTTATGTGGATCGGAGTGGATATCTGCAACACGATAGCGAACGTCAACCTGGAGCTGGTACGCCGGTTCAACATTGCACTCGATGTTTACCCGGCGGCGAACGGCCCACCCCGGGATTTCTTTTCTTCGCCGGAAGGGGTAAAGTTCTTCTGGAACGTAGAGCCTTTCCCGCACGCCGCGCAGGCGTTGCGGCGGATTGCCGGGGCCGGCTACCGCCTGGCGTACGTGAGCAGCCGGCCGCGGGAGACGTATTTCGTTACGAAGCGGTGGCTGGCGTTGTGTGGCTTTCCGCCCGGCCCGGTGATGCTGGGCCTCGCGGCGGAGAGAAAAGTGGCCCTGGCGACCCGGTACGGCCTGGCCGGGTTCTTCGAGGATGATCCGGCGGTTGCTGCTGCTCTGGCCGGCGCGGGTATACGGGTGTGGCTGAAGGACTGGCCGTACAACAGGAAGGTTGGCGTGAAACAACTGGTACGGTTCAGGGAATGGAGAGAAATAGCCCGGTCGATCATTCCGGTGTGCAGGCAGGATTAGGAATTGAGATCAGGAGGTGGTTGACCCGGGACGTTTAAAACTGCTTTCAGGACGAGGGCAGCCTCGTGGGTGCAGCTTAAAGAATTGTTGATAATTGCGTAATTGTTGCACTGTTATTCGGTAATAATTCGGTAATTATTGCAGAAGGAGGGATTTTACAGGTTGACTGCCATTGCCGTCGCCAACAGTAAGGGAGGAGTCGGGAAAACGACCGTCTGCGTCCACCTCGGGCATGCCCTGGCCCTGGCCGGAAAAAGAACTTTGATTGTGGACACGGATATGCAGGATAACATACGGATCTGGTTTAATGCAGAACGGAAAACAATTACCCTGTTTGAGATCCTGGCGGAAGGCGGAAGGGCGCAGGATGCCGTCGTGAACGTACGGAGGGGTTTGGACATCATCCCCTCCGGAGGCGATAACCTTGGAGCCGTCCCGTTCCTTCTCAGTCTCGGCAACCTGGTTTCCGGTCTCTCCGGCGCCGAGGCCGCCGACTTTAAAAGAATTCTTTACAGAGTCGGTCTTCAAAGACTCGGGAATCTTAAAGCTCCGGCCCCGGAACTTTTAAAAGACGCTCTCCGGTCTTTAGAAAAACGGTACGAATATGTGTTGATTGATTGCTCGCCTTCGAGAACGCTGCTTCACACGATGGCGGTAGTGGCCTCCGACCACGTTATGGTGCCGGTAAGCATGGAATGGTTGAGCGTTGTGGGCAGCGCCCGGGTAGGTTCGGCCGTTTCCGATGTCAGGGAAAAGTACGATCTTTCCACGGAAATATCCTTTGTGGTGCCGACCTTTCTTGATCGCCGCAGAAGACGCGTATGCGACGAGGTCGTCGAAGACTTGAAGAAAATGTACGGATTGAAGGTTACCAACCCTGTTCGCATAAATGGGCGCCTTTCCGAAGCGCCCGGCTGGGGCAAAACCGTTTTCGACATGTCGGATCGGCGGGGGATGGAAGATTTCAAAGACCTGGCGGAGAGGGTGATGGGAATTGCCTAAGAAAAGAGCGGCCATGGACGCTCTTATGCCGGACGTCGCGGGCAGAAAGATCGGTAATGATTCGGTAATCAATACGGATATTATACTTGATGATTCGGTAATTGTTGCGCAATCCGGGGAATCCGGCAGGTCGCGCCGGAGAAGGCCGCTGCCGGAGAAGGCGGTGAGGCGGACGTACAGCTTTTACCCCAGAACCGTTAGAGGACTGGAGAGATACGCCGATGACAACGGTATGACGTACAGCCATGTTGTTAATTTGGCCTTGAGGCAGTTGATACCCGGATCATATTTCGAATGAGTGAACCGCGGGCGGGAAAGTGCAGTTCGAATTTAAGGAAATGAAAACAGGAGGGATGATTATATGCGGTTGATGCCGGAAGAGACTGCGGCGGGGAAATCGGGATTCTGGGATATTTTTTATGATGCCAGGGATCGCGACAGGGTGTTGAACGCGACTGTAATATCCGTTAAAAGACCCGAAACGTTGAACGGTTTTTACTGGGAATTGAAGTTTGAGGGTTTTGAGGATACGGCTGCCGTGCTTGGTCTGGTACCTTCGTCCGAAACGGGTCTTCCTGATGAAGACATGATGGGTTCTTTCGTTAACAAGAAAGTAAACGTAAAGGTAAAAAGCATTGATAAAAACAGCGGCATTGTAGCCTGTACGAGGAGGGAGGTGGTCGAGGAGGCCCGTGCCCGGCTGATGAACACGTTGAGTGAAGGGGAGGAGACGTGGTCCCTGGTGCGCTTCGTATCGGGCGGGCGTCTCGGGCTGGATATCGGCGGCGGTGTGGTGGTCGGTGTTCCCTGTTCGAGAGCGGCGTTTTCCAGATCGGTGCCGCTCGACATGCAGTACAGACCCGGCCAGATGGTTCGGGTTGAGATCAGGGTGGTAAACAGGGAAAAAAGCGAGATTGAGATATCGGTCAAGAACCCGTGGGAAAATGAAAAATTCAACCGGGGCGACATCGTAACAGGACGCGTTTTGAAGGTGGACGGCGATAAACTGTTCGTAGAGGTGCGTCAGGGCGTGATTGGTCTTGCCGGCTGCCCGGTCGGCAAAAGGGTGTCGGAGGGGGAGCAGTTGGTTTTTCAGGTTACGGCTTTCAACGGCGCGGAAAGAAAGCTGCATATGGTCCTGTTCGACTCCGAACGGATACGTGGGAGGAGGAGAGCCCGTGCAAGAAGACTGCGAACGGGAAACGACAAAGAATCTGTTCGGTAGAGATGTTTCCTACGCAAGGGGGATATGCCTGGGGTCGGCTCAGTACAAGAGAGGGGATTGCGAGTCCATAGACTACAGCGGCAGAGCTTTCGAACTCCTTGAAATGCTGGCTGAAACCTTGATGCTGACCACCGGCGCAGCAGCCACCGTGTTGGGTTGTCATCGTAAAGTTGCCGGTTCGGCTTTGAACAGCCTGTGGTGGGCGGGCATGGTCTGCTGGGTTAACGTATTTGCTGAAATGGGGCAGTATAAGGGGCAGTTTCGCCTCTGGTTCCCGGCCGATGTCAGACCCCCGAAAGACGCGCAGGAGGCCTGCCGCATGGCGGCGCTCGGACTTTTTTACGCCGGGGCGAAAAAAGAAGTGCCGGGCTTCCGGTGGCAGGTTGTGAGGAACGGCAGGACCGGTGTTGTGGCGGAAATGAAATTCGTCGGCGCCGGCGGTCTGGAACGATGGCTTGTCGACGCTCCGCGCCGGGGCGAAGAACTGCTGCCCCAGGCAGATGTATATATCTTTCCCGGTCTCCAGGAAGCTCAAAGCGCGGTACCGCCGGGGAAAATGTACACGGCGGATGAAGTATTGACGGCCCCGGGGGAACTGCGAAAAAAATTTTTCCAAAAAACTTGACAAACCGCAAAACGACCTGCTACCATTTGGATCAGGTATAAATAACCAGTTTCAGACTCCTTGCCTGTCGGAATGCCCTTTTCCGGCACGGATGGAAGCTCCGGAGCACCTGTCGGGTGTTGAGCGGACAGTGGAGCTGGCAAGAGGGGCTTTGCGAAAAATTCCTCGTGATGAGCAGGGTGTACTCGCAAAGCAGGAGTGTTCGCGATGAGCAGACACTTTAGGTTCTCCGGTCGCGATGAGCAGCCGGGGACGGCGGGACCCAGCCGTAAGTAACGGGCAAAACGGCACGCACTCAGCGATGAGCGGTGTGTGTGACCTTGCAGTGGCCGAAGCTGTATGAGGCCCCTGGGTGAGCGGTTTGAAAAGGCCGCAGCGGTAAGGAAGCCGGACCCTTCCAAGGGCAGCCGCGGTAACCCTTGTAATAACGTCCCAACCGCCGCAGATTTAAGAATGCCCGGTTTCTGCGGCGCTGTGAGCAGAGAAGAAGGGCTAAGCGCCGGGCACAAGGCCTGCCCCTGCCTTCGGCGCTAAGAGAACTGGTTGGGGTTTGTAACACAAGCTGTGTACGTTGCTGTTTTCAGCGGCGTACGGGAGAAATAACCGGATATCCGGCTGCCGCACCCGCCGGGCGCGGGCGGCGGGCACCGGGAGAGAGAACACTTTGGCAGATGAAGGCGAGTGAAAAACACTGGCTGTGGTTTTGCTGGAGTGTTTTTTGATTTTGCGGGGCCCCGGCGGGTGTTTGGAAGTAAGCGCCTGCGGGAAAACCCCCGGGCGCTTTAATTTCGAAAGGAAAGGAGCGACCCGGGTAATGAAAGGAATTTCGCATCATGCGGAAAGAAGATCTCGGCAGAATCATGGCGGGTCTGTCGCGGGAGGACCGAAACCGGCTGTTCCGGCGGATCATGTACCGGCTCCGGCCCGACCCCGAAGGGAAGAAGGTGGTCTTGCATGAGGCCCCCGGATTCTACAGCGACGGGTTCGACGAAGAAGACGGCGGGTACTGCGAGGGGAAGTGGCGGGAAACGAAAGGGGTCGGAGGGAAGTTGAGCCTGCTCTTCGGCCTTTAAGGAGCGAGTTGAACGGGTGAAACTGGAAGCACCTGGAGAGGGTTCTCAGGAGACCTTGAGGGTGCTTTTGTGTTTAAAAACCAAAAAAGGAGGAAGCAATATCATGTTGAACGAAGTGGTTCTGATCGGGCGGTTAGTGAGGGATGTCGAACTGCGTTACACGCAAAGCGAGACGGCCGTAGCCAGGTTTACCCTGGCGGTGGACAGACCTTTTGTCAACGGGAACGGTGAACGGGAAGCCGACTTCATTGACACGGTGGTCTGGGAAAAACTGGCGGAGGCCTGTGCCGAAAATGTCGGTAAGGGCTGGCTGGTGGCGGTGCAGGGCAGGCTGCAGGTCCGCTCTTATGACGACAGTCAGGGTGTTCGGAGGAAAGCAGCCGAAGTGGTGGCCAGGAACGTACGTTTTTTGAGCCGACCGAAGGATGTGAGTGAGAGTACCGGCGAATGTGCGCTGGAAGAAGACGCCTGTGATAGCGAGGATATACCGTTTTAACTCGCCGTAACTGTTGCTTGAAAGCGAGGCGGAAAGTTTAAAGTAAAAGTCAGGTGAAAGCGGAGTGGTAAACGTGACAGCTATGAGGTATAATGATCTCGGGGTGTTTGCAGTGGCTATAACGAGGGAGCATGTCAAAGCCCTTATCGACCGGTTGAGCGATGAGCAGGTTAAGGCTTTATGGGTTCTTTTGAACGCCGTGGCCTGGCCGGAAGTGGAGATTTCTCCGGAGGATGAGGCGGATATCAAAGAAGGTCTGGCGGATCTTGAAGCCGGCCGAAAGGTGAGTGCTGAGGATGCCTGGAAACAGCTTGGAATTTAAAGTTTTCCTTTCTGTAAAGGCGCTTAAGCAACTCGAGGTATTGGATCCAGCGGTTCAGAAGCGAGTGAAAGCGGCTATTAAAAAATTGGAAGTATACCCCCCTGCCGTGGAAATCGGTAAAATTAAGACACGGCCAGGTGAGTTCAGGCTGCGTGTCGGTGATCGGCGGGTGTTTTTCCGCTACCAATTTTCATCCCGGCAGGTAGAAGTTATAGCCGTCAGACCGCGAGAGCGCGCATATGATTAATTAATGACAGGGTAAACCGACACGGCCGTTAAGGCCGGCAAGAGGACGGAAAACGGAACATTTGTGTTCCGGCCGTCCTCTTTTTGTTTGAAGAGCAAGTTCAGGCGGCCCGGCCCGCCCAATCACCACAAGGGAGGTGAAAGGGGCGGCGCCGGTCGGCCGCCCCGTTTATGAAAAAGCGAGTAAACATTGTATCTCTGAGAATGGTTAAAGAAGCGAGCGTATCATACGCAGCCCGCAGGATAAAGCGACCGGAGGACGCGGCGGACCTGGTCCGGGACTTCCTGGAGGACGCGGACAGGGAACACTTCCTGGTTGTGTGCGTCAATACGAAGCACGAGCCGACGGCGATTCACACGGTGTCGGTGGGAACGCTGAACAGAACCCAGGTTCATCCGAGAGAAATTTTCAAGACGGCGATTTTAGCCAACAGTTGCGGCATTATCCTTGCTCACAATCATCCGAGCGGTGATCCCGATCCGTCGAGCGAGGATAAAACTCTTACGGAAAGTATAGCGAAAGCCGGAGAGATTCTCGGCATTAAAGTTCTTGACCATATCGTCGTCGGCAGCCAGGGGCGTTTTACCTCTTTTCTCCGGGAACATTTAATGCCCTTGTGAAAAGGAGGGAGCATGGATGCAGGCGGAACGCCGTTATCTTGAAGAAAGGTTTGTCAAAACCGGCCCTTCGCGTCCCTGCCCTATCTGCGGCAAAAACGACTGGTGCGGCTTCAACAGCCGTATCGCCAGTTGCATGAGAGTGAGCGAAGGTGCGTTTAAGGAAGTGTTGCTGGGCAACGACCAGGTAGCTTACCTGCACCGGCTGGAACCGGGCAGGATCACCCTGCCGGCGATCACGGAAGACTGTTCGATGCCGGAGGCGCAAACCGCGCCGGTAGAAGTGCGGGATCGGGTCTACCGGGATTTCCTGAGGCTTCTTTGCCTGTATCCGCGCCATGAGCAGGATCTGCTCCGGCGCGGCCTGACGGAATGGGAGATCCGGGAAAACGGCTACGTATCGGTACCCGAGGCTGAAGCCCCCTGGTCGGTCTGCAGGCGTCTGATCCGAATAGGTCGCGACCCGGCCGGCATTCCCGGTTTCTACAAAGCCCGTGGGTCGCGCGGCGGAACCTTCTGGACATTCGACCGCTTGCCGGGGTACTTCATCCCGGTCCGGGACGAAAAAGGCCGGATCCAGGCCCTGCAGCGGCGCATGGACGACGCCAGGGGCGGCAGGTACAGGCTTTTCAGCGGCCGCCAAACCCGGGGCGGCTGCTCCTGCGGCACCCCGGCCCACGTGGCCGGGCCGGCGGAAATCAAAGACCGTCGGGTCTGGATTACCGAAGGGCCGCTGAAGGCGGACGTTGCCGCCCGGTACCTGGGCGCGGTGGTTGTGGGAGCGTTGAGTGCCTCCGCCTGGGCGCCGGTGGTGCCGGCGGTTCTGGAAACAGGTGCGGGGGAGGCGGTTCTGGCTTATGACCGGGACCGGGAAACGAATCCGGGGGTGGCCAGGGCCTTTGAAATGCTGAAAGCAGAGTTGAGGAGGCTCGGCCTGGTTGTCTACCGGGCGGTCTGGAACGAAGGAAAGGGTATTGACGATGCCCTGGCGGCCGGTCGAGAGGTACAGGTAGTATGTAACCATTGAAACGAAAGGGTGGTGAAGAATTGAAACCGGTTGTATTCGACTGCGACTGCGGAGGAGAAGTCTATGTGGATTTTGAATGGAATGGTCTGGATTACCGGAAAAAGTTTTTCACATGTGATGGTGAGGAAATTTTACGGTGTCCGGAATGCGGGGAGAACCTTTCCTGTCTGTTCTATGAGCGGAAGAGGAAACAAAGGGAGGTGGAGTGCGTATGACCTGTACCGGTTGCAGGTGGGAGGACAGGTGCTTCAGCGAGCCGGAAACATGGGAGTTTGGGGACGAGAGGGAACACGACGAGTTCATGTTTGACAAGGTCAGGTGCGTGGAGGAGGGAAACAGCGATACAGGTGGTTGTTAAAGTTGACATTCCGAAGAAAGAAGTGGAGTGCCGGCTGGCCGGCGAGAAAAAACACTGGGACGCCCGGGGCAAAGAACTGGGCAAGGTGGTGCTGGAGGCCGCGGGTGACGGTGAACTCGAAATCCGCGCTTACGAAAAAAGCCTTGTTCCTTATGTCCGTATCAGACGGATCAGTTACTGAAGTTTATTGAACGGGGTGACGGGTGCCGGGCACAGTTGCCGGCGCCCCGATCTCAAAATCCGGGCAGTGAAGAAAAACTGCCCGTCGGGCAAAAGCCCGGAAAACTTTTCGGCCCCGGTCCGGTATGGTTCCGGACGCCGCGGAACCTGGCGAAAGCCGGGTAGCGGAAGGGGCGACACCGCATAATGCGGTAAGAATACTAAACTTGTATGGAATGCGTGCGAGGCGGGTCGTAACCGGCAGGCCGGTTGGAGCACGCGGACAACCGCATGGGGCCCTGTTTTAACGGGCAGCGCCCGTCTCAGGTGATTCGAGGGTCACCTGAGACGGGCGGAGAGAGAATCTGGAGAGCCTTGAAGCGCAAGGGACGCGGCATATTTCGGGTGAGTGTCCCTTAAAGGAAACCAGAAAACCGGGCTGTAAGAAGGCAAGAGCTCTGGTTTCTTATTGCCCGAAACGGGGAATTTTCGAAGATCAGGGGGATAAAAGATGCGTTGTTACTGGAAACCGGGTGGAAATAAAGCATACAACAGGTTAATGGAGCAGTTTGTCGAGCGGGTGGCCCGTTTTGCCCGCGGGGGATTGATTGAAACGAGACGGGCGAACTTTCGGCAATACCGGCTCTTCATATTTTTCCTGGCAGAACGATTTGCGCCGGAAGATATCAGGAACATTCAGCCGAGACACGTGGCCGCCTACATTTCGTTCCGCCGGACGGCAGGGATGAGTGAAAAAACTATTCTAAACGACCTGTCGGTGATCAGGTGGTGGCACCGGAGGATACCCTGGGGCAAATACGTAATTCCGGATAACGCCGCTCTCTTTGAACTGGAGGAAAAGCTCGATGACAAAGAGTTCTGCGCGGAAATCAAGGGCCGCTGCAAAGTTAAAAAATATTTGCGGGATATACGGAAACCTGGAGGTTCAGTTCAAAAAGCTGGCGCGCGAAGCCGGTAAGTCGTCCAGGGGCGGCGTAAGCGTCAGGACGTTCCACCGTTACCGGGAAAGCGCTAAACGGCTGCTGTTGTTCTGCGCCGAAAGGTTCAGGGTGGAACGCATCGGAAAAATTGGCGGCAAGCATATCGCGGCCTACGTCCGGTTCCGGCGGGAACGGGGGATACCGGACAGGACGATAAAAAACGAACTGGCGGCCTACCGTTTCTTCTGGCGTTACGTGGAGAAGAATAAGCTGCACACGGTACCGGAAAATAAGGACCTTGGTCTGGAAACCGCCCGGATTGGGAAAACGGACCGGGCGTGGAGCGGGGACGAGTACCGCATGATGCTGTCTCTGGCGAAGAACCTGGGACGAACGGACGTGGAGCTGGCATTGCGCCTGGCCAGGAACGCGGGGCTGCGGATTCACGAGATCACCCGCCTTGCGAAGAAGGACGCGCTGGAGGCCCTGGCTGCCGGCAGGCTGGTTGTGAAGGGGAAAGGCGGCAGGGTTCGGGAAGTCCCGCTTTCGATAAAGGCGGCCTCGGCGCTGGCTCAGGCGTGCAAACGGGTGAAAGATGAACAGGAAAAGCTGTTCGTCGCATCCGGGGAGAAGACCCACAGGGTCATCAAGAGCATTCAGGACTTCATCCGGAATCACAGGGGCGGCATTTCGGAAACAAGAATCACCATCCACGGCTTGAGACATTCCTATGCCCGCGAGCAGTATCATTCCCGTATTCGTGGTAAGGATTCGGACCGGTGGGAAAAGAGGAAGGTGAAGCTGGAAGTTTCTGAACTGCTGGGACACGGCAGGCCGGAAGTAACGAATGTTTACCTGGGTCCGAAAACCCGGTCTTAATTCTCACCTGTACCGGTTTTACAACATTGAGCAAGAGAGAAGCTTTTCACTTTTTTCAACTAATTCCATTCATGTCCTGAACCTGGGGAAACCCGGTTCTTCTTTTTTCGGGAGGTGATTTTTCGGTGAATGGCGTGCGGAACGTAAGAGTTCCTGAATTGGGCGGGGCGAAGTACCTTCTGTTTACTGTCGTTGCCGGTCTCTGCCTGGTAGTCGTTTACGTGGCGGATGTCTGGCTGTTGGGGACGGCGGCCGCCTGGCTCAACGGGGCGGTCGTGTGGATGAAGGGGCATTCTGTCTTCGCGACGGCCGCCCAGAAAGAAGCGGCCGGGCATGCCTTCGACGGCGCGGGGTGGTACTTCAACCACCCGCTCCAGACGGCCTGGGCCTGGCTGACGAGACCGGCGGCGGAGTTGAACAACCCTGCGGTGCGCGGCGCCTGGTTTATCCTGAACCTGTTCATCGGGCTGGCCGCTGCTTTCGGATACGGTGTATGGAGGGCGGGAAGCGGCTTGAAGGTTTCCGGCTTCCGGCTCAGGCGGGGTGACTCCACCCACGGTAGTGCCCAATGGGCGGATAAGGGGGACCTGGCGAGGGTATGTGAATTCGGGTTCGGTCCGGGGATCGTGCTGGGGAAGCACAAGGGGCGGGTGGTCCGGATTCCGCAAAGAATAAAAGCGCGGCACAACAAGAACGTGCTGGTC
>JAGUVT010000096.1 GCA_020062745.1 Deltaproteobacteria bacterium
CTCCCACTTCTATAAGTGGGGGTTCCTCTTTTCACTTCAGATGGGGTAGAATCCCCATCTGAAGCCCCGATGTTCAGCTTAAGCTGAACGAGTTCACTTAACACTGCGTCCTCTTCAAACACAACCACACCGAAAACCGCCGCAAAGTTTTCGATTATGCGCAATTTTACATCTTCCGCCGGCACTTCCCGTTTCAGGATCTGCCTTAAAGAAGTTACCCCCCTGCCGGTAATGCCGCACGGCGTAATATAACTAAAATAGTCCATCTGCGGATCGATATTTAAAGCCCAGCCGTGATAACTCACCCAGTTGCTGACACCAATGCCCACCGCGCCTATTTTCTCGTCCCCCACCCAGACCCCCGGGTAACCCGGCAGGCGGCGGGCTTCCACCTGAAAACCGGCCAGCGTCCTGATCATTACTTCCTCGTACATATGAATCAACTGGTGCACATCCCGGCCATGCTTATTTAAGTTCAGGATCGGGTAACCCACCAGTTGACCCGGCCCGTGGTAAGTAATGCCGCCGCCCCGGTCGGTTTCATAAACGGCGATCCCTTCCTGCTCCAGAACCGCCTCCGGCGCCAGGATCTGCTCTCTGGAGCCTTTTCGCCCGATGGTAAACACCGGCTGGTGGCTCAGCAGGATCAGGGTGTCGGGAATAATCCCGGCCGTTCTTTCCCGCACCAAGCGCTTTTGAAAATCATAAGCCGGCGCGTAATCACATTGTCCGAGGCAAATAATCCGGCACTGTCCGGGCATAAAGCCCCCTCCTAAGTATGGATACTCATCCCGTGCACCGCCTCGGCCGCTTCCATCAGGCTTTCGGCCAGGGTGGGGTGGGCATGGATGGTCGAAGCCAGTTGTCCGGCCGTAGCCCCCATCCGGACGGCCAGAGCCGCCTCGGCAATTAAATCGGTGGCATGCGGCCCCACGATATGGACACCGAGCACCCGGTCGCTCTGCGGATCAGCCAGCACCTTGACAAACCCGTCGGTCTCACCCGTAACCTGCGCCTTGCCGCTGGCCAGAAAAGGAAACTTGCCGGTTTTAAAGGAAATCCCTTTTTCCTCCGCCTCCTGGGTGGTCAGCCCGACACCGGCTATTTCCGGCCGGGTGAAAATGCAGTTGGGAACCACCCGGTAATCCATTGTCCGGGAACGTCCCATGATATTTTCCACCGCCACCAGGCCCTGGGCCGACGCCACGTGGGCAAGCTGAATTTTGCAGGTAATGTCACCCACCGCATAGATACCCGGCACGCTGGTTTCCATATGTTCGTCGACGATAATTTCTCCCTTGCTCCCAACAGCCACGCCGCACTCTTCCAGCCCCAAACCGCGTGTGTTCATGGAACGCCCGATGGAAATCAGAACCCTGTCAGATGAAATCTCCTCACCGGATTCCAGTCTTACGACAACCGCCCCGGGAGACTTCTTTACCTCCTGCACCTTGACTTTTGTTTTTACGGTAATGCCGCGGCGTTTAAAGAAGCCCTGCATCTGCCTGGCCGCTTCTTTATCCACCGCCGGCAGGATGTTGGGCATTATCTCCAGTATCGTCACCTGCGCGCCCAGAGCGGCAAAGATGGAGGCGAACTCGCACCCGATAATGCCGCCGCCGATAACTGCCAGCCTTTCCGGAACACAATCCAGTTCCAGGGCTTCGTTCGAGGTAATTACCCGGCTCCCGTCGTAACCCAGTGAAGAAATTAAGGCCGGGCCGGTACCGGTTGCCAGGATTACGTTCCCGGCTGCAAGTTCAACCGGGGCAAGCTCAGGCCCCTCCACCATCACCCTGCCGGGAGCCGGGAGCCTGGCGGCGCCCCTGAACAAGTCTATTTTATTTTTCTTTAAAAGATAATCAATACCCTGCGCCAGGCGGCGTACCACCTGGTTCTTGCGTTCCATCAGCCGGCTGAAATCCAGTGTTACGGCGCCGGTACCAATCCCAAAATCGGCGGCACGGCAGACATCCGCGTACAGGGCGGCGCCGGCGGCCAGCGCTTTGGTCGGGATACAGCCCCGGTTCAAACAGGTGCCGCCCAATTCATCTTTTTCCACCAGCGCCACGCTGGCGCCCAGTTGGGCCGCCCGGACGGCGGCCACGTAACCGCCCGGCCCGCCGCCGACAACTACCAGCTTATAACTCAAACTCACATCAATTCCTCCAGTAAAAGCGTCAGAGATTGCTTCGCTGCCCGCAATGACATTGTATCCAAGCAGGAGCGGTTCCGCAAGCGGGAACGGTTTTGTTTTGCCCCGCTCTTGTCTTGCCTCGACCGCAACGATATTGTTATCTCAATACACATACAGCCTGCCGTAAGGACGGCTGGAAACCGGCAGGAGCTTGACAAACGGCTCTTCCCGCACGGCCTGGTAATCCAGTCCGAAACAATCGCAATACTCTTTTAAATATTTGCCCAGTATTTTTTCATCGCCGTCGTCCAGTTCCAGAACCGCCACCTCTTTACCCAGCTTATACGGTTCTACCGGACCACGCAGGTAAATTACCCCGCCGTGCATCCCGGTACCGAGGTAGTCCCCGGTCAGCGGTTCTCCCTGCCGCCGCTCCAAACCGAGGAGGATCAAAACGCCTCCGGCCATATATTCGCCGAAAAAGTCTCCTGCCGTCCCGCCGGCAATAATAACCGGCACCTGCCTTTTGTATTCTTTCATATGGATGCCCACCCGGTAGCCCACATTATTCCTGATGTAAAGCTTGCCGCCCCGCATACCGTAACCCAGAACATCGCCCGCGCTGCCGTGCACCACCACGGTTCCGGCATTCATCGTATTGGCGACCCCGTCCTGGGCGTTGGCGCATACGGTAACCGCCGGGCCATCCATAAAAGCGGCCAGGTCATTGCCCGGAACACCGTTGATCACGATATTCACCGGCAAGTTGACGCCGGTGCCGATATAGCGCTGGCCGTTCACATTATCCAGCACGAACTCCTTTTCCCCGGCTGCCGCCGCTTCCTTGAGCATCCGGTTCAAATCCCGGTAATGGACTCCTCTGGCATCGATCTGCATTTTATATTCCCCATCCTTTTATAGTAGCTGAATTGCAGGCAAAACTGATCTTAATCTTTCAACTGACTAGCGGCCGGCCGGTTTAATGCCCAGTATTTCCAAATCGACTTCCGAGAGGCCCACCCCGCGCAACCGTTCCCGGCTGCCCCTTAAGCTTTCTACGGCGTTGACCCCCAGGGCGCCGAGAATCTCCTTCAGCTCCAGAGACCAGCCGCGAATTAAATTATTCAAACGCTCGGCCCCCTCGTCGGGATCCAGCCGGCGCACCAGTTCCGGCCGCTGGGTGGCAATACCCCAGGAACAGTTGCCGGTATAGCACTTCTGGCAAACCCGGCAGCCCAAAGCAATCAGGGCCGCCGTCCCGAGAGCCACTGCGTCGGCACCCAGGGCGATGGCCTTGGCCACATCGCCGGAATGCCTGATTCCGCCGGCGGCAATAACTGAAACCCGGTTGCGGATTCCCTCCCGGCGCAGCCTGTCATCCACCGCGGCTATGGCCATTTCGATGGGAATGCCGATATGGTCCCGGATGATGGTTGGAGACGCCCCCGTACCGCCGCGCAAGCCGTCCAGGTAAATTATATCGGCGCCGGCCCGGGCAATGCCGCTGGAAATCGCCGCCACATTGTGCACTGCCGCTATTTTGACACTGACCGGCTTGGTATAACCGGTAGCTTCCTTTAAAGCATAAATCAACTGGGACAAATCTTCAATAGAATATATGTCATGGTGCGGCGCCGGCGAGAGGGCGTCGGTGCCGACCGGAATCATCCTCGTTTCAGAGACCTCCTGGTTTACCTTTTCACCGGGCAGGTGACCGCCTATGCCGGGCTTTGCGCCCTGGCCGATTTTAATTTCAACAACCGCCGCCTGGTTTAAATAAGCGCTGTCCACGCCAAAACGCCCGGAAGCGCACTGGACAATGATATTGCTGCTGTAAGGATACAGGTCCTTGTGCAACCCGCCCTCACCGGTGTTCATTAAAATGCCGCTTTCATAAGCCGCCCTGGCCAGGGACCGGTGGGCGTTTAAACTGATGGCGCCGTAAGACATGCCGCCAAAAACAATCGGCGTCTCAATCCGGACCTGGGGCGCCATTTGGGTTGTTAATTTTATCGCGCCGTCAGGTGACTGCTCGAAATCCAACGCTTCCGGTTTGCTGCCCAGGTACGTGCGCAGTTCCATCGGCTCACGCAGAGGGTCGATGGAAGGGTTCGTCACCTGGCAGGCATCCAGCAGCATATGGTCGAAATAGCTGAAATACGGCTTATCGTTGCCCATGCCGGTGAGCAGCATGCCGCCGCTCTCGGCCTGCCTCATGATATTTTTGCGGTATTCGGGCAGCCAGAAGCTGTTATCTTTAAATTGCAGGCGATTCTTCTCAATGGTAATGGCGCCTTCCGGACAAAATGCCGCGCACCGGTGGCAGGCCGCACACTTCTTATGATCGGCGACCACCCGGTCTTCGAAACTCAACGTCCCGAATCCGCAGTTCAGCACACACCGCTTGCAGCGCCGGCAGCGTTCGTAATCAATGCGTACCAGAAACTCAGCCGGAATCAAACTGCTCATATCTTAAAGCCCCTCCTCCAGTTCGGCAATAATCGGTTCACCTGCTCTGGCCGCCCATATTCTATCCGGCTCCGGACAGATTTCCCGGATGGCGCTTTCTTCACTGGCCATAAACACCAGGTCGTCCTTTACTCCGCAGGTCATCGGCCGCAATTTGATCCGGTCGTTCAAACCGATCATCGCCCGGCTGTGCGCCACGATAAAACTAAAGGGCCCGTTAATCAGCGCCGACCCGTAAACCTGACGCAAGGCGGTATACATAGCCTTCTCTTCCTCCGCCATCCGGTCGATATCCTTCCAGAAAGGCGCCGCCAGCACCCGGCAGGTAATTTCAAAAGGCAGCTTCTGGCGCCGGTACAAAAGGTCGAACAGGTAGGCCACCACCTCGGTGTCGGTCTGCAACTCGCACTTGTAGGCGAACATCTCCAGGTAGCGTTTATTAATCCCGTAAGACGAAATCTCTCCATTATGCACCACCGACCAGTCCAGCAGGCAGAAAGGATGGGCGCCGCCCCACCAGCCCGGCGTATTGGTCGGAAAACGGCCGTGGCTCGTCCAGAGATAGGCTTCGTACTCATCCAGACGGTAAAACCAGCCGATGTCCTCCGGAAAGCCCACTCCTTTGAAAGCGCCCATATTTTTACCGGAAGAAATGATAAATGCGCCCGGAATACTGTTATTGATGCTCATCACCACAGACACCACAAAGTCCCGCTCATCTGGGGACATTTCTCCGAAGGAGGAGTGTCCCCTTTCCTCTGATGTACAGCCGCGCTGTTCCGGCCGGCCGGGCCGCGCCTGTAAGAAATAGCGCCAGAGCATGGGCGGGTCGGTTATGCCAGCCACCGGCCTGGTCGGGATCGGCTCGGCCCGGTCAACGATAAAATTCTCCTTCAAGTAGCACTCCGTGTCGTCCCGGCTCTGGTGACCGTGGTAAAGCACGTGAAAAGCGTAATGGTCTTTGAATTCAGGATAAATGCCGTAAGCGGCAAATCCTCCCCCCAGACCGTTGGACCGGTCATGCATCAGGGCAATCGATTTAATGATAATGTCCCCGGTCATGCGCCGGCCTTTGGTACTGATAATGCCGCTGATCGCGCAACCGGACGGGTTCCTGGGAAACTCTCCTCTCATCTTTTAAAAAGCACCTGCCTTAAAAATTGTCTTACCCCCATAAACAGTGTTGGAAATAAAAAAGGACTACCTCATAGACACACCATCTTTTCGGTGCGGCTATAGATGTAGGCCTCGTTGCCTAAAACTCATCCGGGTACAGCGCTGTACCCTCTATTAAACTTTAAATATTAAACTAAAACTTCGCTAAATACTCCTCCAACTCCCACGGATGAACCTGGAGCCGGTAGCGGTCCCATTCAATCAGCTTGGCCTCGCAGAACCGGTGAAAAACATGCTCTCCCAGGGCGTCCCGGATAATTTCATTGTTTTTCAGTTCATGCACCGCTTCATATAAACTTTCCGGCAGATTGCCGATGCCATGTTGAAAACGCTCGTGCTCACTCATCTCGTAAATATTACGATCACAGGAAGACGGCGGGGCTATCTTCTTTTTAATCCCGTCCAGGCCGGCTTTCAAGCAAACCGCCAGGGCCAGGTAAGGGTTGCAGGTAGGGTCGGGGTTGCGCAGTTCAATCCGGGTGGAGTGGCCCCGCTTGGCCGGCACCCGGATCAGCGGGCTCCGGTTCCGGGCGGACCAGGCAATATATACCGGCGCCTCGTAGCCCGATACAAGACGTTTATAAGAATTTACAATCGGGTTGGTAACGGCCGTGACGGCCCGGATATGGCGCATCAGGCCGCCGACGTAATAATACAGCTCCCGGCTTAAGCCGTCTTCGGCCGCCGGGTCAAAAAAACAGTTCTCCCCGTCCCTCATCAACGACTGGTTTAAATGCATGCCCGAACCGGCAATGCCGAAAAGCGGCTTCGGCATGAAAGAAGCATGCAGGCTGTGCCGCTGGGCTATGGTACGTACGACGAACTTAAAAGTGACGACTTTATCCGCTATATCCAGCGCGTCGGAATATTTGAAATCAATTTCATGCTGGCCGGGCGCCACCTCGTGGTGGGACGCTTCAATCTCAAAACCCATCTGCTGTAAAGTTATAACCATATCCCGCCGCGCATTCTCACCGAGGTCGACCGGCGTCAGATCAAAATAGCCGGCCCGGTCATGGGTTGTGGTCGTCGGTCTTCCTTCCTGGTCAATATGAAAAAGAAAGAACTCCGCCTCCGGCCCAACATTCATTGTATAACCGAGTTCCTTCGCTTCTTTTAAGGCCCTTCTTAGAACGTAACGCGGGTCCCCCTCAAAAGGTGTGCCGTCCGGGTTGTAAATATCGCAAATCAACCGGGCCACCGCCCCGTCCCTGGGCTTCCAGGGAAAAACCACAAAAGTCGAAGGGTCGGGCCGCAGGTACATGTCGGATTCTTCAATCCGCACAAAACCCTCAATCGAAGAGCCGTCAAACATCAGCTCTCCCTCCAGGGCCTTGTCCAGTTGCTCAACGGTAATGGCCACATTTTTTAGAATCCCGAAGATGTCGGTAAACTGCAGGCGAACAAATTTAACCCCCAACTCTTTAGCCAGACTACGCACATCATCGTTGGTAAGCATAGCCACGAAAACAGTCACGCCCTTTCATCTTTTCCGGGGGCTATTTTACAGAAAAAAAGACCACACTGCCAGGTAATGTCTTTTTACCCGTTCATGTAGGCCTCATTGCCCCGCAGCAGGTACGACGCTGTACCTCAAAATTCTCAGTTAACAGGTTATAGTATATCATAAAAAATCGAAAAAACCATAAGCAAATTTAAATATTTCACTAAAAAAGAATCCCTTGTCCGGTTAAATCAGGAACAAGGGATTGTTTAAGCGTCTTATTAAAACCTGGTCAGGTACTCATCCACCTCCCAGGGATGAACCTGCAAGCGGTAATTATCCCATTCCTGCTGTTTTGCTTCCATAAATTTCTCATAAACATGGCTGCCCAGCATACTGATCATCACTTCACTCCCGGCCAGTTCAGCCATGGCTTCCTCCAGGCTGGCCGGCAGGCTGCCGATACCGAGCTCTTTCCGCTCTGCCTCCGTCATATGGTAGATATTCCGGTCGCAGGGAGCAGGAGGCTTGATTTTACGTTTGATTCCGTCCAGCCCGGCTTTTAAGCTGGCGGCTATGGCCAGGTAAGGGTTGCAGGCCGGGTCGGGATTGCGTAACTCCACCCTGGTTGAACTGCCCCGTTTGGCCGGGATCCGGATCAGCGGACTGCGGTTGCGGCCGGACCAGGCAATATAGACCGGCGCCTCATAGCCGGGCACCAGACGCTTGTATGAATTAACCGTCGGGTTGGTAATGGCGGCAAAAGCCCGGCAGTGAGCAATCAGGCCGCCGACATAATGGCAGGCGGTTTCGCTTAACTGGTCCGGCGCCTCAGGGTCGTAAAAAGCGTTCTTGCCGCTTGGGGACATTTCTCCGAAGGAGGAGTGTCCCCTTTCCTTATTTGATGACATTTCTCCGAAGGAGGAGTGTCCCCTTTCCTTATTTGATGACATTTCTCCGAAGGAGGAGTGTCCCCTTTCCTTAATCCAAAAAAGAGACTGGTTCATGTGCATACCGGAACCGTTGATGCCAAATATGGGTTTGGGCATAAAGGTGGCATGCAAACCGTGGCGTTGGGCAATGGTACGCACCACCATTTTAAAAGTCATGACCTTATCAGCCACATCAAGGGCGTCGGAATACTTAAAGTCGATTTCATGCTGGCCGGGAGCCACTTCATGGTGCGACGCTTCAATCTCGAAGCCCATTTCCTCCAGGGTAAGCACCATCGCCCGCCGGGCGTTTTCACCCATATCAACCGGCGTCAGGTCGAAATAACCGGCCCGGTCATGGGTTTCCAGGGTCGGATGACCGTCCTGATCCACCTGAAAGAGGAAGAATTCCATCTCCGGTCCCACCTGCATGGTATAGCCCATATCCGCCGCCTCCGCCAGTACTTTCTTCAAAATATAGCGGGGGTCTCCGGCAAAGGGCGTCCCATCGGGATGATAAACATCACAGATCAAACGGGCCACCCCCCCTTCCCGCGGCCGCCAGGGAAACACCACAAAGGTATTCAGGTCGGGGCGCAGGTACATATCGGATTCCTCAATGCGGGCAAACCCATGAATGGACGAACCATCAAACATCAACTCACCGTCCAGGGCCTTATCCAGTTGTTCAATGGTAATGGCCACATTTTTCAACACCCCGAAAATGTCGGTAAACTGCAGGCGAATAAACTTCACTCCCAGGTTCCTGGCCTTTTCAATTAACTGGCCCTTCTCCAAATTCTCCACCAAATCTAACCACCCTTCTAAATTTAATGATAAAAAAGAAAGCCCTCCGTAACAGGTTTAAGGTTTAAAAACCTGCTTTAGAGGGCGCCTTTGCCCGGCCGGATACGCCTGCGTACCCGCATCGATCTCTTATTTATTTTAAAGATTATGCGCCAGAATAATCGCCTCCGCCACCGCCCGCATGGAAATGCGCTTGTTCATGCTCTGCCGCTGAATGCGCTTGAACGCTTCGGTTTCGGACAGACCCATGGTCTCCATTAAGATCCCTTTCGCCTTTTCAATCAACTTCCTGGTCTCCAGGGTTTCTTTCAACTCTTTCAACTGGTTTTCCAGCCTGACGATTTCCTGGTAGTTGGCCAGAGCCAGTTCAACAGCAGGGATCAGGCTTGATTCTTCGATCGGCTTGACCAGAAAGGCAAAAACCCTGGCCACCTTCGCCTTTTCAATCAAATCCTGCTGGTGGGAAGAAGCCGTAAGCACTACCGGGGCCAGCTTATCTTCGTGGACGATGCGCGCCACTTCCAGCCCGTCCATGCCGGGCAGAAAAGCCTCGATGATCAGCAGGTCGGGCTGCCTGGTGCGCACCAGCTTCAAGCCGCCCAGCCCGTCTTCCGCCTCGCCGACCACATAGTACCCCATCTTGGCCAGGGTCGCTTTAATGTTTTTACGCCAGGCGGGATCGTTATCCACCATGACAACCCGCTGCTCCCCCACCAACTTTGCCTCCCTTTGGATCAGTAAGAGAAAATGCCCTCCCACAGATTCAACCTGAAGAGGGCACCATTGCCAGATCGTTTATAGGCACATCCTCGTACCTATGTTATCAAATTTACAAAAACATTATAAGTGACTTTAAAAAAATAAGCAATAACTTTTTTATTCCTATTTTAAAATATCTTCAACTTCCGCGGCGTCAATATCCATAATATAGTCAATACCCGTAATCCCGGCCGCCTCCCTGGTCAGAGCAGCCAGGTCGTCACGCGTAATATAAGAAAGGGCGAACTTGCGGGCGCCGCACATCAACTGGCGCAAGCCCTGGGCAATCCGCTCAAAATAACCGTAAACGCCGATGGCGCCGGCAGGCAACTGATCAAAATCACCGCCCAATTTCTCTTTGAGATCCGAAAAGGCAATAAAGACCTGTTCCATTGTTTCCCCGTATTTCTTATATTCATTCGGCACCTTGCCGCTTCTGATGGACTCCCCGACAGTTTTGCCCACCATGGCCGCCGTAAGGGCCGAGCGGGCGACCCCGATCGCTTTGATATGAGGCGCTCCCAGGGCTATTCCTTTATATACGTGATCTTCAAGGGTAAAGCCCCCTGCTATCGCCACCGGCGGGACATAGGCGCCCCTGGCCGCCAGTTTGTCCAGGTATTTTACCATCAATGCCTGGATATAGAGCGTCGGGATACCCCATTCATTCATCATCCGCCAGGGACTCATGCCGGTACCGCCGCCGGCGCCGTCAACGGTAAGTAAATCCAGCCTGGCATCGGAGGCATACTTTACGGCCCGGGCCAGGTCGGACGGACGGTAGGCGCCGGTTTTCAGAAAGATATATTTCGCTCCTGCTTTCCGCAGTTCATCAACCCTGGCCTGGAAAGACTCCTGATCCACCATGCCGATGCGGGAATGTCTTTCAAACTCGGTGAAAGCGCCGGCCTTGTAGGCGGCCTGCACACCGGCGTCTTCGGGATCGGGCAGCACGATATAACCCCGGCTTTTCAGTTGCAAAGCCCGTTCAAGCGTGTTCAGCTTCACCTCGCCGCCGATGTCCTTCGCTCCCTGGCCCCACTTCAACTCTACCGCATCAACACCCAATTTCTCGAGGGCATATTCCTGTACTCCGAGCCTGGTGTCCTCCACGTTGGCCTGTACGGCAATAAAACCTTTCCCGTTATACCAGCGTTGAAAATCCTTTACCCGGCGGGCCAGGTTCGGGGAATGAACTACCCGGCCGTTCTTGATTTCCGCATTCGGGTCCATGGCGCAAACATTCTCCCCGATCGCAATACCGATACCGCAAACAGCCGCGCCGGCCGCCAGATGCTCCCAGTTGTCGGCCGCCACATTGGTCGACCCCATGGCCGCCACTACAAAAGGCAGGCTTAAAGTAATCTTGTGCGCATCACCTATCTCCGACTCCAAACTGACAGCCGGGAAAATAGCCTTGTCCGGATCAGCGTCTATACCGTGAGCGCCTACCGCCGTCCCCATAATATTAAAATGAGAATAATCCACCGGGTAATCCTTCTGGGAAGCGGCAGTAATTTTTCCAAAAGGCTGGGGATATAAGACCTCCTTACTGCGCACCGCGGATTTCCCGATCTCGCACAGGCCGGGACATCCGTCCAGACAGGTGACGCACATGCCGCTGAAAGAACAATTGCTGTCGCCGGTGCGCAGCCTGGTCATGGTTGCCGCGCTGGCATTGATCCCTTTGCTGAAACTCATTTCATACCATCCTCCTGTTTCTTCTCTCTTAAAAACTGGCCTTATACCGCTTCTCCTTCGCAAGTACCCTGCTTACATTACACTACCTCCTCCATTTTACCTGATGCTTTTATTCCATACCAACAGGAAATGTTAATAATTGGCCAGATACTGCTTCAACTCCCACGGGTGAATCTCGGTTTGAAAACGCTCCCATTCTTCACTTTTAACTTTCACAAACCGCTCCACAATATGCCCGCCCAGCGCCTCTTTTACAACCTCATCGGACTCCAAAGCATCAAGAGCTTCCCTCAGGCTGCGCGGCAGGCCCCTCTGCCGGATCAGCTCTTTCAAATCACCGCAATCCATCCCTTCCTCCGGCGGCGGCGCAATATCTCCAACAACACCATGCAAGCCCGCTTTCAAGGCCGCCGCCAGCATCAGGTACGGGTTGCAGGTGGCATCCGGACTGCGTAAGATTACCCGGTTCTCACCGTTGCCGGGGGAAAGAACCTTAATCATCGTATTGCGGTTGCAACCGGACCACGCCGCCAGTACCGGCGAATGCTCGTCCGGCAGCAACCGCTTATACGAATTAACCAGCGGGTTGGCAACAGCCGTCAGAGAACAGGCATGCCGGATCAATCCACCGATATAGCAACGGGCCGCCTCGCTCAAACCCGGTTCGCTCCCGCAGCCGTCAAAAACGTTCCGCCCGCCGCGCCACAGGCTTTGATGCAGGCACATCGCCGAACCATTCAAGCCGGAAAGGGGCTTGGGCATAAAAGACGCGTGCAAGCCGTGCCGCTGGGCTATGGTGCGCACGACAAACTTAAAGGTGACAATTTTATCGGCCATGGCCAGGGCGTCGTCATCTTTAATAAATATCTCATGCTGGCCCGGGGCTACTTCATGATGCGAAGAAAAAATTTGAAAGCCCATTTCCTCGAGAGTAAGCACCATGTCGCGCCTGGCGTTCTCTCCCAGGTCCACCGGAGTAATATCACAATACCCCGCCTGATCGTGGGTCAACGTGGTCGGTTTCCCCTGCTCATTCAGCAGGAAAAGGAAAAACTCTATCTGCGCCCCCACCCGGAGATTAAAATCCAGTTTTCCGGCTTCCCCCGTCACTCTTTTCAGAACGCTGCGGGAACACCCCCCGAAAGGCTCCCCGTCAGGCAAACAAACATCGCAGATCAGCCTTGCCACGGCCCCATCACGCGGCCGCCAGGGAAAAACCTTAAATGTCGCCGGGTCGGGCCGCAGGTAAATATCCATCTCTCTGTTCCCGGCAAAACCTTCAATTGCGGAACTGTCAAACATAACCCGCCCGTCCAGCGCTCTTTCCAGTTCCTCCACCGTAACGGCAATATTTTTCAATGAACCGAACATATCCGTAAATTGCAGGCGGATAAACTTGACGTTGTACTCCCTGGCTTTATCCAAAACTTCTTCCTTCGTATAAACACCCAAAAATGAACAACCTCCCCGAAAAATAAAAAACCCTTACTCAGGACCGCTTTTCGCCGGACCCGAATAAGGACGCCGTTGCCCTTTAAAAAAACTGATTTTTTAACTTACCCTTATTAATATAACACTTTATCATTCCAGATCAATACCCGGATTTAAAAAAATACTGTATACAAGACTATATTTTCCCCTCAGCCCTGGAGATCAACTCCTTTGCCACTCTGGCCATCGGTATGCAACGGTCCATGCTTTGCTTCTGCAAATACCGGTAAGCTTCGTCTTCACTCAGCTTCTTTCCCCTCATCAAAATCCCCTTTGCTTTTTCCACCACCCTCCTGGCCTCCAGGGTTTCTTTCAGCTTTTTGTTTTCCTGCTCAAGCTTCAGCAATTTCTTAAAATTGGCGACAGCAACCTCAAGAGCAGGAATAAGGCTGGCTTCACACACGGGCTTGACCAGGTAACCCAAAATCCGCGAGGCCCCGTCTCCATCCAGGATATCCAGTTCATGAGCAGAAGCCAGAAGAATCACCGGCGCCGCTCTGTGCTCTTCAATAATCCCGGCCACTTCCAGGCATCTTAACCCCGGCAGTTGCGAATCCATAATTACCAGATCGGGCTCATTTTGAAAAACCACCTTCAGAGCACTTCTCCCGTCCCCAACTTCACCAACTACCAGATAACCAGCATGCGACAAGATCTCCTTCAACTTCTTGCGAAAAACGACATCGGC
>JAGUVT010000127.1 GCA_020062745.1 Deltaproteobacteria bacterium
ACTTTATCGCAGAGATAAAACAGATCCAAATAAAAGGCCTGAAAATACCTTGTTCAGTAAGCAGATGGCGATTTCTCCTTTGCAGTTAATTGTTCTCTTCAGCGGCAGCTCTCCAACGTTTGCCCTAAGTCTTCTCTATAGCTGCCTTACCGGTAATTTTAAAAAAATTGGAGAAAAGTCTTGTTAGGTCGTGAAAAGACCCTTATAATAGAGCCACAGGAGAGTCCTGCCAATTCAGGGAGGCAACGCCATGGGCCGCAATCGATGGCTTAAGGAACAGGCGCACGGCTGGATGGAGCGCGGCATCATTTCCGGAGAACAATTCCAGGAGATTACTGCCGGCTACCCCTCCAGGCCGCCCCTGAGTTCCAGCCGGATCATTTTTATTCTTGCCGCCTTCCTTATTGGGCTGGGAATCATCCTGTTCTTTGCCGCCAACTGGCAGGTGCTGCCCAAGATCTTCAAACTCGGGCTGATTTACACAGTCATAGCGCTGGCTTACTATTCCGGGTACAGGCTGTACTTTGAAAAAGGGTTGACCGGGGCGGGTTTCAGCTTAATTCTTTTAGGAAACCTTTCCTTCGGAGCCGGCATCTGGCTTACCGGCCAGATGTTCCACATGCTTTCCTTCAACGCCGACGGGTTTCTTTACTGGTTCATCGCAACGGCGCTGATGGCCTACCTTATGAAATCGGCGCTGCTGATGAGTCTTGCAATCGTCTTGCTCGGCATTTACGGAGTCGCAAGCGCATCAATATACGATAGCCACTTTTTATTCCACGTCTGGCTGGCGGCAGCGGTGTTCCCCTTCCTCTACCTTTACAGGTCGGTTCTTTTAGTCGTGCTCTCCCTCGCCGGCCTGGCGATTGTTTCCCTGACAACGTTCTTCCACATCGAGACTGAAATAGGCCCCTGGTTCATCAACACCCCGCTCCTGGGTCTGGCGCTGGTCGCTCTAGGGCAGTCTACCCGGCGCCTGATACCGGAATACACGCCGGCGCTGCAGGGGTTCGGCATGGCCCTGGGGTTTTTAGGGGCCGCATTCCTGGCTTTCTTCCCTGAACATCGGTGGAGCAACACTTCGCTTCACCTGGCAGTGCAGTCAGGGCTGCTGATCGTGGCCGCCATGCCCGTCTTTTTCAAAAAGGTACCCGTTGCGTCGATAGCAGTCTTAACGGTTTTTTTGCCGGTTTACGCTTTAAGGCCCTTCCCGGATATCCCTCTGGATATCGTGTCCGCTTTCGTGCTCGGCCTGTTCGGCATCGCGCTTATTTTCGCCGGAAACTCCCTGCGCGCCGCTCACTTAATCAACCAGGGATGCATTTACTTCATGTTGACCGTTTTTCTGTCTTACGCCCACTACGCCTGGGGATTCATGTCCAAGTCCTTCTTTTTCCTGGGAGCCGGTGTAATCCTTTTCCTCGTGGCCGCATTGCTTGAACACCAGCGACGCCAGTTGGTCGACAAGATCAAAGGGGGACCGGAAGAATGATTTTAAACACAGGCAAGATAAGCTTGAAATGGAAATTTGCCGTTGTGGTGGCGGCCCAAATCCTCTTTCTGGCCCTTATAGCCTTCAGCCGTTTCTGGATAATCCAGGCCGGTGAAACGGTGTTGTTGAAAACAGTCCCGGTAGATCCGCGCGATCTGATGATGGGAGACTACGTCAGCCTGGGGTACGAAATAAACCGTCTTCCGGCCGGCATTTTTCAGGCGGAAGGCGCAGATATAAGCCGCGGCTTCAGGCGAAACAAAACGGTCTACGTAGTGCTCAAACCGCAAGACAAATACCATGTGGCCTCGGAGGCATATTTGCGAAAACCATCATCTCTCAACCCCGGAGAAGTGCTTATAGAAGGGAAATACGTGTACGGTTCAGATAGAGAAGTACGGGTAATCTACGGTATTGAGAGGTTTTACGTCCCCGAAGGCAAAGGAATGAAGATAGAGCAGCCTCTGAACCGGATTGAGCGGAACCAGATTGATGTGGAGGTCAGGGTCGGCGCCGGTGGCGCCGCTGTTATCCGCAGGGTGTTTGTCAACGGAGAAGAACTGCCTTTTTCGTAAGGTTGCGAAACAGCTGAAACGCATGAAATAAACAACACACAACAAACAAGGGGGCAAAAAAGCCATGGCGAATAAAATATCCATCCAGTTTGAACTGGGCCTAAGCGCCATTGAAAAGAGGGACATAATTGTCTACCTGGACGGGGAAATAGCCGACTTTTTCAGGGATGTAAAATATGAGGATATTCACGCCATAGCCGGTGAACTTAGAAGCAAGTACCCGGAGGCAGAAGTAGAGATTACCTGCACCGGTGAGGATTGCTGCGGAAGAGCGCACACCTGGAAGATAGACGCCTGAAATATAATTTCAAACCAATCAAAAATATAGCCCATCACCTTATTTTATTTTTTTTCATAATATAAAATATGGAAAATATAAAATAATATGGTTAAAGAGGTGGGCCCGGCATGAGCGAGCATATTTTCTTGGGGGAATCGTGTGAAATTGGGCCGATAACTGCAAGGAAACGCCGTCAAAAGGCATTTCAAGTTCGTCTGGAAGCGGCCCTTTTTCAAAAAAACCTCCCTCTCCAGGGTCATCCATGTAACGGCGACGAAGATTTGTTTCCCAGCAAAATCGGCAACTATTCCAAGGGACTGCCGCACAATCACCTCGGCGAGGTTAACCTCAACGCCTACAATGCCTTGATCAGGGCTTTGATGACCGGCAACCCGGATTACTTTGAATCCATCCCCATGGGAGGTGTTGCCAGGCTCGCCAACCCTCAGGCCGCTTATGCATTTGATCTGGCGGGAGCTGATTGTCACAACCTGGGAATAGTTGTGC
Organism: Deltaproteobacteria bacterium; assembly: GCA_020062745.1. Lineage (GTDB taxonomy): Bacteria > Bacillota > Desulfotomaculia > Desulfotomaculales > JAGUVT01 > JAGUVT01. The sequence goes on from JAGUVT010000127.1 coordinate 2,855, forward strand.
CGCCGGCCTTCAGCAGCGCCTGGATTGCCGGTGAGATGGCCGAACTTTACTGGCAGGCGCTAACCCGTGATGTGCCTTTCGCAGACTACGACACCGATCCGCTCACCCTCGCAGCTGCTTCCGACCTGTCGGGGTTTTCGGATTTTCGCGGGCCCAAAGCCAATGGAGCAGTCACTACGGGAACCCTGTTCCGCGGCAATACGCCGGGTGATCTGGCGGGGCCTTATATTTCCCAGTTCCTGTGGAAAGACATTCCCTTCGGGGCCGCTACGATCGTCCAGCAATACCGCACCACGGCGGCTGGCGACGACCACATGACCTCGTATGAGGAATGGTTGAACATCCAGAACGGACTTGCTCCGGCGACTCCGGACAAATCCGACCCCACGCCCCGCTATATCCGCAGCGGCCGCGATCTGGGCGAATGGGTACACCGTGATTTCTCCTACCAGGGTATTCTCACTGCCTGTCTGATTCTTTCAGGCTTCGGACAGGCGGCGCTGGCTCCGGCCAACCCCTATCTGTTTTCGGCAACCCAGGGCGGTTTTACCACTTTCGGCACCCCCCATATTCTGGACCTGGTGGCCCGGGCGGCGCGGGGGGCACTGGAGGCCGGCTGGTTCCAGAAATTCCTGGTCCACCGCCGGCTCCGGCCCGAGGAATTCGGCGGACGCGTCCACAACCTTTTGACGGGCGCCGCCGGCTACCCGATCAACCCGGAACTATTGAACTCGCAGGCAGTTTCCGACGTCTTCAGCAAGTTCGGCACCTACCTGTTACCCATAGCCTATCCGGAAGGATGCCCCACCCACCCGGCCTATCCCGCCGGTCACGCCTGCATTGCCGGAGCGGGGGTTACCATGCTGAAGGCGTTCTTTAAGGAGTCGTTTGTCATTCCCCATCCGGTCACAGCCAGTTCCGACGGTCTCTCGCTGCTTCCTTACAAAGGGGCGCCTTTGACCATAGGCGGGGAATTGAACAAACTTGCCGCCAATATCGCCCTTGGCCGCGATACCGCCGGCTTACACTGGCGCTCCGACGGAACTGAGGGCCTGAAGCTGGGTGAAGCAGCCGCCATCGGGGTCCTTCAGGATTACCGGGAAACCTACAATGAGGATTTTAGCGGCTTCTCCTTTACCAGGTTTGACGGAACCACCATCATAATCTGACATGGTTAACACGGCTAATCCATCAGGCGCCCGGCATCTGCCCCCGCAGCACCCTGTTCAGGTGGGCCAGGGTATAGCACTCGAACATGCGGCAGTGCTCCCGGAAAACAGCCGCCTGGGGAACGTCTTTCCATTCTTTCTGGGGTATGGTGTTGAGCCAGATGATCTCCCGCACGGCCCTCCGGATTTCGGCCAGGTCCCGGGCGGTATCCTCCGCGGCCAGCGTTTTGGCGTCGCTCACCACAATGACGAAGGCATCCGGCTGAAGCAGGCGCCGGTGCGAGCCCAGAAAAGTCTCCAGGGCGGCGTGCAGGTTGGTGGTTTGCCCCCACTGCCGGCTTTCCCCCATCACGCCGGCCATGACTGCGGCAAAATCGCCGCCGTGCCGGAAGTAAGGGGTAACCCGTTCCAGGTCTTCGGCGAAGACAAAGCTCTCGATGCCCCGGACGACACTGGAGAGGCCGTAGATGAACTGCGCTACGAAAGCGGCGTAGCGGGCCATCGAGGCGGAAACGTCGCAAATTAATATCAGACGGGGTTTCTGCACCCTTCTGGCTTTATAGCGCAAGTCCAGCATGGCGCCGCCGTAGCGGATGCTGCGGCGGACGGTACGGCGGACGTCGAGTTTCTCCCATTTCCTGCTGCGGTGGTAGCGCCGGGAAATGCGGGTGGCCAGGCGGCGGGAAAGTTTTTTGATCAACACGGCCATCTTTGGCAGGTCCCTGTCCGCTATATTCTTCATGTCCTCGTGCAGAATCGAGTCGTCTTCCTGCTCCAGGGCCGGGCCGGCTGAAACCGCCTCGATGATCTGATCCAGTTCATCTGCGCCGGTGGGCGCCGCGCCGGATGACTGGTTGCTGTCTTGCCCTTCCGGTTCCTGCAGCATACGGTGGTACCAGTAGTCGAGCGACCTGCCGATCATCCGGGCAATCAACTCGGAAGGGTTGTTTACCGGGTTGCCCTGCATCCGGCTGAAAAGTTCCGCCAGGCGCTTTCTTTCCTGCTGCGGGATGCGGGCCAGGGTTTCTTTTTGCTCCGCGGTCAGGTGCAACCGCTCCAGCGCGTCTTTAGCCCACGGCCGGTTGCTTTCTTTAATTTCCCCGAGCAACCGGGACTCGGCCTCCTGTTCCTGCCGTTCCTTTTCCGCCTGCCGCTCCCGCCGGAGCCGGGAACGCTCTTCTTTCGCCTCCGGCGGCGCAAAAAAGAGGTCGAAGGCCCGGCCGAACACCTGCCGGTCGTGATAGCTCTTGACCAGGGCGGCCTGGAGCGCTCCCTTCACCTGCAGCCGGTCTAATATGTCCACCTTTGCCAGGGCGGCAAAAGCATCCATCGCTTCGGCGGTACTCACCCGCACACCCAGGTGGCGCAGGATATGGACAAACTTGACCAGACTCCGGTCCAGCGTATTGAGGCCTTCTCCTTCCACAGCGGCAACCGTTTGGGCCACCCGGTCCGGCTTCATGCTTTTCCCCCTCCGGCCAGGCCGGAGCGGGCGTAATCGGCCACTTCCTTCACCCCGACCTGCCGCTCCAGCGCATCCAGGTCTTCTTTATTTTTCAGCACCATGCCCACCGTCCGGCCGATTACTTCCGGCCCGAGGGCGTCGGCGTTGAGGGCGACCAGCGCCCGCGCCCAGTCGATGGTCTCCGAAATGGCCGGTTTTTTTCTCAATTCCAGGCTGCTCCTGATAAAATGCACCGCCCGGGCTATCTCCCGAGCCAGCTTGTCTCCGGCTTCCGGCACCTTCACCTGCAAGATCCGCATTTCTTTCTCCACGGTCGGGTAGTCAATGTAAAGGTACACACACCGGCGCTTCAGGCCGTCGGAAAGCTCCCGCTCCCCGTTGCTGGTCAACACCACCACCGGTATGTGCCTGGCTACCAGCGTCCCCAGTTCCGGAATAGAAACCTGGAAATCCGAAAGCACTTCAAACAAGAAGGCCTCAAATTCCTCGTCCACTTTGTCCACTTCGTCTATCAGCAGCACCACCTGCTTTTCAGCCCGGATGGCCTTCAACAGCGGCCGCTCCAGAAGGTATTCGGCGCTGAAAAGGTCGCTTTCCGCCGTCTCGCCGGCACAAGTCTCTTTTAAGAGCTGGATCTTCAGCAACTGGCGCTGGTAATTCCACTCGTAGAGGGCCTTGTTCTCGTCCAGCCCTTCGTAGCACTGCAGCCGGATTAAATCCGCAGCAAAAACGCGGCCCAAAACCTTGGCGATTTCCGTCTTGCCCACTCCCGGCGCGCCTTCCACCAGCAGCGGCTTGCCCAGTTGCAAAGCCAGAAAAACGGTGATCACCAGGTCCCGCTCGCAGATGTAGCCTTCTTTTTCAAAAGCCCGGTGCAATTCGTCAATAGTCAGGTGCATCAATTTTACTCCTCTCTCGTTATGACGTAAATTATAAAGTATTTTCCCAGAAAGGACAACAGAGCAAACAGAGGGACGGTTCTCTTGTTTGCCACAAGTATCCCCTGTCCTACCGTACCCGCATTTTCAAGGTGCATATCACAATAGCCATATTCCCGGCAGCCCGGGACATTTTTCTTTGTTCCCGCAAAATAGCTGCAATTTTCCTCACATTAGCTAAACTTGCCGGACAAATTGTTACTTCTCCGGAGAAGGGGAAGCAACTAATTGATAGAAGTAATATACCAGCACCGAAAAATACATCTGAACAACCTGAGAAGGGGGAAGCTAGATGACAGACTACCAGGCTATCTTAAAAGAGCTGGCGCCGTGCGGCCTTGATTGCTCCAGGTGTGCTTCGTACAACCAGGGAGAAATAAAAAAACTAATTACCCGTCTACTGACTTTGCTGCAGACAAAACCTTTAAGAACCTGTCGAAAAACCCATCCGGTCATTGCGAGCCGCAGGCGAAGCAATGTTATGCCACCGGAGGAGATTGCTACAGGCTGAAGCCCCGCAATGACAGGACATTTTCATCCTTCCGCCGGGGCCGTCTCAGCGGTATGGATGTTTGTGAAGGAAATAAGGGCGGCAAAGTAAAATTCAACTGGAAAGGGGCAATTCCCATGTTTGCTAAAAACAAAAAATCTCTAACGGTTGCCGCCTTGATCGCAGTCCTGGCGGTATGCTTCAGCTTCAGTCCGGTGCGCAGTTTTGCCGGAAACTTGCTCACCGTTTTCCGGGTGGAGCGGATGCAGACCATCACCGTCAGCCCGGAGGACATCGCCCAACTGCAGGAGGTGTTTGAAAAGGGAGCAGGCGGTGTGGACATCGGCAACCTGGGCCGGTTTGAGGTGGCCGGCGGGCAGGAAGCCACCCGGAACGTCACCCCGGACAGCGCTCAAAAGGCAGTCGACTTCCCCGTCAGGCTGCCGGCAGACTTAAGGGGATACAAAGAGCCCGCGCTCAGTGTATCTCCCGAAACAACCGTCAGCATAACCCTGGATACGGCAAAAGCGAACCAGCTTCTGCGGTCTCTGGGCAGCGCCCAGTTATTGCCGGAAGCGCTGAACGGCCGGACCTTCACCGTTAAAATACCCCGCGCCGTCATTGCCGAATATTACCCGGTAAAAGACGATCAACCCGGAGGACTCTTTATCGCCCAGAGCCGCAGCCCCGAACTGACGGTGCCGGAAGGGGTAGACATGGCGGCCCTCCGGGACGCCCTCCTGTCCATTCCGGCGCTGCCGGAAAACCTGAGAAGGCAACTGGCGGCAGTTACCGACTGGCAGCACACCGTTTTGATTCCCAACATCGGGGGCTCATCCACCGAAGTAGCGGTAAACGGCACCACGGGCGTCTATATCACCCCTCCCGACTTACCTTCCGGGCAGCCATCAGGTACGGGCAGCTTAACCGGACCACAAAGCGGCAGCCGGGAGCCGGATAATGAAACATCCGCCCTGATCTGGCAAAACGACGGCGTCATCTACTGTATTGCCGGGCCGGAACTGAGCCTGGAAGAAGCGCTTACCGCAGCGAAACAGATGAAGTAAGTTAAACGCCTGTTTTAAGGACGGAGCAAACGATATGGAGATCGCCGTGAAGCCTCTCCCGCCTACGCTTACGCTTAGAGGCGGGAGCTTCCTGGTTCATTGACCGCAGCCACATGGGTCTTACGCAATCTTCGCAGGCGTAAA
>JAGUVT010000147.1 GCA_020062745.1 Deltaproteobacteria bacterium
CCAAATTGCACTGATGTTTTAAAGTTGGGCGTATGGCCCGCCGACCTTGGAAGCAGCTGTTTTATTCTTAAGTCCCAGACGTTAGCCTGAGTAGTTACAGATAAATAATGGTAGAATAAGAGAAAGCTCGAAGGGGTGGAGAAGGATGCCCAGAAATGCCAGGGATAAAAGCGAAACAGGAATCTATCATGTCATTGCGAGAGGTATAAATCGCCAGGAGATATTTCACGATGCAGAGGACCATCGGAGGTATTTGGAAACCCTTGAGCGGTTTACAAAGGAAACCGGAACTTCCTTGCTCGGGTACTGTTTAATGGGAAACCATCTTCATTTATTGATACAGGAAGGGCATGAAAGCATATCGGTTTTTATGAAGCGGTTGGGAACCAGTTATGCATATTGGTATAACCAGAAGTATAACCGGACAGGCCATATGTTTCAAGACCGGTTCAAGAGCGAAAGCGTGGAGAGCGATGCCTATTTACTGACAGTGATCCGGTATATCCATCAAAACCCGGTAAAAGCGGGACTTGTTGAAAAGGCACAGGATTATCAATGGAGCAGTTGTTCAGCCTATATCCAAGAAGAAAACCTTTGCAGGATGGTTCAAACCCGGTTTATACTCGGACTCTTTGCGGATGACAGGGAAACAGCGAAGCAGCGCTTCCTGCAATTCACTGAAGAAATCGCTGCAGACCAGTGTCTGGAGGCCGGGTCCCATACAAGGATAAATGACGAAAGGCTGGGGCAAGAAATAAAGAAGATTTTAAGGAGCAGACCGGTTAGTATTCTGCAACAGATGGAGAAAACGGAGCGGGATAAAATTTTGCGAAAAATAAAGGAGATACAAGGAAGCAGCCTTAGACAGATTGCGAAAATAACAGGATTGACTGTTCATACGGTTTATAAAGCATGAAGGCGACAAACAAAAGCAAACAGGAGAACCGTCCCTATGTTTGTGTTTTACCTCCCCACCAGTCTGCCTAGCTTTATTTTAAACTCCCGCCACCGGCGCGCCGCCCACCGGCCTCCCGGTCTGAATCCGGCTGCCAGTGTTTTGCGGCCGGCCCGCCGCAGTACACTCGCACCAAAACCGAAAGGGGCCGCTACGCCGAGGTAAACCAGGCGGAAGGGGAAAGAGAATACTACCCACAAAGCCAGGCATATCTGCAAGAGCAGCCGCCGGAGTTTGTTAAGCAGGTATAATTTTAAGCGGATCAACCGGGTTGTCCCGCTGCTGAAAGTATGACGGTAAATGAAAAAGCCCGCGCTCATGCCCAGGAACATATAAAAGCGGACTTCCCCCTCGTTTCCCCATAGCAAAAGGGCAAAAACAAAGGTGGTAAGGATCAGCCAGAAAAACAAGTCGCCGGTGGCTAAACCGGTTTTCTTAAGTTTCAGTATGCTCCTGACAACATAGTAATAATCATAACAGAAACCGGCCAGCAGGCCGGCTAGGACTGACAGGGTCAGGGAGAAAAATTGATCCATCATGTTATCCCCCTTAAACATACTGCTTTATCCTGATAATTAACCGATACCAGCCGCGTACGTTGCTTTTTAGATTGCTTCGTCGCTGGCGCTCCTCGCAATGACAATAAATTAAATCAAGGAAGAAATATACTTTGCCTCAAGCACTATAAAAAAAGCGCCCGTACGCGCTTTTTTGTTAAGTATTATTTAAGGATGCGTCTTAGAACTCCCTTCTTTTTGCTATCTCTAACCTTTTTCTCAAGATATTGAATGGCCGTTAAAAAACCTTCCACACAAAGTTCCCCGGTTTCCATGTTGAGTTTGGTAATGTGCATCCCTTCGCCGGTTAAGAGTAAGAGGCCCATACTGGTTTCCAAACTTATTTCCGACTCGTTGAAACCACCTACATGCCGCACTCCTTCGATCAGCAGGTGCTTGCGTTCGGTCAGGGAAAGGTTGTGCCCGGCATGCTCTTCCACATTACTCACATCCCTTCAATTAAAGATTATGCCGGACAACCGGAATTATGCCCAAAAAAAAGTGGCCCCGGCGCCACTTCCGAATCTTTACGGCCACATTTTCTTGAATTGCACATCCTGAAAGTAAAAATTGATAATATCTTCCGGGCTCTTCCCCTGCTCGGCCAGGAGCCTGGCCCCCCACTGGCACATCCCCACCCCGTGACCGAAACCTTTTCCAGTTAAAACCAGGTTCCCCCCTTCAACCCCGATACCGGTCAAAAGCATCGACCGCACCATTTCGCTGCCCAAGGCCTGGCGTAAAGCCGGCCCGCCGACGGTTACCGCGCCGATTTGCAGTTGCTCGGCCCGGCCGGAGGGCCCTTTTTTGCTGATCGAAACACTGGTAATGGGGCCGGGATCCTTGCCGGTTATTTTGCGCACAGCTTCACTAACCCGTTCCAGGGGAATCCTCACTACCCAACTGCGGTTTTCCGGCACCGTTATAGATAGACAGTTATCCTTAGCCCCGCCTTTAACATACGGGGTGGGTTCTTTGGTGTAGGCCAGCCCTTCCGGCGCGGTAGCCGAAATACCGCCGTCACAGGCTGAAAACCAGGCATGGATGTAGTTATCTTTACTCATAACCACCTTACCCCTGGTAAGTTCCACTGCCTTGCGCACGTTATCATTGATTTTAGAAGGATCGTAGGCCTGAAACTCTTCCGTGCTGGTGGACGCATCGGTGCCGTGCAACTCCCTTACCCGCCCGGCCTTTATGTTTTCCATGGTAAAAGTACGGGCCAGGATGGCCTGAGCCGCCAGGGCGTTCACCGGCCATTTGGTATCCATCTCGGCAGCCACCACCCCATTAAGATACTCCTCCATCTTTATATTCTTTGTCTCGCCGGTCTGGTTGATGTAAAGAGAAATGGTTGGTTCACTCCCAGCAGGCGGGGAAGGTTTGCGCAAAGCAGGTTTTTTAAAGTACCCGACCGCAAAAACAACTGCTGCCAGCAGCAGAACTAAACCTAAAATCAGCCGGTTTTGCAATATCTTTTGCAACATTATTGCCCCTCTCGTTCATTTTCTTTATTTTAAACGAGGAGAGCCCTGATTATACACATCCTCAATAACACGGTACAACTCACTCGCTGATCCGGCGTTTACATTTTCTTTAACAGAAACAATTTCCAGCTTCAGCACCCGCCGCCCGAAATTAATAACCAGGGTGTCCCCTTCCTTTACAGTTGTTCCCGCTTTAGCCACCCGGCCGTTTACCATTACCTGACCGCGATCGCAAATTTCCTTGGCTAGAATGCGCCTTTTAATTACCCGTGAAACTTTTAAGAATTTATCCAGACGCTGCACTCTTTTGATCACTCCGGAACCTGTGAATTTAAAAAAAGTCAGACTATTTTATAGTCTGACAGCAAAACAACAAATAATTATTTAGGAGTTGGTTACCATGTCCCGTAGGGACTTCCCGGCTTTAAAAACCGGCACCCGAGCCGCAGCAATATTAATTTCTGCACCGGTCTGCGGGTTCCTGCCTTTGCGTGCTGCTCTTTCGCGGGTTTCAAAAGTGCCGAATCCAACCAGTTGCACCTTATCACCCCTGGCCAGCGCATCACCAACGGTATCCAGCAGGGCACTCACTGCTTTTTCTGCATCTTTCTTGGTTAAATCTGATCTTTCGGCAACATTCGAAATCAATTCCGCCTTGTTCATAAGACACCTCCTGGTAAATTAAGATATATGTTCATTTCTTATTCGCTAAAATTCTCATATCTCCTGCTATCAAGAAAATGTTTCCTTAATTTTTTCCATATTTTCTTGCTTTTTTGCTTCCTCCCACCAGGCATCCAGTTCGGCCAGGGTACATTGAGACAGTTTTTTTCCGCTATTTCGGATATTCTCCTCAATATAGCCAAATCGCCCGATAAACCTATCGGTTGTCACTGTCAAAACTGTTTCACCGTCCACCCCCAGTAGCCGGGCCACATTTACCACCGAAAAAAACAGATCGCCGACTTCTCTTTCCACCTGTCTCCGGTCCCCGCCGGCAATGGCAACCTCCAGTTCGGCCATCTCTTCACGGGCTTTTTCCATCGCCCCGTTGTAATCCGGCCAGTCAAACCCTATCCTGGCTACCCTTGCCTGTACTCTGGCCGCCCGCAAAAGGGCTGGCAAAAACTTCGGAACATCTCCTAAAAGCGACTCCGGGCCGGTTCTTCCTTTTTCTTCAGATTTAATTTTCTCCCAGTTAAGAATCACTTCCTTACTGTCACGGGCAATAGCAACTCCAAAAACATGCGGATGCCGCCGCACCATTTTTTTCCTTATTCCAGCAATTACATCATTAAGATCGAAGTGCCGGTTTTCCATGGCAATATGGGCATGAAACACTATTTGTAATAATAAGTCTCCCAATTCTTCACAAACTTTATGCATATCTTCCTCAGCAATAGCTTCTAAAACTTCATAAGATTCCTCTAAAAGATAAGTAGTTAAACTGCGATGAGTTTGTTCCCGGTCCCAGGGACACCCCCCTTCACCACGCAAAGCATCCATCAGGTCAACCAGGGGGTCTAACGGAAAACGGCAAGAAGTATCCTTTGTCAAACCATCCGGTGTATCTTCTAATTCCAGGTTCCCGGCCCCCGGTATCTGAACAGGGGGCAGGTAAACAGTGGTCAGGTGATCAAACCAATCAAGCCTGTCCAACTGAAAAAGGGGTATTTGCTCTACCCGCTCCCGCCCTGAGATACCTGCAGCCTGTACTACTGCCGTCAGGTGCTCTGCCGGGTAGTATTCCATCAGGGTGAGCTTTACTTCAGATGCCACCATACGGCTGTATACCTGGGTTATCACATTTCCTACAGCTAAAACCGGGCGCTGCTCGGATAATCGCAACCCGTCAAGAATATGGAGCCCCCGGCTGGGGTCAAGCTTCAAAACAGCAAACAGCGCATCCAAAAAGCTCGTTGCCGGTAATAAGCGTGTCTTCAAACCACGCTGTTCTGCTCCGCGCAAAATCAGGCGCACCGACTCCTCAGCCACCAAAGGATGCCCCGGAACAGCATAAAGGACAGGCCGGTTCCGGGCTTCTTGCAGAACAGTAGCGGCAATAAGCTGATAAACCGTATCAAAATCAGCCGCCAATTCATAGAAATAATCAAAAGTAGTAAAAGAAATGCCCTGCTGGCAGAGCCAATCAACTACCGGATGTTGCCCGGTACGCAAAAAAGTACACCGGGATTGGCATAAAGCCTCCCATACACCTAATGGCAGTTCCTCCCGTGCCCCGGCCCCCAGGCCGGCAATAGTGAGCATAAAGCTTGCCCCCAAAAAGTTCTGTAAAAAAACCTTACGCTAAACTCTTCTTTTATTCTCTTTATTTACATTGGATTCCTGCAAAAATTCCCGCAAAAAAAAGCGGCCGGCCGGCCACTTTCTACTGTTCCATTTGTTTGGCCAGAAAACCGGCAGCGGTTTCGGCCAGTTTTAGCTCCATCTCGCCCATCTTTATATCGGGCTCCCTGGAAGCCAGAACCACCGCCCCAATCGGGTCTCCCTCGGATATGATGGGGGCAATTACTTCAGAGGTGTAATTGCACCCGCCGTTCTCAACAACCGAACACTCTTTACAAAGAGATTCTTCGCCGGGCTTGTTGATGATCACAGCTTTGCGTTCCTCCATCACTTTTTCCACCGCAGAGCCGATTGGTTTATTTAAATATTCTTTTTTAGGAGCACCAGAAACGGCAATAATAGTATCCCGGTCGGCAATGCAAGCAATATGCCCCAAAGCTTCATACAAGGAATCGGCATATTCCTTGGCAAAATCGCCCAATTCACCAATCGGCGAATACTTTTTAAGGATCACCTCACCTTCCCGATCAACAAAAATCTCTAGCGGGTCGCCTTCCCGAATGCGCAAAGTTCTCCTGATCTCCTTGGGTATGACGACTCTTCCTAAATCATCAATGCGCCGTACGATGCCCGTAGCTTTCATAGTTTACCTTCCCTCCTTTTGCCGTTAAATTTTCGTAAATTAACTTTCTATAGTATATATCCAAGGAAAATTAATTATTCATTTTTTTCCAATGCAAAAAAAATATTTCGATTCCTGTCGTTGTTCATATGTACAATCCAGGTCCGTGAAGGCCGGAAACACTTCGTTAAAACTGCCTCCGGGCAGGTTGTAACTTCTTCAGAAACTCTTCCAACTGATCTAATTCCCCATCCGCTTTGTTAATGCGCACTTTAATTTCAAAATTTCCGTTGCTGCTATTAAATTTTATCATATTCAGATACTCTTTACTTAAAGCTACCAGCACCTCTCCAGAAAGAGGCGGGTTGGCATCAAACTGGAGACGGTACTGATCAGGTAAAAAACTAACTGTTTTAATTCTCAACTGGCTGCCGAGCGCCTTTATCCTGGCCACCGCTAACAGGTTCTGCGCCTGTACCGGCAGGTTGCCAAACCGGTCCGCCAGTTCATCTGCCAGATCGTCCAGCCCGGCAGTTGAACACAGACTGGCAATACGACGGTAAACTTCCACTTTTTGATTGATATCTGCAATATATTCGTCTGGAATATAGGCCTCTACCGGCAGCTCAATCACTGTTTCCAGCGGCGGCGTTACCAACTCGCCCTTGGCCTCCCGTACCGCTTCATCCAGTAGGCGGCAGTACAGATCAAATCCCACGGCCGCGATATGACCGTGTTGCTCTGATCCCAGAATATTACCGGCACCGCGGATTTCCAAATCCCGCATGGCAATCTTAAAACCGGAGCCAAACTCCGTAAATTCCCTGATTGCTGAAAGACGCTTCTCGGCTGCTTCGCCCAGCATATGGTCCTTCCGGAAGGTAAAATAAGCATACGCCAGGCGGTTGGAACGCCCCACCCGCCCCCGCAACTGGTAAAGCTGGGCCAGCCCCATCATGTTGGCTTCCTTTACTATAAGAGTATTGACATTGGCAATATCCAACCCGTTTTCAATAATTGTAGTGCACACCAGAACATCAAAGGAGCCGGATAAAAAGTCCAGCATCACCTGCTCCAGGTCTTCTTCCCGCATCTGACCATGAGCAACGGCCATCCTGGCCTCCGGCACCAATTCCTGCAGCCAGAGCGCCAGGCGGTCTAAATTTAAAATCCGGTTATAGACAAAAAAAACCTGCCCGCCACGGCTCAACTCACGCCTGATGGCTTCCCGGATCAGTACCGGATCCTCTTCTACCACATAGGTCTGCACCGGGTAACGTCCTTCGGGCGGGGTCTCCAGGATACTGGTATCTCTTGCCCCGACCAAAGACATATGGAGAGTGCGCGGTATAGGCGTGGCAGTAAGCGTAATTACATCCACATCACGGCGCAAAAACTTCAGCCGTTCCTTATGGGTAACACCAAAACGCTGCTCTTCATCAACCACCAGCAGGCCGATATCTTTAAAACGCACATCCTCCTGCAACAACCGGTGGGTGCCGATCACAATATCCACCGTTCCTCTTTCTAAACCAGCCAGTACCTGCCGCTGTTCACGCGGGGTGCGGAAGCGGCTGAGTACCTCGATCGAAACCGGGTAACCGGCAAATCTTTCCAGAAAGGTGTTATAATGCTGCTGAGCCAGAATAGTGGTAGGTACCAGCACCGCTACCTGCTTGCTGTCCATCACCACTTTAAATGCCGCCCGCAAAGCCACCTCAGTCTTACCGTAACCAACATCGCCGCAAAGCAGACGGTCCATCGGGCGAGGACGCTCCAGATCAGCTTTTACTTCCTCAATAGCTCGTAACTGGTCCGGCGTTTCCTCGTAGGGGAAAGCTGCCTCAAATTCCTGCTGCCAGACCGTATCAGGATTATAGGCACGCCCGGCAATGGTTTCCCTGGCTTTATAAAGGGTCAACAGTTCCTGTGCTATTTCCTGCACGGCGCTTTTTACCCGGCTCTTGACCCTTGCCCAGTCACCGCCGCCCAGCCGGGAAAGCCTCGGCGCCTCACCTTCACCCCCCAGGTATTTCTGAATCAACTCTACTTGATCTACAGGTACGTAAAGCTTGTCTTCCCCGGCATACTTCAGCAATAAATACTCCTTCCGGACATTGCTGATGGTTAGAGAAACAATACCCAGGTAACGGGCTATGCCATGATTGACATGAACCACATAGTCCCCAACCTTTAAATCGGTAAAGGGCGACAAGGAGGATGCCGGCAATTTTTCCTTACGAGATCTTCTCCGCTGGCCATATATTTCCGTTTCGGTTATAACCACCAGGGAACAGGAAGGAAACTCAAACCCGCCGGACAGGTGCCCTATTGTAACAATCACATTACCCTGCCGTATATGTCCGGTCAGGTTGCCGGCATAAAAGGCATCGATATTCTTGTCCTGTAGAGCGGACAGCAATTGCCGGGCACGGCTGGCGGATGTGACCAGAAGCACCACCGTATAACCGCCCCTGCGCCACCGGCGCACTTCTTCGGTCAGCATTTCAATGCGACTTAAAAAAG
>JAGUVT010000135.1 GCA_020062745.1 Deltaproteobacteria bacterium
ATAGATGGCGAAGCTAAAATTGAGGCCTTCCTGACGCATCTGGCAGTGGATAAAGCAGTTGCTCCATCCACGCAGAATCAGGCCATGAACGCACTGGTTTTCTTATATAAACATGTGTTGAAACAACCACTTGACCAGGAAATTAATGCTGTTCGGGCATCCAGGAAGATCAATATTCCCGTGGTTATGACCAGGGAAGAGGTGGCGCAGATCATTGCCCTCATGGAGGGAACCCCGCAATTGGTTGTTAAATTATTATACGGCAGTGGGCTGCGCATCATGGAGGCTGTACGACTTCGTGTGCAAGACATAGATTATAATTTCAAACAAATCACTGTTCGTTCAGGCAAAGGCGCGAAGGATCGAGTCACACCCTTTCCATCGTCAGCAATTCCATTGTTTCAGAATCATCTTTTGAGAGTTCGGATAATTCACGAACAGGATTTGACTCAGGGATACGGTGAGGTTTACCTGCCGTATGCCCTTGCGCGGAAATATCCAAACGCTGCAAAGGAATGGAACTGGCAGTATGTGTTTCCCGCCCGTAATCTGGCTACTGATCCGCGAAGCGGTAAAATACGGCGACATCATATTGACCCCAGTGTTATCAACAAGGCTATCAAGGTGGCTGTACGTAAGGCAGGAGTAATGAAACGTATCAGCGCACACACCTTCCGACATAGTTTCGCCACTCATCTTCTGCAAAGAGGCACTGACATCCGGACCATACAGGCCTTGCTAGGCCACAAGGATGTCGCTACAACCATGGTCTATACCCATGTGCTGCAACAGGGCGGATATGGCGTGTTAAGTCCTCTTGATGATCTGCAGATGGGACAGGGGACGGTTCAAAGGGTTAAGGTGTGACAAAGAACCGTCCCCTGTCCCGGGGAGGGAAGTAAGATTGCTGTCAATTGACGTACGCAAGAATTTGGACAAGTTTTCCCTGGATGTTTCTTTACAGGTCGACCGGGGCATGACGGTGCTTTTGGGGCCGTCCGGTTCCGGGAAATCAACGCTTCTCAATCTGGTGGCGGGTCTTTTGGAGCCGGACGCGGGCGAGATCATCCTTGACGGCCTGGTGTATTTCCGGTCCAATGGGAAAGGAAGGCCGGAGGTGTTGCCGGTGCACCGGCGGCAACTGGGCTATGTCTTTCAGCACCCCGCCCTGTTTCCCCACCTTACGGTGCGTGAAAACATTCTTTACGGCCTTCCCGCGGGTGATGGCCGCCGGGAGGAGCTTGCGGCGCTGATGGAGCTGCTGCGCCTGGAAGGGCTGGACGGGCGGCTGCCGGAACAGATTTCCGGGGGCCAGGCGCAGCGGGTGGCCCTGGCCCGGGCGCTCATCACCCGTCCCCGGCTGCTTTTGCTCGACGAGCCGTTTTCCGCCCTGGACAACCCCATCCGGCAAAAATTACGGTGGGATCTGCTCCGGGTGCTGGAACGTTACCCGGTTCCCAGCATCCTGGTAACCCACGATTTTGAAGAGGCGATAATGCTGGGAGAGCAGGTGGCGGTGCTGGATGAGGGCCGGATCCTGCAGTGCGCCCCGCCGGCGGAGTTGTTTTTCCGTCCCGGCAGCCGCAAGGTGGCCCGTTTTGTGGGTATGCGCAACATCTACCGCGGTACGGTCCGGCAGGTGCTGCCGGGGAACCGGCTGGAGATCCGGGGGGAAAAGTTTGACGTGGTGGTGGAGCACCCGGCGGTGCCGGCCGGAAAGCAGGTGGTATTCGGCATCCGGCCGGAGGACGTGCTCTACCTGCGTCCGGAGCGGGAGCAAAAAACCGTGGAAAACGTTCTGGAGGCGGCCGTCGTGTCGGTCCTGCCCCAGGGTTTTATGTACCGGCTGCTGTTGCAGGTAACGGATGACTGCTACGACCTGGAGATGCTGCTGCCCAGGCACGTGGTAAAAAAAAGGGGACTGGCGCCCGGCGTCCGCTGCCGGGTGGCCCTGCCCGGAGCGGCTGTTCACCTGATTTCCGTGGAGTAAGTAAACTGCTTAAGAAACGTTGCCCGTCTTTGGGAAAAATCTCTCTTAACTTTAAGGCATCGTCAAAAACTATATTTAACTTTCTTCCGTCAATGTCGTAAGGTGTATTTTTTGTTTATTGAAAGGGATTTCCCGGCTTAAACTTTATTTTTGCACATATATTTTATAAAGCTGTCCGCCGCCGGTTGTCGGCAGCCGGGGTGATAAAGCTTTCATCTGCTTCCGGCAGCCTTACAATAGGTGTTCGAGGGGTTATTTATACTCTTTGGCGGGTTTCTGATCTGGGGGGTGTGGTTGATGGTGAAGGTTTCCGACCTCCGGTTGCGGGAAGTGATCAATATAGCCGACGGGCGGCGGCTGGGGTTGATTAAGGACATCGACATCGACTTGAGCGATGGGAGGATCGGCGCCATTATCCTGCCCGGTATGGGCGCCGGCCGGTTTTTGGGGTTTCTGGGAAAGGAAGATGAAATTGTGGTGCCCTGGGACCGGATCAGGAAAATCGGTATGGACGTAATCCTGGTGGATATCAACCCGGCGCCCGACTTAAGGCACGAGCCGAAGGGCAGGTAGGGCCATACTGTGATAAATCCGGGGACACAATACTTATCTATGAGCTGTCAGCCGTCAGTTGTCAGCATAAAGAAAGAATTCAGTAGTAAGGAGTCAGAATTCATAAGAAGTGAAGAGGAAAACTTTACCTTGCCAGTTTCTTTTCTTCTGGCTCCTGGATTCTGACTTCTGTATTCTTCGCATAAGGGATTGCTTCGTCGCTTCCCGCCACGCTTCGCTCGCGGCTTCGGCTCATCCTCGCAATGACAATGAGGAGCCATTTTCATTCCCTTTCTTCCTCTTCCTGCAGCAGCTTCGCTGCCTGCGCCAAATGCAGGCGCTCGATCAGTGCGGCTTCTTTTTCCGCATATTCTTCCGGATCAATCTCCTCTTCTTCCAGGCGGATTTGCAGCTCCAGCAGTTTCTGCCTGATTACTGTTTCGTCCGTCAGCTCGGCTTCCACATGGTTTTTTATTTCCTCGGCGATGAATAACACAAAGCGGAACGGGGCCAGCAGCAGGTCGTCAATGATAAACATGGTCAACCACCTTTCTTGTTTAAGCTGGATGTCAGCGAAGTTATAAGGCGGCCACGACTAGCTAACTGACAAATAGTCAGGCTTTCCCCAGTTTGATGTCAACAAAGTTATAAGGCGGCCACGGCCCTGTATACTTGAATGCCAGTTTATCCAGGTAAGGTTCGCAGATGTCGTTGACCTTGCGGTCAAATGCCGCTTCTTTTTCTTTTTCCACCAGGAAGGCAGCGTTCATGATCATGCGTGGGCCGATGGTATTGTTTAAGCGGGCGGATGCGGCCAGTGCCCGCAGCGGTTCGTAAATCAGCCCCAGGTAATCGTTTGCCCCGGTTTCGGATGCTTGTTTAACCAGTTCGCCGAGGCGGATGGTTTCGTGATAGTCAATGGCGCCTTTGGCCGCCATTTCATTTTTCAAACGGGAAATTTCCGGGTTTAGCGCCTCGATTTCGGCGGCAAAAATGTCCTTCTGCCAGGAGACCTTCAGACCCAGTTCTATTTTGCCCTTGATCCGGGCCATGGTGTTTTTTAATTTGTCGTAGAGCCCGGCCAGGAAGTCGCGGACTGAAGCCTCGTTTTTTAAAGTGGTGCCGAAGCTCATGGGAATGACGTCGTGTTCCTGCATTACCCGGGAAATAACCTCCTGGTGGGCCATGGCTTTGTCTCTTACCGGGTCGTAAAAAGCCTTTGGGGTGTTGCTGACTACCATGGCCAGTTCCCGGTAGGAGATGGTATGCACCCGCTCTTCGCCCCCCTCAATGCCGGCAATCTCCGGAAAAGTTTTTTGTCCGGCCTCAATAACTCCGTAAAGATATTTCATTCTTTCCCACCTCTTTTAGAGACTGCAGCCTTTCCTGTTCAGCGCTTCCTGGAAATGAGCGCAGTTGATTTGAAAACAATTGAAGTCTTTGTTTTCTTCCCGCAGGAATTCCCGCATGGCCTTCAATGCCGCTTGCTGGTAGAGGTGGCGGATGTCGGCGCCGGAGAACCCTTCGGTCAACCCGGCCAGGTGGGGCAGGTCGACGTCCCGGGCCAGGGGCTTGTTTCCGGCATGCACCTTTAAAATGGCCAGCCGTGTTTCGGCGTCGGGCAGGGGCAATTCCAGATGCAGGTCGAAGCGGCCGGGCCGCAGCAGGGCCGGATCGATTATGTCCATCCGGTTGGTCGCAGCCAGGAGCACAACCTGGCGCAGCTCTTCAATGCCGTCGATTTCGGTTAACAACTGGCTGATTACCCGTTCGGAAACGTGGTCCTGGCCGGAGCCGCGCACCGGTACCAGGGCGTCTATTTCGTCGAAAAAAATAATGCAGGGCGCTGCCTGTCTGGCTTTCTTGAAGATTTCCCGCACCGCTTTTTCCGATTCGCCGACCCATTTGGAGAGTAAGGCCGGGCCTTTTACGGCTATGAAGTTGGCGCTGTTTTCATTGGCCACGGCTTTGGCCAGCAGGGTTTTACCGGTGCCGGGCGGACCGTAAAGAAGAATTCCCTTGGGCGGAGAGATGTCCGCAAGCTCAAAAAGGGCGGGGTATTTAAGCGGCCACTCCACTGCCTGCTGGAGTTCCTGCTTGATTTCAGCCAGGCCGCCGATGTCGTTCCACCTGACATCCGGCACTTCAATTAAAAACTCGCGGGTAGCCGAAGGTTCCACTTCTTTTAAGGCATCCCGGAAGTTGTTCATGCTGACGCTCATTTTCAGCAGCAGTTCCGGCGGCAACTGGCCGGCGCCGAAATCAATTTCCGGGAAGTGCTCCCGCAGGCAGTACATGGCCGCTTCCTTGCAGAGGGCTTGCATGTCTGCCCCGACAAAGCCGTGGGTCACTTCGGCGATTTTGTTCAACTCCACGTCGGCCGCAAGGGGCATGCCGCGGGTATGAATTTGCAGGATTTCCAGCCGGCCTTTTTTATCCGGGACGCCGATCTTCAGTTCCCGGTCGAAACGCCCCGGCCGGCGCAGGGCGGGGTCTAAAGAATTGGGCAAATTGGTGGCGCCGATGACGATTACCTGCCCCCTGGACTGCAGGCCGTCCATCAGGGCCAGCAACTGGGCCACCACCCTCTTTTCCACTTCGCCGGTTACTTCTTCCCGCTTGGGCGCAATGGCGTCGATTTCATCTAAGAAGATGATGCTCTGGCGGTGCCGGGCGGCCTTTTCGAAGATTTCCCGCAGGCTGGCCTCGCTTTCACCGTAATACTTGTGGATGATTTCCGGGCCGTTGATGTGAATGAAGTAAGCGTCGGTTTCGCAGGCCACTGCCCTGGCGATAAGGGTTTTTCCCGTTCCCGGCGGTCCGGTCAGCAGGATGCCCTTCGGCGGTTCGATGCCCAGACGCTCGAAGATTTCGGGGTAGCGGAGCGGGAGTTCGATGGTTTCCCTGATTTTTTGCAGTTCCCTGGATAGTCCGCCGATGTCTTCGTAAGAAACCGGCGGGCCGCCGGTCTCCCGGCTTTTCCCTTCCTTAAGCTTGAGTCTGGTTCCGGCAGTGATCAGGACGGCCGGTTCCGGCGTGGTTTCCAGGACGGTAAACTCCTGGTTTTTCAAGCCGAAGAAATTAACCCGGATCTTGTCTCCCTTGACTACCACCATGCCTTCCAGGAGACGCCGGATGTACTGCGGCTCCGGCAGGGTTCCGGTGTCGTTGGCGGCCGACAGGGTTACGGACAGGGCGTTTTGTCCGCTTATTTTACCGGCCGTTGCCTTTTCGCCCAGGGCCGCCCCGGCGTTTTCCCTGGTGATGCCGTCGATTTGCAGCAAACGGCCGCCCCGGTACTCTTTGTGAGCCGGCATCAGCCTTGCCGCCGTTATTTTCCGGCCCCGGATCTGGATGATATCGCCGGCTTCGGCGCCCAGCGCCCTCATGTCTTCCGGGTCCATCCTGGCAATGCCCCGGCCGACATCTTTGGCCAGCGCTTCAGTCACTTTAAATTCGCCGGCTTTGCTCATGACTGTCCTGCAGCCGGGGCTTTAAGGATGCTGATTTGCAAAACCCCGTTTTGATAAGATGTTTTTATGGTTTCCTCCCGTACCGGCGCAGGCAGGGGGATTTCTTTAAAGTAACGCCGGCCGGAGCCGGATGCCTCAAACAAAATGGTGCCGCCTTTTACCTTGACGCTGATGCTGTTTTGATCTGCGCCGGGTAAATCCACTACGATCATAACCAGGTCTCTCTCGTCGAAAATATCAAAATTTATTTCGCCGGAAAAATCTTCTCTCAGAGGCGCGGCGTTGCTGTCCGCTTTCAGGTTTTCGTCTCCCAGGCCGAAGCGGACGCTGATCCCGTAGGCTCCCCGCAGCCCTTTGTCTTGATCGAGCCCTTTGATGATACCGCGGCTCGATACTTCCTTTTCTTCTGTCCGGCCGGCCGCGTTGACCAGGTTTACGATTTCTTTGAAGATTTCGCCGAGGCCCAAATCAAGATTTTTCATCATCAGCCTCCCCGTGCCGGCAGCAGTTGTGGATGATATTTTCAATTTGTTCGGCAGCGGGCCGTTTTTTGTCTTTACTGCTTTTCGGCGTTTCGGAAAGCAAAAGATCGGTGCAAATCCGGATAAAAAACGGGTCTGTGCCGGAAACGGACAGGTTCTGTGCGGCGGCGACCCGGGCCATTTTTATCGAGCAGCGGATGGAGGGATTTAAGGTTTTATTTGATTTGCGGAACGTTCTGACGATATTTACGATTTTTAACGCTTCCTCAAGGGGAAGGCCTGATTTATGAGCCGTGATGGCGACTTCTGTTTCCTGGTCGAAATTGTCCAGTTCGATGGTAATCATCCGGTCGGCCAGGGCGATCTGGGTCTTGTGCACGCCGGCGTATTCTTCCGGGTTGCTGGTGAAGATAACCCGGAATTCCGGATGTACGTTGAGGTAGTGGCCTTCTTTATGGAAACTGGGCAGACTCATCATTCTTTCTTCCAGAACGGACAAGAGAATGTTGTTTACTTCGGGCTTGGAGCGGGTGAATTCATCGTAAACCAATGTGCAGCCGTTCCGGCAGGCCGTGGTGACCCGCCCGTCCATCCATTGATATTGCAAACTTTCCTGGAGGGAATAAACGCTGTGAATGTAATTATCCACCACTTGCTTCCGGCGGTAGCCGAAGTTGCCGCCAATCAAGTCGGGAGAGTGGAAGTCGTCATTGCCGTGCATTAAAATTAACGGCCGGCTGATTTTATGGGCAATGTACAGGGCCAGAGAGGTTTTGCCGGTTCCGGCGGGGCCGCTGAAATGAACCGGGAAACCGGCGTTTAAATATGCCGTGGCCCGCTCGGCCACTTCCAGCACCATTGGTGTTTCTACGAAAACGGTGCGGGCCAGGTTCGTTTCGCTGAACTGGTGAACGCTCATGCTTACCTCCTGTCTCAAAAAAAAGCCCCGGTATCGGGTTTAACCGGTGGTAGTTGTCGAACTTCTTTCGCGTAAAGTTTTTCGTTCAAAGCCCGTGATTTCCAGATTGTCATTTACCAGCACTTCGTAAATAGCCATCAGGTCATTCCGGGCTCTTTTACGCATGTACTCAACTTCCTCGGCTACTTCGATGTCCACCTTCCACCCATCCTGCTCCGGCAGGACACCGATAACCACACCGGGTTTTTGTAAGCTTTCGGAAAAGAAGTCGGCCACGGTTTGGATCACTTTTTGGATGTTCATGCTTGCCCCCTGTCTCTATTTTAGGGATCAATTATGCTGAGACGGATCTTGCGCAAAATTTCCAGGGTCTCCGCCCAGATCCGGCGGGTCTCCGCCCTTTCTGCGCTAAAAGAAGCCAGCAACAGTCTCACTTCTTCCCGCAGTTCCTTTAAAAAGCTCAGCCTGAATTTCAGCGCATCGATCATTTCATCGCCGAGCGCCTGCATTCTTTCCGGCAGTGATGACATTGAACATACCCCCATTCTTTAAGGCAGTCTTAAAAAGAATCCCGGCCGGGACATGCCCGGTTGGTACCTGCACGCCCCGGCCAAAAATCAGCATTTCCTACGCGGCACATGGAACAGGAGGGATTGGTGTTGGCGGTACGGTGAGCCCGACAGCTTCAGCGTACAAGAGGAAGGTCTCAACGCTGGCGATGACGATCCTTGCATCAATAGCCAGCAGTTCGATTCCGACCAGGGAAACCCTTGCCCAGATGTCAATGACGATGCCTTTATCCAGAATCCGGTCGATAACCTCTGCCAGGCTGGATGATTGGATACTTTTTGGAACGGCCATTCTTCATCTCTCCTTTTTGTTTTTTGAGCCGGGTTTGCCGGCTGTGGCTTTCAGCCCCATTAATGGTTTTATATTCCATCTGGTAATAGTATATGGTGGCGGTTTTAAAATGTGCCCTTGATTTTTTACATTGATGTTTTTTATTTTATGTTCTGAACTTTGCCGGGTGTGAACGCATAGAATTAGAAAAGTATAAGATTAGATTTTTATTTAGTTTAGTATGGAGGTTTTTTAATGGCCCTGCAGCCTCAACGAAAAACTGCTGACACTCTGGCCGACGTGATTGATAAACTGCTGGATAAAGGCCTGGTGATTAACGCCGACATTACAGTTTCGCTGGCCGGGGTGGAATTGCTGGGAATCAAAATAAGGGCGGCTCTCGCTTCCCTTGAAACGGCAGCCAGGTACGGCTTGCAACTGCCGTCCGGAACCAATTACGAAACGGCTGCCTGGAAAGAAGCTGCGGCAGGCAAGGAAACCTGCCCGCAGTGTCAGAAGCGGGTGCTGGCGGATGAATTATTGAATGAAGGGTGCCCCTGGTGCGGCTGGGTTTCGGCCAGGGCGCTTAAGGCGGCCCGGGCCGGGGAAGCCTCTCCTGTTCCGGCCCGGTGAGAGAATAGATGGCGGAGGGATGACTGTTGGCCGGTGCCGGTTTGTACCGCGAAGATGAAGGCGAAGGCAGGGCGGCAGGCCGGGAGATTTCCTGCCTGTTCGGGATGCTGGATGATAAAAGCCGGGCGCTGGCCTGGCATATGTTGCTCTACGGTCATGCGTCAATCCGGGAGTTGAGAGAAAAGACCCGGTTTACCAGCGATATGGAAGTACTGACCATCCTGAAAGAAGTGATCAACCCGGCGGCAGAAGCTTTAACCGGCCGGCCGCTGATCGAATTTGTTCCCTTCCGGGTCCACCCGGTGACCGGTGAGTGCTTTACTTTTCACTGGTGGCTTAAGGGGCCGCTTCTACTGCCGGAAGAGTGGGTAGTGGATGTTTTTCCGGAAGAAGACGGCCTGCGGGTGATGATTTTGCTGCCTGCCGGCTTGAATCCCGTCCGGGTTGCGGAAGGTGGTATTACGAATGGTGTTTTAACCCTTAAACTGGCTTATTAAAGAGAGCGGGGGGTGTTGAGGTGCCTATAAGCATAAATGAAAGCAATCTTAAACAGGGTGTGTTGGGCCTGGTTATGGCGCTGGTGGAGATTATCCGGGACGTTTTGAGGACGCAGGCGTTGACGAGATTGGAGGATGGAAGTTTGGACGAAGAAGAGGAGGAAAGGTTGGGAGATGCTCTCTGGGAACTGGATAAAGCCATTGAGGAGATAAAATGTGAGCATGGGATCGATGAGGCAGTAAGGGCGGTAAGGGATGGTCTGGATGAAATTGTGGACAGCGTGGTGGAGCGGATTTTAAACCCTGAAAAATGGAGTTCCGCCAGAGGTGAGTTATGAAGATCGGACTTTTATTGCGTGATCTTGTAAAAGAGGAGTTGGCCCGCCTGGAACTGGAAAAGAAAATCCGGTTGGCGGTGGAGGCGGCGGTCCTGGATGAAATACGGGATAGTGTAAGGCGCCTGGCGCCGGTTGTGCTGGCGGAGTTGATCGGCCGGGTTCCGGAAAAGGCCGGCGTTGCTGAGCGGGATGGAATGGATGACAGGGAGGAAAGTGAAGTTGCCGGCGGCGCGTCGGTTTCGCCGCCCGCCGGGCACGACCGGGCGGGTGAAAGAAAAAATGGAACCGTGCCGGCACCCGGGGGATTAAAGGAAAATTCCCTGACCGGCAGGTACGTTTATGGCGTGGCGGAAGGGGACATTCCCCTTTCCCTGGGGAAAACAGGTTTGGAGGGGAGTGAAGTTTATACCGTCGTATACGGCGGGCTGGCGGCTATAGTGCATGATTGCAAACCGGAGCCGTACCAGTCTGATGATGAAGAAGTGGTGAAAAACTGGCTGGCTGCCCACCAGGAAGTGTTGGAAGCGGCGGGGGAGAAATTCCAAAATCTTATTCCAATAGGCTTTGATACTATTTTTTATGACGAGGAAGAATGTGAACCGGGAGAAACTGTCAGAAAGTGGCTGGTTAAGGAGTCTGAGCAATTAAAAGTGATAATGGATAGAATACGCGGCCGGCAGGAATACGGCGTGCAGGTTTCTTGGGAGCCGGAGGTGATCGGCGGCAGGCTGGCGGAAGACGACCCCGAACTTCGGGAAATGAAGGAGGGACTCCGCTCAGCTTCGAAAGGAAGCGCTTATTTAATTCGCCAGAAGCTGGACAAAGCACTGGCCGGGACTATTGAAAAGGAAGCCGACCGCTGTTTTCGAACGTTCTTCAGTTCGATTTCCCGGCTCTGCGGCGATGTGCGTGTGGAAAAGGTAAAGAAGCCTGAAGGCGGCAGGCACATGCTGATGAACCTGTCCTGCCTGGTAGAGCGGGATAAGGTTCAGGCTTTAGGCGAAGTCCTGGATGAAATTGAACGGCAGGAGGGTTTTTCCGTGCGCTTTACCGGCCCCTGGCCCCCCTATAGTTTTGTCAATCTGTCGGTCCAGACGACAGCGGACGGATAACCGCCTCGTTTTATCGCTTTGCCCGGCGGTTTGCGGTGACGGCAAGAGGTATTTTACAGAAAGTGGGAACGTGTGATGGAACCAACCAGATCCAGGAACTGTACAGTGTCCGATCTGTTGGACCGGGTTTTGGAAAAAGGATTGGTGCTCAACGCCGATCTGATTATTTCCCTGGCCGATATTCCTTTAATCGGCGTGAATTTGCGGTTGATTATAGCCGGCATGCCCGCTTTGCTGCGTTACGGGATAATGGCGGACTGGGATGAAGCCCTGAGAACTCATGCCCGGAAAGAGAGGAAAGCTGCCCGCTTATTCCCTGCAAAGGAAGAAAATATATCTGTAAAATAAGCTTTTCAGATGAGAAAAAATGATTTAAAATAGGATTGGGATTATTTAAAATATTTAATCAATTTTTCTGGTAAATAGGTTTTTCTACAAAAATTATGTTTTAAGAGAGAGGGGGAATTTTAAGTAATATTATTATTAACTGGTTAGAATAATTTAGTTGTTACAGGAGGAGAATAGTCAAATGAGCATGATTGAACAGCTCAGCGGGCCGGCCAAAGCCCTGTTGAATCCTTCGATAGAAGACTGGCGGCAACAGGGTAAAAAAGTGCTGGCTTATTACTGCCCGTACGTCCCCGAGGAAATGATCGTTGCCGCCGGCATGATGCCCTTTGCCATGCGCGCCACCGGCAGCGCCTCGTCGGAAGAAGGGGATATCTATGCTCACAGTGCGACCTGCAGTTTTATCCGGCACATTCTGGATCACGCCATGAATGGTGCCTATAATTTTTTAGACGGGTTTATCAGTATCGACTGCTGTGACCCTTTCCGCCGCATGTTTGATGTCTGGCGGAGAAAGCGGGTGCCGGTTCCGGAAAAACCATTATTCCTACAGATTTTGAGTGTTCCCAAAAAGGTGACCGGAGAAGAAGTGCTGCCCCGTCTGATAAACGAATTTGCCGGTTTAAAGGATAACATGGAACGGTACTTTGGCCTGAAAATTACTGATGAGGATTTGCGCCGGGCAATTAAGACCTGCAACGAGAGCAGACGGTTGTTGAAAGAGGTTTATGCTTTGCGGAAAAGGCCGGCTCCGCCGCTTACCGGTGGACAGGCTTTAGAGATGATGATTGCGGCCACTTCTTTGCCAAAGGAAGAATGCAACAGCCTGCTTAAGGAACTGCTGGCCGAGCTGAGCAATGCTCCCGGGCAGAAAGACTATCAGGCCCGCCTGATGGTTATCGGCAGTAATCTGGATAACCCGGATTACCTGGCGGTGATGGAAGAACTGGGCGGGCTGGTGGTAGCCGATTACTTTTGCAACGGTGCAATGTATTTCTGGGAGCCGGTGGACGAAGCCCTGCCGCCGTTGGAGGCGTTGGCCGGGCATGTGTTAAAAAGTCCTTCCTGCCCGCGGATGATCGGGGATTTTCCGCGCCGGCTGGAACTTATCCGGGAAATGGTTAAGGATTACCGGGTAGACGGGATTATTGTACAGCGGCTGATGTTCTGCGATATCTGGGGTGCTGAAGCAACCCTGTTGCGCTGGGAAGCCAGAAAGACCGGGCTGCCGCTCCTGGTTTTAGAGCGGGAATACGCTTTAAGCGGTGTGGGGCAGCTTAAGACAAGAGTACAGGCTTTTTTGGAAACGATTAGGAGGTAATTGTTATGGTGGAGATAAAACCTTTTAACCCGGAACAAACGCAAAAGCTGGTGGAAACCCTGGCCCTGGCGCCCATGCTGGGGGAAATAGTTCCCTCGGAGCGGTCGATGGGTGTTGTAGCAACTGCTCTTGCCGATTATTACCGGTCTATCTTAAGTGCAGTGGAAAATGGTAAACCGATAGTTTTACAGCAGTTGTGCGTAGGGCCGGAGTTGTTTTATGCTTTTGATGTACAGCCGGTCAACCCGGAGGCGTGGGCGGCCGTGCCCCTTCTTACCAACCCGGAAATGGCCGTGCCTTACCTGGAGATTGCGGAAAACGCCGGGGTGGCTGCAGACTTGTGTTCAGTCAACCGCACTATGATCGGCGAACTGATCGGCGGCTCCATACCCCGCCCCGATTTCATTACCTGGGCTTCGCAGCCTTGTGACAGCATAAAGGTAGGCTATTACATAGCGAAATACCTGACCGGAGTGCCGATGTTTTTTATTGATTCGCCGCAATGGGATACACCGGAATGCCTGGACTATTATGCGCACCAGGTACGCCAGTTAATAGTCTTTCTGGAAGAGCAAACCGGCCGCAAGCTGGACTGGGATCGCTTAAAGGAGGTTGTTGAAGAGAGCAACCGGGCTGTGGAGTATATTATTGAGCTCAATGAATTGCGCAAGCTGGTCCCCTGCCCTTCCGACAGCAGAGTGCCGACGTATCTGTTCATAACCTTTATGACTATGCTTGGTTTACCGGGAGCAACTGCGATGTACAAAGCTTTTCGGGATGAGGCTAAAGAGCGGGCGCAAAAGAAGGAAGGAGTGGTGCCGGAGGAAAAAATCAGGGGTATCTGGTTCTCAATCATGGTTCCCTGGGATTTGTTCTGGCAGAACTGGCTGCAGGAAGAATTGGGACACGTCAACGTAATGGATATGTTCGGCTACTTAACAGCATTGCCCATTGATACATCTACCCCGGATAAATTAATTCGCGGCCTGGCCGAACGCTGGCATATGGCCGTCCCGATGGGGCGCCAGGCCCGTGGTATAGTAGATTCTTATTTTAATGATTTTCTCTATGTTTACGAAGAGTGGAAAGGCGACTGCCTGATTCTGGCCGGGAATTCCGGATGCCGGTGGCTTAAAGGAGCCTACGGCATGTTGCGGGAAATCTGCCGGGAGCGGGAAATCCCGGCACTGCAGTTTGATATTGATATTTTCGACCCCCGTTTTGTATCGGCACAAGCCTATCGCGGCCAGGTGGAAGATTTTTTGACTACAGTGGTGATGCCGGCCAAGGCTGCTAAAAAACGCTGATTATTGGATAAACATTATAGTATGGAAGGGATGATGCCTGTTATGAGTCTGGTAGCCGGCTGTGATGTTGGCTCGACAACCGGCAAAGCAGTTATTCTAAAAGACGGCGAAATTTGCTCCTACGCGATTATCCAGTGCACCCCCAGTCCGGTCAAGACAGCTCAACTGGTCATGGCCGAGGCTGCCCGGAAAGCCGGTTTATCCGGTACGGAACAACTGGCATATATTATCGGCACCGGCTACGGCCGGATGAAAATACCATTTGCCAATGAAAACGTTTCCGAGATTACCTGCCACGGCGCCGGCGCTCACTGGCTTTGTCCCTCGGTGCGTACGATTATCGACATCGGCGGTCAGGACTGCAAGGTAATCAGCCTTAACAATGAGGGACGGGTAATCGATTTTGTGATGAACGACAAGTGCGCGGCCGGCACCGGCCGCTTCCTGGAGGCGATGACCCGGGTTTTAAGCTTGAGCCTGGAGGAGCTTTCGAACATTTCCCTGGAAGCAACCAGTCCGGCCAACATTACCAGTCAGTGCAGCGTTTTTTCGGAATCGGAGGTAATCACCCTGCTCAACGAAGGGCGGGAAGTGCCTGATGTGGCTGCCGGCATCCACCTGGCCGTGGCCAACCGGCTGCTGGCGCTGGTAAAGAAAGTGGGCCAGCAGCCCGATTTGGCGGTAGCCGGCGGCTGTGCCAAGAATACCGGTTTAATTAAAATTTTAGCCGAAAAACTGAACATGCCTATTGTGGCTTTACCCCGGGATCCGCAGATTATCGGCGCCCTGGGGGCAGCCGTGCTGGCCGGCCAGAAGGCCGGATAAAGAGATCCGGGGACACAATACTTATTTATCCGGAAAATTACTCTTTACCGTGTCATTGCGAGCCGCAGACGAAGCAATCTCAAAGCAGGGGTGTTTTTCGTGCACAGCGGGCATATTGCCGCTCTCCGGGCCTATATTCAACAGAAGGAAGCTGCCGGCAGACCGGTCAGGACGGATCAGTTGCGCGTAGAGTCGACTGAACTGACTGCCGGAATACCGGTGCGGGTGGGGCCAGGGGCCGGAAGCGGGATTGTATTCAAAGAGGATACGGCAGTGGAACTGGGCGACCCGGCCGACGGGTCGGCCCATTTTCTTCTCTGCACGCGGCGCCGCAACCTGATTTGCGACGGCAGAATAACCTTGATTGGCCCGTGCCTGCGGGAAGCACGGGAAGGTTCTCTTCCTTTCGGCCAGGTTTTGCTGGCCGGCGACGGGGGTTTGGAAGAAAAGCACCGGCGGGAACTGCAGCGCATCCAGCTTTCTTCCCTGGATATTGAAGGCTACATGGTGCGCAGCACCCCCCGGCGGCTGTGGAGCAGGGTGAGCCGCGCCGCATTGGAGCAGGGTTTTTCTTTTAATGTTCTGGGCGGGATCTTGATGGCTGCCTGCCGGCGAAAAGTACTGCCCGGCCTAGCGGTGGAAATTCTTTTTGTTACCTCTAACCGCGCCGACGTGGAAGAACTGGAGGTCTTCGGCTCGGCCGTCCGGGCGCAGGAGGCCGGACGCCGGGCGGACGGAGGTGCTGCCGGTAAACGGGAAGATTGTGCCGGTGAGAATTGCGACCAGTGCGAAGACCAGGATGTCTGTGATAATATAAAAGGGATTTTGGTCCTGCGCCGCAGGAAAGAGCGTACAAAAGGGGAGAGTGCGGAGGTATGAACGGCACGGGAAACGAATCCCCTCTTTTCCGCATAGTTGCCGTATGCGGTAAAGGAGGGAGCGGTAAAACCACCCTGGTATCTTTGATGGCCGGGGTATTGCTGGAAACCGGGCGGAGAACCCTGCTTATTGATGCCGATCCCACTGCCGGCTTGCTCTTTGCGCTTGGGCAGAAGGTAAATAAAACAGTAGCTGAAATCCGGGAGGAAGTAATCAGGCGGGCCCGCAGGATAGCCACCGAAGAGGACAGGACGGAACTGGCCGGCAGCATCGATTACTTTTTAATGGAAGCCCTGGTTGAGAAAGGCGGCTTGAGCCTGCTTTCAATGGGCCGGCAGGAAGGACCGGGCTGCTTCTGCCCGGTAAACGACTTGTTGCGGGAAGCCATTGAAACCTTGTCGCAGCACTTTGACCTGACCATCATCGACGGGGAGGCCGGCATCGAGCAGATCAACCGCCGGGTGATGCGCCGGGTCGACACCTGGGCCGTGGTAACCGACCGCTCCCGGCGGGGCTTTGAAACGGCCAGGCTGATCAGCGACTTAATCGGGCGATTTGCCCCCTCTTCCGCCACCGGCTTGGTGATAAACCGGGCGGACGGCACGGGTGTTGAACCCGGCTGCTACGCGCCGCTGTTTTCTCAAGGCGTGCTGGGCTGCATCCCCGAAGATGAGGAACTGGCCACCTTCGACCGGCAATGGCGCCCGCTTCTGGAACTGCCTGCGACTTCCCCGGCTGTGGCGGCCGTGCGGGAGATAATGGGGAAGCTGGGGTTGTAAAAGTATATAGCCGTAACTAACCGCATCGCAGATAAGTTTGAGTGAATGCTTTTTTATTTTTTTAAAAACAAAATTTTGCGAAAAATTAATTCTGTGGCCGGATGAGGGAGAATATCCTCCCTCGTTTAGATTCTGGCATACTTTTCCGTTAATGCACGGTTACCCAACATATAGTATAATAAGCAGGCAAGCTGTACTAAATATATAATTTATGCTTGGGCGGAGGATTTTAAACTACGGTAACCGGTAGGCAGTTTTCCTCTTGTGTTTTTGATGATAGCTGACGGCTGATTAGCTATTAAGTGAGGCGGGTGAGGTGGATGAAGTGTCCTTTTTGCAGTCTTCCCGGCAGCCGGGTGCTGGATTCCCGGCCGGCAGCCGACGGCGGTGCCATCCGGCGGCGGCGGGAATGCGGCGGATGCGGAAGGCGTTTTACTACTTATGAAAGGGTGGGGGACTTCTCGCTGGCAGTGGTGAAGAAAGACGGCCGGCGGGAGCCCTTTGACCGGCAGAAACTGCTGTCCGGCATTGTCAAAGCCTGCCAGAAGCGACCGGTTCCTGTTGCCCGGATGGAGGCAATAGTAGACGAGATCGAGAAAGAACTGCGCCAGGGTATGGGACCCGAAGTGGAGAGCCGCTGGATCGGGGAGATGGTAATGGAGCGCCTGCGCTTATTGGACGAGGTGGCCTATGTGCGGTTTGCCTCGGTCTACCGGGAGTTCCGGGATGCCGAGAGTTTCATGCGGGAAGTCAGAAATTTAAAAAGCGAGCTAAGTTCTTAATCAAAGCGGAAGCGAGGATTTAAAGGAGGCCATGTCGGTGTTTAAGAAAATCCTGAAGCGGGACGGCCGGGAGGTACCGTTTGACGAAGCCAAAATTACGGATGCCATATTCAAGGCGGCCCGGGCAGTCGGCGGCGAGGACCGCCAGACGGCCATGGAACTGACCATCGAAGTTTTGAAGTTGCTTAAGAAGAATTACAACGGCCAGGTTTTCGGGGTAGAGGACGTGCAGGACATTGTAGAAATGGTTTTGATTGAAGCCGGCTACGCCCGCACGGCCAAGGCTTACATCCTTTACCGCGACAAGCGGACGCGGCTGCGGGAAGCAAAAGGGGAGCTGATGGACGCGGTGGCGGAAATCCTGGAGGAAACCAGCCGGGAGAACGCCAATATCGGCAATTCGCCTTCGTCCAAAATGCTTCAGATTGCCAGCGCGGCCAGCAAGCAATATTACTTGAGCCGCCTGATCCCGGAAGAAATGTCCCTCGCCCACAGCCGGGGGGACATTCACATCCACGATTTAGACTTCTATGGTAAAACCTTGAATTGCCTTGAAATCCCCCTGGACCGCCTGCTGCAGGAAGGTTTCAATACCGGGCACGGGTATATCCGGCCGCCCAAACGGCCTACTTCGGCCACCGCTTTAGCGGCAATCATTTTGCAGAGTTCGCAAAACGATATGTTCGGGGGGCAGTCTTTCCCCTTTTTTGACAGGGAAATGGCGCCTTTTGTGGAGAATGTCGATGAAAACGAAGTATTCCAGTCAATGGAAGCACTGGTATATAACCTTAATAGTATGCACAGCAGGGCGGGCAGCCAGGTGCCTTTCTCATCCATCAATCTGGGCACCGAAACCGATGAGGCATCCCGCAAGGTAACCCGCAATTTGCTGCTGGCCTTTGAGGCGGGCCTGGGCAACGGTGAGAATCCGATCTTTCCCAACATTATTTTTCGAGTCCGGGAAGGGGTTAATTTAAATCCCGGCGACCCCAACCACGACCTTTTCAAGCTGGCCATCCGGGTGGCCAGCAAGCGGCTGAATCCCACCTTCGGTTTTATGGATTCTTCTTTTAACGATCCTTACGGCAACCAGGTGGCCTACATGGGCTGCCGCTCACGGGTCATGGCCAACCGGCGGGGACCGGAGGTAACGCCGGGCCGGGGCAACCTGGCGTTTACCACCATCAACCTGCCCCGCCTGGCAGTAAGGGCCGAACGGAACCTGGATCAGTTTTACCGCCGGCTTTCGGCCATTCTGGAACTCTGTATCCGGCAACTGTACCACCGCTTCAAGGTACAGGCCGCCTTGAAAGTGAAGGATATTCCCTTCGTGATGGGCCAGGGGCTTTACCTGGGTTCTTCGATGCTCAAACCCAGCGACCCGATTGAGGAGGCCATTGTCCACGGCACCCTGTCAGTTGGTTTCATCGGTCTGGCCGAAGCGCTGACCGCCTTAACCGGCCGGCATCACGGTGAAGACGAAGAATGCCAGGCCCTGGGACAGGAGATCGTAGCCTTTATGCGCCGCAAGATTGACGAGGCCTGTGAAGAATATGACCTGAATTATACTCTCCTGGCCACCCCGGCGGAAGGGTTGTCCGGCCGGTTTGTCAGGCTGGACCGCAAGGAATTCGGCTTAATTCCCGGGGTTACTACCAATGATTATTATACCAACTCGTTCCACATCCCGGTGAGCTTCCCCATCAGCACCTTCGACAAGATCAGGTTGGAGGGGCCGTACCACAAGTACTGCAACGCCGGCCACATCAGCTACGTGGAAATGGCCTCGCCGCCGGTGCACAACCCGGAGGCGGTGGAAGCCGTCATCCGGCACATGCGGGACTGCGACATGGGTTATGCGGCCGTCAACTTCCCGGTGGACTTTTGCATAAACTGCAACCTGCTCGGCGTGATAAACGAGGACAACTGCCCCCGCTGCGGTTCCGCCGCCATCCGCCGGGTACGCCGCATCACCGGCTACTTAAGCACCGTGGACCGCTTCAACGACGGCAAGGTGTCCGAGTTGAAAGACCGGGTGGCGCACAAACTTGGCAAGTAAGGTGAAGGGGGGTGTTTTGTTTGGGTGAAAGCCGGTCACATAAGATTACAGTAAGTAAAATAGCAAAAAAGCTTAATGCAAGTTGTAGCAGCGGAAAAGGCGTTGATATAGTAACGCCGGAATTGGCAATTGAAGTTGAAACTCCTGGAACAGTGAAAGAAGGGATCAGGCAGCTTCAGGGCTTTAGGAAGCCTGTTTATATTGCGGGATCAAGCAGACAAACTGTTGCAGAAGCAATTGAAAAGACCGAAGGTACTACAATTGGGGTAATGGATTCCAATGGTGAAATAATTAAACCATCTACCCGTAAGAAGAGTTAATTTTTGTTAGGTTCAATTTAAGGGGCTGGTATTTTTGCTGCCTGTTGAAAAAAGAGAAGAAATTGAACGTATCTTTGAAAAGTTTCTTTTGAGTCGTGCCAGTACCGTGCGCCGCTTAAAAATTAAAGACCTGGATATTAACCCTTTCTTGCTGCGGGTTTTGGCACGAGAACTGAATCTAAATAATGCCAGATCTATAGTTACCTGGCTGGTAAATCAGCGATTAGAGCGGGGAGCGGTTACTTCTTTTGGTATTGCCCTCCAGGAGGCGGCGAAGGTGTTCTCCGAAGGGACTGGTGTCGAAGGCGCCGATATTCTGAAGACAAAGGGAAGGACGCATTACCACATCCAGGTTAAGAGTGGACCGAATACAGTTCCCAAGGATTTAGGCGTCAGAATTGCTCAACTGCTTCGCTCTGCCCAGCGGCGCAATCGGGGCTCAGTGGCGTTGTATGCTATGTGTTACGGTAGCGAATCACAGGTAAGCAGTATTGTCAGGAGATATGTTCAGCATGAGGGCGGTGTTAACTGTATTTCAGGGCGGATATTCTGGGAGTTTATCTCGGATGACCCGGCCTGCATTGAAGAAATTTACCAAATTGCAGATCGTGTTGGAGAAAGGCTTAAGGATAGGCAGGGAAAGTCTCTTTCGGAGATTATTGAAATAAAAGTTGAAGAATTAACGAAGCAGTTTGAGGAGCTTTACGGCCGGAGCGGAGATGAGATGTGGGAGCGGCTGTTAAAATATAATTCTTGAGGTTGATTATGAGATTTATTGAAAAAACTTTACCGGTTGAATATCTTAACCCTGTGGCGATGGCTGAAGGTAATGCAAAAAAACCTGTCTATCGGATGCACAAATGGTGGGCCCGGCGGTTGGGTAGCGTTTTTCGGATGATTGCCCTGGCTACTTTTTCTACTGCCGGGGAGTCTGAACAGTCAATATGGCACCGTTTTTGTGAAGGAGTTGACCTGGAAGGGAAGATTGTTCTGGATCCCTTCATGGGTGGTGGGACAACGGTGGTGGAAGCATTGCGGTTGGGATGCAAGGTGATCGGTGCTGATATTAATCCGGTTGCCTGGTTTATTACCAAAAAGGAGATCGAACCTGTTGACCCCGATACCTTGAATCTGGCCTATCAGTACCTTGACGAAACGGCTGGCAGTTTTATCCGAGAATACTATAAAACCCGGTGCCTGTGCGGCGAGTTGGCCGAAGTAATGTACTTTTTTTGGGTTAAAGTGGCTGAGTGTGCTGGTTGCCGGGCAAGGGTAAGGTTATTTCCAAATTATGAACTTTCATGTCGGGATCGCAGTTATATCTGTTTTTGTCCGGATTGCCTGCAAATTATTGAAACAAAGGAATACCAACCGGAAACTATGTGTCCTCACTGCCAAAGGCTTTTTGATCCCCGGAAAGGGGTGGCGGGTAGGGGTATTTTTAGGTGTTCATACTGCGGTATGGAGCAGCGCATTTTGGATGCTGTAGAAAGCAGGAAGAATAAACTAGACGAGGAGCTTCACGCGCTAGAGGGGTACTGCCAATCTTGTGGACGATTTTTTAAGCGTGTTGATGACGGCGATATGGCATTGTGGGAGAGAGCAAAAGAGGATTTTAACCATTACCTGGGCAGATTGCTCATACCGGATCAACTTATTCCTGTTGACGGACGTAGTGATCGCCGCCCGGTTAATCATGGTTACCGCTACTTTCAGCAAATGTTTAACGAGCGGCAGTTGCTCTGCCTGGCTACCTTACTGGAGGCTATTTTAAAAATTTCTGATCCAAATATCCGGGAAATGATGTTGATTGCTTTTTCCGATTCCCTGGATACAAATACCATGTTTTGCAAGTACGAAGTCCAGTGGCATAAAATTTCACCCTTTTTTGGTTTTCATGCCTATCATCCTATTGAACGCCCAACGGAGAATAACGTTTGGGGTACAGCCTACGGTAGGGGTACTTTCACCAAATGTTTTGAAAAGGTACGGCGGGCTAAAGAATATTGTCAGAAACCTCATGAGCGCCTGTCGGATAGCCGGGGAAGAAGATTCAGCAAAAAAACCGGCAAGGAACAGATTAAAGGTCAGATTGTCGGTACTTTTCAGGAATTGTTACGGACAGAACAAGCGGCACTGCTTCAATGCAGAAACTCGGAAGACCTTTCTTTTGTTCCCGATCGATCGGTGGATGCTGTTATCACCGATCCTCCTTACTTCGATAACGTTCAGTACTCTGAACTGGCAGATTTCTTTTATGTCTGGTTGCGGCTGGCGTTAAAAGGTACTTACCCGTGGTTTGAACCGGATTATTCCGGATGTGCGGCGGAAATCATTCAAAATGACAAGGCCGGAAAAACGGCAGCATTTTTCAACCATGGGCTGCAAAAGGTTTTTAGTGAGTGCTGCAGGGTTTTAAAAGACGATGGGGTTATGGTTTTTACGTTTCACCACAATAAAGTGTGTGCATGGGAGAACACAGCGATGGTTTTGCTGGATAGTGGTTTTTATGTTTCTGCCAGCCCTGTGGTGCGCTCAGAGGGGAAGAGTGGTTTTCATAGCAGCGGAGGAAACATTCGTTACGATGCGGTTCTTGTCTGCCGTAAGCAAAAGCGTTTTGGAGAAGAATTTACTGGGGAAGATGCTGGCGGCATAGAGCAGTTTGTTTCTGGAGAAGAAAGCGGTAAATTGAAGCAGCGTGTGCTGGCTGACGCCATTGCCTGGGGCCGGAAAACCTTTGAATCTGGTATGGCTGTAAGCAGTGTTGATATTTTTACGATTACGATGGCAAAAAGCATAGAACACCTGACGAAGGTTTATGCAGGTCTAGATTGCAAGGGTGGGGTTCCTTGTATCAATGTTTTTCTAAATGAAATGAAGGAAATTATTAATTATATTGCGGAAAAAGCCCGGCAGGAAGC
Source organism: Deltaproteobacteria bacterium (assembly GCA_020062745.1). Lineage (GTDB taxonomy): Bacteria > Bacillota > Desulfotomaculia > Desulfotomaculales > JAGUVT01 > JAGUVT01. The sequence continues at coordinate 22,378 of JAGUVT010000135.1, forward strand.
TAAAACTTATGAAGTTCGGACGTCGGGGGCCGAACAGCTTGTTTTGTTGCTAAAAGAGTCGGAACTACGGTATGGGAAAAAGACAGCGCAAAAATTGGAGAAGCAAGTATAATTAAGCTGAAAGACCGGGTGGCGCACAGCTAGGGAATGGTTTAAAGGATGGTAGAAATAACAGCAAAATCGCGTTGTGTTGTCCGGCCGCCGGTCAAGTGGGCGGGCGGGAAAAGCCGGCTTTTGCCTCAACTGGAACCGCTTTTTCCGGATAAGGCGGACTGCCTGGTGGAGCCGTTTGTGGGCGGGGGAGCGGTTTTTTTTCACCTGCAGCCGCCCGGCGCCGTGCTTATGGATAGCAACCCCGAACTGGTCAACTTTTACCTGGTGTTGCGGGACGAACCCGACCTTTTGCTGGCAGACCTGAAAAAGCACCGGAATACCATCCGGTATTATTACCGGCTCAGGTCTGTAAATCCTGGCGCCTTAACCTGTGTGCAGCGGGCCTCGCGGTTTTTGTATTTAAACAAAACAGCTTATAACGGTCTTTGGCGGGTCAACAGCCGGGGCCTGCATAATGTTCCTTACGGTTATTATAAAAATCCCCGCATTGTAGATGAAGAAAATTTGCGGGGGGTTCATCTGCTGCTTAAAAACGCTACAATTATGCTGGCTGACTTCAGCAGGGTGCTGGAAATAGCAGCGCCGGGCATGTTTGTCTACATGGACCCGCCGTACCACCCGCTGTCGAAAACAGCCAGTTTTACGGCTTATACCGCCGGCAGCTTTGATGAAGGCGAGCAATGCCGGCTGGCCGGTGTTTTCAGGGAACTGGACCGGCGGGGATGCCGGCTGATGCTGAGCAATTCCGATACCCCTTTTATCCGGGAGCTTTACCGGGGGTACGAAATCAAGGTGGTTACGGCCAGGCGGGTGATCAATTGCCGGCCCGACCGGCGCGGTCCGGTGACGGAACTGGTGATCAGGAACTATGACGGCTGATGGTATAGGAAAGTAGGGTTGGTTTATGGAACTACGCATTGCCGGAATTACAGAAGAGAGCGTGGTGGACGGGCCGGGCTTGCGCTTTGTGGTTTTTGTCCAGGGCTGCCGCCGTCGCTGCCCGGGTTGCCAGAACGAAGATACCTGGGACCCTGCCGGCGGCTATGCAGTAGCGGTGACGGAGTTGCTGGAACAGATTAAGCACGCCAGGCTGATCAAGGGGGTCACTTTTTCCGGCGGGGAGCCTTTCCTGCAGCCTGCGCCGCTGGCCTGGCTGGGCCGGCAGGTGAAGAAGCTGGGGCTGGATGTGGTTACCTTTACCGGCTACACGTGGGAGGAACTGCTTTCTCTGGCGCAGGAAAATCGTGCTGTAAAAGAGTTGTTGGAGGCTTCCGACTACCTGGTGGACGGCCCTTTTATTTTAAGCGAAAGGGATTTGAGCCTTCCCTTCCGGGGCTCGCGCAACCAGCGTATTATTGACCTGCACAAGGAGCGGGTGGTAGAGGATTTGGATTGAGTAATTATGTAGGAATGTTGAATATTAAATCGAAAATGAGCAGCTTACGTACATCTGCCGTCAGGCGAACTAAAAAACGAAGAACCGGATTTGAGTTCTTTTTGTTTTCCTTAGTTGCGTTTTCTATTTTCCAGGCCAGCATTTCGGCAGTCACGTAGGGACTGCCGACGTTAATTCTTGAGATGTAAGAAGGATTTGTGCGGGAGGTTACTATGTCCTCCTTATTACTAACATAGCAAAAACGGTAACCTGAAGAACGGGCTGTCTCAGATGGCGTTTTGTGGACGGTATTATAGGGCCATGCCAGATGAGTTGCCGGTTTATGCAAGTTTGTTTCTATAAGCTGTTTGGCGGTTTCCAAATCTTTTCTGACCCGCTGTTGGTATTCATCTTCCGTTTCCAGGCGGTTTTTCTGGGTCAGCCAGGCTCTGTTGTTCAAGGCCGGCATATAGTCGCCTTTATTAGAAGTGGGTACAAGATGGTGGCTGTGGTCTGTATGGACGTAAAAACTCATGCCGTTTTCCTGCATTTTTTTCATCTCGGCCCAGGTCAAGTATTGTAGGCCGTCGCTGTTTTTACCTGCCCAGCTAGTGATGATAAAATTGGTGGCCGGCATATGGTGTGCTTTAAGTTCCGGGTAAGCGTATTTGTAGAAGGATTCATAGCCGTCGTCAAAAGTGATCACTACTGCTTTATCCGGTACCGATTCTTTGCCGTCTAAAAAGTCGGCCAGTTGTTCAATAGAAATTACGTTATACCCTTTTTGCTGGAGCATATCTAAATGTTCCCGGAACAGTTCGGGGGTAATGGTAACGTCACTTTTAAACAAAGGATCGATATGGTGGTAAGTAAGTACCGCCACTTTGCTTATATATGTTCTTATAATAATTTTGGCCAGGCCGGTGTGTTTGAATAATAGAAACATTACAAGAATAGCTGCAAGGCTGGTGGAAAGTATCAGGAAAAGTTTATAATGCATTTTGTTTGACATTTTCTGTGTTTCCTTTTTAGCTTAAAAAACTTACCTGCTGTTTTTTATTATTATAACCGGAGCATCTGCAAAGTGGTTAAAAATTTTAAACGTGTTGTAAACATTTATATGCTTTTAATTTTTATTTACTTTAAGAGATCAGGTATATGTGTTTGACGCCCTGGCGTGAAGCGGCTTGCGCTATTCTTTCCATCTCTGGTATAATGTTATAAGTTTTTGAGGGAAGGTGAAAGTTTTGATTGGCAGATCCGATGTGGAGCATGTGGCCCTGCTGGCCCGGCTGGAACTGACGGAAACGGAAAAGGAAACCTACACCAGGCAACTGAATGATATTTTAGAGCATTTCGTCTCTTTGCAGCGGCTGGATACGGCAGAAGTGGAGCCGACTGCCCACGTGTTGTCTCTCAACAATGTGTTCCGGGAAGACCGGGCAGGCCGGCATATGCCTGTCGAAAACGTGCTGGCCAACTGTCCGGATCGGGAAGAAGACTTTTTTAAAGTACCCAGGATAATTTGATGGTGTAGGGGAGGCTAAGTTTGTTGCATTTATACCAGTTGACCGCCTGCGAACTGCACGGTCTTTTGTTGAAGAAAGAAATTTCGGCGGTAGAGTTAAACGAAGCTATTTTCGACCGGATTGAAAAAGTGGAGGAGAAGGTTAAGGCTTACCTCACCCTGACCCGGGAAAAGGCCATAGCGACTGCTCAAGAAGTAGACCGGAAGATCCGCGCCGGCGAAGATGTCCCTCCCCTGGCCGGCATACCCGTAGCGATAAAAGATAATATCTGTACGGAAGGCATACGTACAACCGCTGCCTCAAAAATACTTTATGACTTCGTGCCTCCCTACAGCGCTACTGTAGTCAAAAAGCTTTTTGCTCAAGATGCTGCGATGGTAGGCAAAACCAACCTGGATGAGTTCGCCATGGGTTCTTCCACGGAGAATTCCGCCTTTTATCCCACCCGCAACCCGTGGGATTTGGAACGGGTACCCGGCGGATCCAGCGGGGGTTCGGCGGCTGCGGTGGCGGCAGGGGAGGCTATCTGTGCCGTGGGTTCGGATACAGGCGGTTCCATCCGCCAGCCGGCGGCCTTCTGCGGCGTGGTGGGGATGAAACCGACGTACGGTACGGTATCCCGCTACGGTTTGATTGCTTTTGCTTCTTCGCTGGACCAGATCGGTCCTTTTACCA
>JAGUVT010000042.1 GCA_020062745.1 Deltaproteobacteria bacterium
GCAGCTAGATTTAGTTAAAAAAGCAAAAGAAGCCGGACTGATTGAGCAAGACCACCATCCAAATGAACCAGCGCCGAAGTGGTTTGTTCTGGCGGTTGCGTTAAATTTGCTGAAGGCGGTGCGTGCTGATGATAAGGGCAAAAGCGCCTGAGTTTATCCGAACGTATGAGTATACAAAAAATACCGGGCTTCAAGAAACAACAAAACCGGGTGACAATCGACAGCCGGAAGATTCTTTTAAGCGGCGATTCCAAAAAACATGTGACAAACTTGCGGCGGTGTTGAAGAAACGATAACTGCTTTTAAGTGCTGCGAATTAAGAAACGTTGATTATTCTACGTGAAATATATCCCGGTAATATCATGCTGCCGGGATATATTTTTTACCCGAAAGCTCCACAATACCACAAAAGGAGGTGTTTTGTTTGTGGCACAAGCTGCATGTGTTGGTAAGCAAGATTCAATACGCCTGGTTGAAGGCGGAGAGCTTCACCCAGGGAATCAGCATCGGCGAAATCATACGCCGGCTAATCGACGAAGCAAGAGAAAAGCGGAGCCGGAAAGAATCCGGGCGCTCTACGCCGAAAAGCGAAACGGGTACGAAGTAGCACGGCTGCTGAAGTTGGGGCACACGACTGTTTACAAACACCTTCGCTTGAGCAATCCACCCAAGCCCCGCTGGACGGAAGAAGAAAACCAGGTCATGGTTGACGGCTACGCCGAAAAGCGGTCGGTGAGGGCCATAGCCGGTCAGGTGGGCCGCTCTCCCAGGGCGGTAATGGTTCACATGTGCAGGTACCGGAAGCATGTCCGGGGCGATCCAAAAAAGCGCCGGGCCTTGAGCATGATTACCCTTGCGCTCAAGGCCGTCCGGAAGGCGGATATATTCAGGGAGATAGGACCTTGATGTTCAAGCAGCCGTACTACATCCCGCCTCATACTGTCGAGCGATTTAGGGAGCGGGTGGCAAACCTACCCACGAAAGACGTCCGTCTTATTATTCAGGCGCAACTGCAGGGGCGCCGGAAATTAGTGGCGGTACAACGATATAATCGTCGACGTTGCGCGGTTTATCATGGTCAGTACCGGAGTATGATGTTTTGGATTCCAGTGGTAGCGGAAGCCGAGAAGTTATACGGTTGGCCTGTTGTACCCACGATTCTACTGCCCGGCATGAATATCTACACGGAAAGGAGGTGTGTGAAAGGTGGAGATTTTGACACCCACACAGTTCGTTCGAAGGGCGGCGCTGCTGACCGGGATGGTGGTAACGCCGACACCATGGAAGGATCCGTCCCCGGAAAAGAAAAAACGGAAGTCTGACGCGGAGCAGGTGCGGATGGGAGACTATGCCGCCGTGGTCATGCGGGACATAGCAGTACAGGACGTTCCAGACGCCCGATGCTGGCTTTGCGGCGGCGCTACCGGCGGAAAGGGACTACCGGTGAAAAGAGCGATCAAGGATACGTTCACTGACCGGGACAAAGCCCGCCGGCCGGTCAGTAAATCAGTGTGTCCGGGGTGCGTCTTCTGCCTGTCCTATACGAGTCTGCGTAACTACAGCATACTGGCGACAGAGGACGTTTTGCGGCACCCAACCAGGTCGGAGATACGGGATTTGCTTTTGGACCCGCCGGAGCCGCCATTTGTGTTCTGTATAGCGGTTAGCGGGCAGAAATGGCTGCACTTCCGGGCGCAGGTAGCTTATGACCAGGATGGCTTTCCAGTGCAATTTGAAGAAATGACTGTTTGTGTTTGGAGAGATCCTTTGGCGGAGTGGCTGGAAGTTGTTGAAAATCTTTATACAGTTTTTTCAAAGGAGGAGATAAGAACAGGGCAGTATATCCAAAACCGTATAAAGCAGTTTGGGTTGGCTAGATTCCAAGAGGAAGAAGAAAAAATTACAAAGCACAGAGGAACACGGCTATTTGATTTGGCAGTGTTCATTAGTCAGAAAAAGGAGGTTTGAAGCGTGTATTATAATTTTGATACAGACGAAGAAACAGCAGGCGCGGCTGCATTTCTTGTTTATGCTATTTACCGCAGCCGGAACTTAAAACAGTTTAAAATAACTCCAGATATGTGGTCGACAATTGAACGTGCAGTTAAAAGCGCGAGCAAGCGCGCAATGGACTTGGGCGATTTTATTGAAAAACTTAAACCAAAATTGCAGTGTTCGACAATTCATCCCCGTTGGGCAAAAACTCTTCCTGATGGGGTAATAAGCATGAAGATGATGGAGGATGGAACAATAGCGCAGGTACAGGACCAGGGCCGGCGGCAGTTTCTGACCGATGTATTACAAGAGGTTGACCACCGGCAGGCGCTTGATTTTCTATATCGGAAAACAGCCCTGGTAGTGCTTTTGGTGCGGGATAGACTGGAACGGGAAAAGCCTATTGAAGTGAAATTTGAAACTGAGGAGGATTATATGGATGTCGAATAATAACATCCGATTAGACGGGAAAATAACGCTTTTATCGCCATTGTCGCACATCGGCGAGGTGTCAGGAATTGATTCCTTCCTCTCAACTGACATAATTATAGGGCTGAATGGGCAGCCTTTAGAATGTTTTATCCTGAGCGGCAACGGTTTTCGCGGGCAACTCCGTGACCTGGCCGCAACATACATGACCGAGAAGCTTGGCGGCCTGCAATACAACCCCGCCGTGTTCTACCTGCTGTTCTCCGGCGGCTCTTTAGGCGGCGAACAATCAGTAGACATTGAGCAGGCGCGCATGTACCGCCGCAATGTGCCGATGCTTTCTGTGTTCGGCGGCGGGGTGGGAAATCAAATACTCACCGGCAAAATCAAAATCGGCGCTATGTACCCGCTTGTCGCCGAATGCCAGCGCGTACTGCCGGAAAGCCTGCGGGACCCGGACGCGCCTTCATGGCGGCAATGGACGTTCGAGAAGTCATTCACTCGCATGGACGACACAAAAAATGAAAACCTGCGGAAGTACCTGGCCGGCAGCGAAAATGCCGGGCTCCTTCCGGAGCCGCAAAACCAAAATCTGCTGACATTTACGGACGAGGCGGCTACGGACGATACGGTAGAAAAAAAGAAAAAGAAAAAAGAAGATCCACCACAGCAAATGCGGTATACCGTGGAAATGCTGGCGGCAGGCTCTGTTTTATACCAGCGAATTGACATATGCGATATGACTGATCTGGAATTGGGGGCTTTTGTATCGGCGCTGGTAGAGTTTTCAAAGCGTCCATATATTGGGGGGAAATCATCGATCGGATGTGGATTATGCGACATTGAATATATCTGGAGGCCTGCTGGAGCAAAAGAGCCCGTCGGCAAGTTTCTGCAGGTGGGTACTGATTGTCTATGGCTATCAAAGCCGGCGGAGGAAGCAAAGGATAAGTATGATGACCACCTTGTGCAAATCTACAACCAATATCTTGAGAACCAGGCCGACGAACTAACGAAACTCTTAACTATCGGCGGTGAAAAACAATGCAGCCAATCAAAATAATATGTTGCCTTTCTGACGGACGCATAGCCGGAACTGACCCCTTTTTCCCACTCGACAGCATTCTTGCAGCAGGATGGATGCGTCGCCATCATCCTGATGCATACTACAATGCCAGCAGCCATATGTTGGCCGGGGAAATGATTATCCCGGAACTGCCATTTGAGCGTCGGGGGACCGGGGATGACTGGTACTGGGCCTGCTCATTCAATACCGAACCGCCGCGGCATGAATACGTCATGCACTGGCATAAGCGGTTTGACGACCATCTGGAAAAGTATCTTGACTTTGGTGACCGGCGCGGGAAAATAAACGTGAAAAGCAGTAAATACAAGGCATACCGGATGCCGCTTGTGGTGCAATTATTTAACCGGCTGGTATGGTATGCGGTTGGTGATCTTGAGGCGGTGCGGGACCTTTGTTCGGGCATAACTCACATTGGGAAAAAAGCATCTCAGGGTCTGGGCGCTGTGGATTGGTGGGGGGTGGGGCCCTGGTCGGAGGATTGGAGCGAATTGCGAGAAGGTAAAGCAACCAGAGCAATACCTGTTGAAGCAGAAAAGGTTAAGGCAGGCAGGGCTGCACTGTACGGGATCAGGCCGCCATATTGGTACAGTGATCATCAGCGGGTATGTATTGTGCCGGAGCTCAGTAAAACATAACTAAATGTGTGCAAACGCAAGGGCTCCAAGGGTAAGCAGGAATTAAGCCTACGTTTTACGGGTGATAAGCACTGCGCACCCTGGAATACAAGCCGTTAGTTTCAGGCTCTGCGGGTTTGGTATGGATGCGCCCAGCTAAACACTAAGACGTGCAACTTTTGAACCGGAGGTGAAAAATGGACAATTGGCGCGAAATGTATAGGCTGCACGCAAAGTTGCCGGCATTTCAACATAGAGTCAATGAATCACTTGCAATAATCAAACAAGCTGTCGCTGAAGTACCCGGGACATGGGCAGTCTCATTTTCTGGAGGTAAGGACAGTACAGTAATGCTTGACATGTGTATCCGGTCCGGTTGGCGCGGGCCGGTACTATATCAAACATATGGACCACTTGAAACTTTGCCGGACAATATAAAGATGGTCAATTGGGCACGGGAATACTATGGTCTCGAGGTGCATATAAAGGATGCGCCTGGTGAGTTTACGGTTTACGATGAAGTAGGGCATTTTTTTATTGAAGCCGTTACGACGGAAGAACAAGCGGCAGTTCGCCGCTGGTACCGGCGGGCGTTTGGTGAGTTGAGCAAATATGCTCGCAAACAGGGATGGACTGGTCAATTCCTGGGCCTGCGTATTGAAGAGAGCGACCAACGGCGCATGACCCTGGGTCACCGGAAAGGGATATATCACGCAAAAAGTCGCAATATGTGGACGTGCTGTCCTTTGTATCGATGGAGTGGGCGAGATGTTTGGGCCTACCTGGTAACGCGGGGACTGCCCTGGTCGGCGCTTTACGATGCGCCTGACCACAAGCGGGAAAGATTGCGAAACGACGTAGTTTTTTTGGCCGGAAGCGGCAGTATACGCCATGGCCAGTTTGTTTCCTGGAAAAAATATTTTCCAGA
>JAGUVT010000015.1 GCA_020062745.1 Deltaproteobacteria bacterium
ACGACGGGAATGTTCATCATCACTATAAAATCTTAGAAAGGAGGCCCCATGTATCTTAAGTTTTTAAAAAACCTGTCTTGACAATGGGGTCCACCTTAGCTTAATGAATTTTACTTTAAGTATATAAAAACCGGTATACCTTTTGTTACCATAAAGTTTGCCCAATCTCTTGATGGCCGTATTGCTACTAAAGCTGGTAAGTCGCAATGGATTAGTTCTACGGCTTCTTTGCGATTAGCGCACAGATTAAGAGGGATACATGACGGGATCCTGGTAGGTATTGGTACATTATTAAAAGATAACCCCAGGCTAACAGTAAGGATGATCAGAGGAGCAAATCCTTTCCGGATTATTGTTGATACTAATTTAAAGATTCCATTAACAGCTAATGTTTTAGCCGATCATAATGTTAATAAAACAATAATTGTTACTACAAAAACTGCCAGAGAAGAAAAAGTTGCCGCGATAAGCAAACTTGGCGCCCGTGTTTTAAAGATAAGCCAAGATTGTCGGGGCTGGGTGAACTTGAAAGAAATGCTTTTTGAATTGGGAAGGTTGGGCTTGTCATCAATAATGGTTGAAGGCGGGGGGAAGATTATAACATCTTTGTTTAAAGACAGGCTTGTAGACCGCCTGGTGGTAGCTGTTGCGCCAAAGGTTATTGGGCAGGGAATAGAAGCGGTAGGCGATTTAGGAATTGAGAACCTGACCAGCGCCTTTGAATTTACTGATGTAAGCTATAGAAAAATAGGCGTAGACTTTGTTTTTGAGGGGAGACCGGTTATAAAATGAGAACTTTAAGCTTATGGTTTACGGGCCCTAGCAGTGCAGAGATTAAAGAAAGCATGGTTAACCCCCCGCAAAAAAATGAAGTATTGGTGCACACACTATTTTCCGGCATTAGTTCAGGTACTGAAATGGTTGTTTACAGGGGAGAGACAGCTGAAGAGGATGCAAAAGATATTTCTTTACCTACAATTGAAGGCAGCTTTAACTTTCCTATAAAATATGGCTACAGCAACGTCGGTAAAGTAATAGCTGCCGGCCCAGAAGCAGTTTATTTTAAACCAGGCGATATTGTTTTTGTCCATGCCCCCCATCAAAAGGAATATGTAGTCCCAGAAGACCTTGCCTTTAAGTTGCCAGAAAATATTTTACCAGAGGAAGGGGTATTTTTGGCCAATCTAGAAACATCTGTTAATTGCCTTTTAGATTCAGATTTTTATTTAGGGGAAAATGTTGTTATTTTTGGTCAAGGTGTGGTTGGTTTACTGCTTACCCAGGTATTTCGGCTGGCTGGAGCAGGTAAAATTATTGCTGTGGATAAGATCGCCAGAAGACGTAACATTTCAATCGCTGTGGGCGCTGATTATAGTTTTTCCCCTGATGAAGATGATTTTATCGCCAAAATCTTAGCGTTAACAGATGAAAAAGGGGCAGATTTAGCAATTGAAGCCAGCGGGAATCCAGAAGCTTTAAACCTGGCTTTAAAAACAGTCGCTTTTCAATGTACGGTAATGGTAATATCGTGGTATGGAATAAGGCCGGCTATTCTTTACCTGGGTAAAGAATTTCACCGGAAAAGGCTTAAGTTGCAAAGTAGTCAGGTTTCGCATATAAATCCCGGGCTTTACCCGCGCTGGGATAAAAAGCGAAGAATGGATATTGCGCTGAGGCTTTTGCCGCGTCTACAGCTAAAAGAGCTGATTTCTCATGTATATCCTTTTTATAAGGCCCCTGAAGTTTTTCAAGAAATTGATGTCAACCCTGAGGATGTCGTTCAAGTAATTTTAAAATATTAAGGGAGGTTTATTTATGGGCTATTTGTTTGAGGTTGGTGTAATTCAAGAATTTGAGGCGGCCCATAAACTAAAGGGTGACTTTGGGCCTTCTTCTTTTTTGCATGGCCATACGTATAAAGTAGAGGTAAAAGTTAAAGGAGAAAAACTGGACGATCAGGGCGTACTTTTTGATCTTGGAGCGCTCAAGGAAAGTCTGAATAAAGTTACCGGCCAGTTACACTGCAGGTATCTAAATGAACTTGAAGCATTTAAAAAAGAAAATCCTACGGCGGAAAATGTTTGTAAATTTATTATAGAACAGCTTTTACAAAAGATAAATAAAGACCATAGTAAATTATCCCAGTTAAAAGTTACTGTTTGGGAATCTTCTTCGGCTTTTGCCTCCTGCCAGAAGATTTTTAAGTAAATTATAAATTTTATGAATTGCAGATAAGGCATTGTATAGAAACCGTAAACTATGCCGGGAACGTTGCTCCAACCAGGCCGGTTCCCACTCTTCCGCAGGGCTTCTTATATCTTTTGGCTGGTGAAGTAAGGGAGAAGCTTAAAGAATGAAAATAGGGCTTTTGGTTTATGAACCTCTTAAAGATCAATCAGGCGGATATTTATATGACCGGAAAGTAATAGATTATTTAAGAACTCAGGGACATGAAACATTAGTTTATACCTTTCCTTTTGAAGCAGGCAAAGTTATTGAAGATAGAGTTGACTTGCTTCTTGAAGATGAACTGTGCTATAAAGATCTTCTCGCATTTAACTTGCATCTTAAGAAAAAAACGCCAATTCCCGTAATTGCCATCGTTCATCACCTTAAGTGCCTTGAGTCTATTCCACATCCTGAAGATGAAAGAGAAAAAGAGAAAAATTTTTTACAATGTTGTAATGCTGCCATTGTGAATAGTACCGCAACCTTTGAGGAAATTAGGAAATTAGGAATAAATCTTCCTGCTCTTATTGCTAAACCTGGCTGCGATCATTTTCGTTTACCTTCAGGGTTCGAGAGAAAGATTCCGCAAAATCATTTTAAACTGCTTTCTATAGGAAATTTAATCCATCGCAAAGGATTTCACTTGATCCTCGAGGCTTTAGAAGGTCTTCCCGATTTTTCTTGGGAGCTTTATATAGCGGGAGATGAAACATGGGATGCTAATTATGCCGGGCTTCTCAAGAGAAAAGCCGGGAGGTTTAAAAATAAAGTAAAGTTTTTGGGCAAAATTTCAGGAGAGTATCTTTCCCAACTTTACCTCCATTCGGACATTTTTGTTCTCCCTTCTTATTTTGAAGGTTTTGGCATGGTTATTGCTGAAGCAATCTTCCATCGCTTACCGGTTATAGCTTCAAGAGTGGGAGGAATACCCGAAATAGTTCAAGATAGAAATGAGGGGATTCTTATCCCGCCAGGAGACAAATTTGCCTTGGAACAAGCGTTGCGTTTCTTTTTGGAATGCCCGGAGCGCCTTAAGCCATTTATAGAAGCCTGTTCTTTGCGATGTTCGTCATTACCTACATGGGAAGAAACAGGTAGAAACATAGCTAACTTTTTAGGTTTACAATATGATGAACAAGCTTGAAAAATATTTCGATGCCAAATTTTTAATAGATGAGAGAAGCTTTCACAAGCCGACAAAGGAACTTTTTCTCTCTGCCGGGTTAGGAGGCAGGGTCCTTGACCTTGGCTGCGGCTCTGGCAAAATGTTACAAAGGTTTTTAAATTGGGAGGCTCCTGAGATCAAGAACTATACCGGCGTGGATTCCGATCCCGGGATGTTCGGGCCTTTCAAAAAAACCTTTAAATCTTTGTTTACTCAACTTCAAATAAAAATAGAGAATAAAAAAATAGAAATCATTATTCCAGGAGATATACGAATTTGCTTTTGTAATCAAAAAGCCGGGGATTTTTTAAAGAAAGAAGAATATTTCGAAATTATCACCGCTTGTTCCTTTTTTGATTTGGTTGATGTCTACTCTCTTCTTTCTTTAACTTATAAAAGGCTAAAAAAGGGGGGATTAGCTTATTTTGTTTGTAACTTTGATGGTGAGACCTCCTTTGAGCCGGTGATTTCACCTGAGCTGGATGAAAGGATTATAAAACTATATCACGGTTCGATGAAAGAGAGAAATCTAAAGCTTGGCATTTCGGAGGGGGAATATCGAACTGGCAGAAAAATTGCCCCTGTATGGCAAAGATGTGGAGGAAAAGTTATTTCCCTGGGGCCTTCTGATTGGGTAATCTATCCCAAAGAAAGGAGGTACCGGGGAGAGGAACGATATTTCCTTAAGGCCATCCTTAATTTTATTGCTTGCTCTTTAAAAGGGAATCCTCAAATTGATCCCCAAGAACTCGATTATTGGTTGCGGGAAAGATACCGCCATTTAAAAAAAGGAGAGCTTTTCTTTTTAGCCCATAACCTTGATTTCCTGGGGACAAAGTAAGTTATATAAACTGGGGCCGGCCGTTACGCGCGCTGCCCTTTATTTCTTTGCTGGCCAATATGGGGCTAGTTGTGGATGAGCTTTCAATTGTACTTGACTTAAGCGTATTGACCGTGATAAACTGAGCTTGCTTTAAAGTAGTTTTTCAGGACATTAATCATCCTTTAATTAAATAATGTTTTTGTCTGGGTGTCTTTGCCATGGAGGCAAAGGATAATAGGGAACCAGGTGTAAATCCTGGACGGTCTGGCCACTGTTAATGGGAAGTTGCTTATCAATATGCCACTGAGGGAAGGACCCGCGGGAAGGTCATAAGCCGGCGGTAAACCATGAGTCAGGAAACCTGCCCGGGCAATTGGTACGTGTGCAACTCCCAATGAGAGGATGGTACCAGAGAGATATTTATTGCTCCAGCTCTCCTTTAATGGGGGCTGGGGTTTTTAGTTTTTCACAGGGAGGGTTTTGCTGCTTAAATGCTTATGGACGAGCCGTTGCAGATAGAAATAATAAAGAGAGAATAGTTTCCAGGAGGTCACTGGCAGCGAATTTTACTTAATACATGGGTTATAAGCAAGAAAGAGCGGGGGAAAAAGGATGGCGATGGCAGTAAAGCGGCCGGTGGAGGAAAGAACGGGAACATTTGCCCCGGAATACTTGCCGGCGGTAATTGAGCTAAGGAATGTGGTCAAGCACTATGGTAAAATCAAAGCCGTTGACGGGGTGAGCCTTTTGGTCGGGCAGGGGGAGATTTTTGGCCTGCTTGGTCCTAATGGCGCCGGTAAGACCACTATGATCCGCATGCTTATCACCCTTACCCGGCCTACTGCCGGGGAACTGTATGTGGCCGGCTATTCTGTGGCCGGACGTCCGGTAGAGGTCAAGCGGCGTATCGGGGTGGTACCGCAGCAGAACAACCTGGAACGGGAGTTGACCGGACGGCAAAATCTTCTATTGCATGCTTTATTGCACAAAATTCCCGGACCGGAACGAACTCGGCGCATTGAGGAGCTTCTGGCCTATGTAGGGTTGCAGGCCCGTGCTGATGAACAAATCCAGCGGTATTCCGGGGGAATGGCCCGGCGGCTTTTAATTGCCCGGGCCATGCTGCACCGCCCGCCAATTCTGTTCATGGACGAGCCCACCATTGGCCTGGACCCCCAGACGAGGCGCAAGATCTGGGATCTCATCCAGTTGATGAACCGGGAAGGGGTGACGGTGCTCCTGACCACCCACTACATAGAGGAAGCGGAGAGCCTGTGCCACCGGGTGGGCATTGTGGATTACGGCCGGCTCATTGCCCTGGGGACGCCGGCAGAGCTGAAAGCAAGCCTTGGGGAGGTTTGCGCGGAGTTTTTAGGCTCGGGCGGTACCAGCAGGCGTTTCTTTCCGACTCGTGCCGGGGCCAAAGAATACGCGCAAAACAGAGATGATGATGTGACGGTGCGCCGCACCAACTTGGAAGATGTATTTGTGGAGTTGACGGGACGTGAAGCAAGAGAGCTGTCATCCGGTTAAGCCAAACTTGACTCCGGCGGGAGCGGCATTGGCCGGGTTTCTTCCGGGCGCCCGCCGGGGCGGCGGTTACCTGGACTGGTTTCCCGTCGTGCTGGTCATGGGGATGGTCTGGCGGAGGCGCTGGTGGCGTTTTATTATCGGGGGAATCAACCGCCCTCTTATTTTCATGGCCATATTTGCCTGGAATATTGGTGGTTCTTCTGCTGCCGGGGGCTACCTCGAATTCCTGATTCCCGGTCTGGTGATCATGTCAGCCGTAACTGCCAGCTATACCGACCTGGTGGGCTGGTTTACCCAGCGGCGGGTGTACCGCCGGGAACTGGACGAGTACCTCCTGGCGCCCATCTCCAACACTTCACTGCTGGTGGGGCATGTGCTCGGAGGCGGAGGGAAAGGATTTTTAATTGCTTTAATGGTATTTCTCACGGCGCACTTTTCAGTGGTAAAATTTTCTTTTTCGTTTTTGTTGCTGGCGCAGCTGCTTATTGTCTCTCTGGCTTTTGCCTGCCTGGCTGTGGCCGTGGCCATGGTAGCCGGGGGAGATAAAGAAATGCTCATGTTTACCAATTTGATTATCTTTCCCATGACTTTTTTCTGCGGCACTTTTTTCCCAGTGGAGCAGCTGCCCGGACCGTTTGCTGCCTTAAGCCGGGGTTTGCCGCTTACAGCCGCAACCTATAATTTACGTGCCCTGGCCTTGACGGGGGTTAACCATTTTTCCTGGCTGGGGCAGAGCGCAGGCTGGCTGGCAGCCCTTTATCTGGCAGCTTATTTATTACTGAAAATAAAGCGGGAGGATTAAAGAAAGTGAGCTGGTACCCCATTGTCTGGGAGGAATTGATTTATCTCCGGAACAAATTCTGGCTGCACCTGGTAATGTATACTCTTTCACCGCTGATTTTTCTTTTTGCTTTTGGCTTCGGTGTGGGACAGCGGTTGCAGCTGATGATGCCGGGAGGGATAAGTTACCTGGATTTTCTGGCGCCCGGCATGGTGGCGCTGGCCCTTTTTAACAATGGTGTCAACTCGGTGATTATTCGCATGTTCTATACCCGCCTTTTTTATAATAGTTTTGAGGCTTACCAGCTGGCGCCTATGAACAGTTTTTTTCTGTGGCTGGGCTATACCTTGTCCGGAACTCTGCGGAGCTTGCTGGCCGCGGCGGTTGTGCTGGGAGTGATGTTTTTAGCGGTACCGGGCCTGGTTTTAACCCGGGCTTTTGGTCTCGCCGTGGTCATGGCTGCTTTTTGCTTCGGGAGCCTCGGAGTGTGTGTCGGCTTGTGGCTGCGTTCCTTTGACGATCATGCGCTGGCCAATGAGTTTATCCTCGTGCCGATGACTTTTTTAAGCGGTACTTTGATTCCGGTAGAACGGCTGCCCGGCTTCTTGCAGCAGTGCGTCTGGCTTTTCCCGCTTACACCGGTAACCGAGCTTCTTCGTTCTACCATGACCGAGAGAGGTTGGGACGTAACCCTGGCCGCGCTTACCGCGGGATGGTTTGTATTATTCTTTTTTATTGGTTGGTTGACGATCAAGCGTCTTGGAAATTAATGATTTTTTTCAGGGTTGGCTTTAAAGAAATATTATTCATTACTTTTTTATATATTGAGCATAGCAAAAGGAATTGTTTTATTTTGCTTTTGAAATATATCAGGCGAGGAGGATTAAGATGGAATTCATGAAAGATCCGCGGGGCATCGAAGAGCGCAGCATGGCAATTATCGAGGAGAGCGTGCCGGAACTTCAGTCCCTGGCGTTGGAGGAACGGAGGGTCATTGAGCGGGTGGTGCATACTACCGGCGATATTTTTTATGCTGGTCTTGTACGTATCTCTCCCGGGGCGGTGGCGGCCGGCCTGGCCGCCATCCGGGCGGGCCGGTCCATCATTACCGATGTCAATATGTTGAAGGCCGGGCTGAATGCGTCCCGGCTGAAGAAATACGGCGTCACGGTCAATTGTTATATCAATGATCCCCGGACGGCGGCTGAAGCCCGCCAGCAGGGTGTGACCCGCGCCATGGCGGCGATGCGCCTGGCGGCGCCGGAACTGGACGGCGGCATTGCGGCCATCGGCAACGCGCCTACCGCCCTGTTTACTCTTTGTGAACTGATTAATCATGGTACGGCCTCGCCGGCGCTGGTGGTGGGCACGCCGGTGGGTTTTGTCGGAGCTGCGGAAAGCAAGGAGGTGTTGATGAAAATGGCCGTGCCGCATGTTACCGTGCCCGGCACTAAAGGCGGGAGTACGATTGCAGTAGCCGTGGTCAATGCTCTTTTATACCTGGCATGAATTTATAATAATCCAAAAAGCGTGCGGGCAGGAGTCGTGTTTTAAGCCGCTATGAGTTTAAAAATTTGTCGCTTATTTAAAAGAAGGAGTTTTTCAAATGCGTGAAGAACAAAAGCATAACACAGAATGGATAAATCCGGCCACGAAGGCTCTTTAGTCCTTGCCGAAGCGAGGAAGAGTCTTCTTTTTTATTTTCAGGTGCCTTTTAAAAAAGATTTGGAACGGCCTGGATCATATAAAGGAGATAGATTATGGGAGATTACCGGCGTTTTACCTTTCCCTTTTCAGCTATAACCGGCCAGGAAAAGATGAAGAAGGGGCTTTTATTGAACGCGGTCAACCCGCGGCTTGGCGGCGTGCTGGCGCGCGGCGAAAAAGGGACGGCCAAGTCCACGGCGGTACGGGCGCTGGCAGCGCTTTTGCCGGAAATAGAGATGGTGGCGGGTTGTCCGTTTAACTGCGACCCGGATGATTACGACAGGCTTTGCCGACTCTGCCGTTCTCGCCTGGCGGACGGGCGGAGGCTGGAGAGAGCCTGCCGGCAGGTGCGGGTGGTAGATCTGCCGGTGTCGGCCACCGAGGACAGGGTGGTGGGCAGCCTGGACTTTGAACACGCCGTCAAGCACGGCCGGCCCCGCTTTGAGCCCGGCCTTTTAGCCAGCGCCAACCGGGGGATTATTTATGTTGACGAGGTTAACCTGCTGGACGACCACATCGTCGATGTGCTTTTGGACGCCGCCGCCATGGGAGTAAATGTGGTAGAACGCGAGGGCATCTCCTACAGCCATCCGGCGGAATTTATCCTGGTGGGCACCATGAACCCCGAAGAAGGTGACCTGCGCCCGCAGCTGCTGGACCGGTTCGGCCTGTGCGTCCAGGTGGAGGGGGTTACGGATCCCGGCGAACGGGTAGAAATTGCCAGGCGGCGCGAAGCCTTCGACGCCGACCCCCTTGGCTTTATTGCCCAGTGGTCGGAAGAAGAACAGCGTTTGAGAGAAAGGATTACCGCTGCCCGCCGCCTGCTGCCGGCAGTGATCATTGCGCCGGAATTGCTGGATCTGATTTCCGGATTGTGCCTGGACGCCTTTGTAGCCGGCCACCGGGCCGACATCATTATGGCGGCCGCTGCCCGCACCATCGCGGCCTGGAACGGTCGTACCGGGGTCGAAGAAAGTGACGTTTATGAGGCTGTCGAACTGGTATTGTTCCACCGGGCGCGGGAAGCGCCCCCGCCGCCCCCCGAACAGCCCGAGCCGCGGGACGAGCAGGAGGAGCAGGAAGAACCGCCGGAACAAGAGGAAGAAGACGACGACAGCCGGGAACAGGAGCAAGAACCGCCCGAAGAGCCCGCAGAGACACCGCCGCCGGGGCAGCAGGATCCGGAACCGGAAGAAAAGGAACAGCAAGAAGAGCAGAAACAGGACGGCGAGCAGGAACAGGATGCCCCTTCCCCTGCGGCGCCGCAGGAAACCGTGTTTACCGTCGGGCAGCCCTTCCCTGTAAAACGCATCAGCCGCGACCGGGACCGTATTTTGCGGAAGGGCTCCGGAAGGCGCTCCCGCACCAAAACCGCCTCCAAGGCCGGCCGCTACGTACGCAGCGCCATGCAGCGCAAGAACGACGACCTGGCCTTCGACGCCACCTTGCGGGCGGCGGCCCCGCACCAGACGCGCCGGCCGCGGGAAGGGGTGGCTATTGCCATTGAGCCTGTAGATATCCGGGAGAAAGTGCGGGAGAAGCGCATCGGCAACTTCCTGCTTTTCGTGGTTGACGCCAGCGGGTCGATGGGAGCCCAGCAGCGGATGGTGGAAACCAAGGGGGCCATCCTCTCCCTGCTGCTGGACGCCTACCAGAAAAGGGACCGCATCGGGATGGTGGCGTTCAAGGGCCATACGGCGGAAACGCTCCTGCCGCCTACCAGCAGTGTGGAGATGGCCCACAAACTCCTGGAAGAGCTGCCGACGGGAGGCAAGACGCCCCTGTCCGCCGGCCTTATTAAAGCCTTCGAGGTGGCCAGGGCTCACCTTTATAAAGACCCGAACATTTCGCCGCTCTTGATAATTGTTTCCGACGGCAAGGGCAATGTAAGCATGGGCGCCGGCAAGCCCCTGGCTGAGGCGCGCCGGGCGGCGGAAATCATCAGGGACGAGGAGAGAATCAAAACCCTGGTCGTCGACGTGGAGAAAGACGGCTTCCTCGCTTTCGGGCTGGCCCGGGAATTAGCCGCAACCCTCGGCGCCGGGTACTATAAAATCGATGATTTGAAAGCCGATACCCTGGTGCAGGCGGTAAAGTGCCTGAATGACGCCTGACCCGGCGCCTTGACTTATTAATTAAGGAGTGTTTAAAAATGGACGAATTCAAAAAAATCTATCCCTTTTCCGCGATTGTGGGACAAGATGAAATGAAAAGAGGGCTGCTTCTTAACGCAGTTAACCCCAAGCTTTCCGGAGTCCTGATCCGCGGGGAAAAGGGGACGGCCAAATCCACAGCCGTGCGGGCGCTGGCGGCGCTGCTGCCGGAAATTGAGGTGGCGCCGGATTGCGTGTACGGCTGCGCTCCGGACGACCTGACCACCATGTGCGCGCAGTGCCGGGAGCGCCTGGCCGCCGACGGGGAACTACCCCGGAAGCGGCGGAAGATGCGGGTGATCGACCTGCCGGTATCGGCCACTGAAGACAGGGTGGTGGGTACCCTTGATATTGAAAAGGCCATCAAAAAAGGGGAGAAGCATTTCGAACCCGGTGTGCTCGCCCAGGCAAACCGGGGCATCCTTTATGTGGATGAGGTAAACCTCCTGGACGACCACATCGTGGACGTGCTCCTGGACTCGGCGGCCATGGGGGTTAATACCGTGGAGCGGGAAGGGGTGTCTTTCACCCACCCGGCCAACTTTATTCTGGTGGGCACCATGAACCCCGAAGAAGGTGAGCTCAGGCCCCAGCTCCTGGACCGCTTCGGGCTGTGCGTGAACATCGCCGGCATCCCTGATCCCGCGCTCAGGGTGGAAGTGGTCAAGCGCAGGGCCGCTTTCGAGGAGGATCCGGAAGGGTTTGCCCGGCAGTGGGAGGAAGAGGAGGAGCGCTTGCGCCGGCAAATCGTGGCGGCCAAAGCGCTCCTGCCGGCAGTCCGGATATCGGACGAGATGCTCTTTTTAATCGCCCGGATTGCCGTCGAAATGGGGGTGGACGGCCACCGGGCCGACCTGGTCATGATGAAGGCGGCCAAAACTACGGCGGCGCTGCACGGTAGGGAGGAAGTCATTGAAGAGGATGTGAGCCGGTCGGTAGACCTGGCCCTGCTCCACCGCATGCGCCGCAAGCCCTTCCAGGACCTGGCCATGGACCGGGAGAAACTCCAGGGGGTGATTGGAGGGCCGCGGCAAAGCCACCAGCACAACCATGCCCATTAACCATGCCGGCACGCCCGGACGCGGCGACCGCCGCTCTCATCATGATTTTCGATGTTAATAAGGTTTTGCAGGACAATGATAGAGGAAAGGTTGTAATAATTGCAGAGGAGTTTTCCAGATAGATGATTGAAATAAAACAGCTGGCCAAACAGTACGGCAACATTCAGGCCGTTGCCGGGCTGGATTTGATCATTGACGCCGGCGAAATTTTCGGCCTGCTGGGGCCGAACGGGGCCGGCAAAACCACCACTATTAGAATGCTCACCATGCTTACCAGACCCTCCGGCGGAAGCGCGTTTATCAACGGATGCGAGATAACCCGGGATTTGGGCAGGGTAAAAAAGGAAATCGGCGTGGTTCCCCAGCATATCAACCTGGATCTGGAGCTGACGGCCCGGGAAAACCTGGAGCTGCACGGGCGGCTGCATAAAATGCCGGGAGCGGAGCGACGGCGGAGAATTCAAGAACTCCTCGACTATGTGGAGCTGGCCGACCGGGCCCATGACCTGGCGGGCAAATTTTCCGGCGGGATGAAGCGGCGGCTGATGATTGCCCGGGCTTTGATGCACCGCCCCGGCGTGCTGTTCCTGGACGAGCCGACGGCCGGGCTCGATCCCCAGACGCGGCGCAAAATCTGGGATTTGATCAGGAGGATGAACGGCGAGGGCATGACCGTTTTGCTGACCACCCACTATATTGAAGAAGCGGATGCGCTCTGCCGCCGGGTGGGGATTATGGACCGCGGCCGGCTGATTGCCCTGGACACGCCGGCGGAACTGAAGAAGAAAGTGGGGGAAATAGTCGTTGAGGCGCACAAACAGGGCGAAACCGAATACCGGTTTTTTACCGGCCGGGAGCAGGCCCTGGAATATGCCGGTAACCTGACGAAAAACGTTACGATCCGGGAGGCCGACTTAGAAGATGTCTTTGTTGAGCTGACCGGCCGCAAAGTAGGTGATTAGAGATCGACTTCTACACTGTATTCTGGCGGGAAATGATTGTTTTACGGCGCACTTTCAGCAAGTTTTTCGCTTCCCGCCTGGTCGGACCCCTGCTCTACCTGGTGGCTTTCGGCTGGGGACTGGGGCGGAGCATCCAGATGGACGGCGGCAGTTACCTGGAATTCATCGTGCCGGGGATTATCGCCCTGAGCGCCATGAATACCAGTTTCAGCGCTGTAGGGATTAACCTCAACATGAGCCGGCTTTACCACAAGACCCTGGACGAGTACCTGATCGCTCCAATCAGCCCGGGCGCCTTTGTGCTGGGCAAAGTGCTGGCCGGCACCGTGCGCGGGCTGATTGCGTGCCTGATCATCCTGGCGCTGGCCTTCCTGTTCGGGGCGCGCCTGGCGGCGAACGGCTGGTTTTTTCTGGTGGTCCTGCTCACCTGTTTTCTCTTTTCCGCCCTGGGGGCGGTGGCTGCCATGGTGGTCAATTCCCACGAAGACATGGCCAATTTCTCCACATTTGTCATTTTACCCATGTCTTTTTTATGCGGCACCTTTTTTTCGCCGGACCGCCTGCCGCAAGTTTTTAGTTTTGTTATTGAAATCCTGCCTCTTACCCACGCCAGCTACCTGCTGCGCGCCATTGGCTCCGGGACCGGGATGCCCGGGCTCTCCCTGGCGGCGCTGGTCCTCTATACGGCGGTTTTTTATGCAGGAGGCGTGCTGGCGGTGTGGAAAGTAAGGAAGTCTTAAACTTTTAATTTTTGAAACGAACAGAAGAACTGTTCAGAAAAACCACGAAGGTTTTGTGTTTGTAAAAATACAAGGCAGGCGTGGTTTTTTGTCTTTTGGCCCTGGCGAGAAAAAATGCGGTCAACCTGTTATAGGGCGCCCACTTACCTCCACGTTTTTGTATTTTACTTGCACGCCTGAATCAATTATACCACTTAAGGCACAATCCCTTTTCGTTCCGTTTTGTGTCTTGAGTAAAAAAGAAAGGATGTTTACGAAAATGAAAAAGATTACCGCCATACTGTGGCACAGCCACAGTACCACCATGCGGCGGGCAAAAGAACTGGTTAAGGACACCCTGTCCGTGGAAGTTTATTCGGCCCGCTTCCTGGACGAAGGAAAGGAAGACCTGGTTGCGGCGCTGGCCGGTATGGAGCAGGCCGATCTGGTTTTTCTCTACCGTTCCGCCGCCGAAAATATCTGGGATCAAATGGAAGAAGCTGTCAGAAGGTTAAACAAGCCCGTGGTCTGCGTGGCCCACGACCCGGCCCTGTGGACGCTTTCCACCGTCGGCCCGGAAATGATCTCCCGCTGCCAGAGCTATGTCGTTCAGGGTGGCGAGGATAACTTTGCCCGGATGCTCCGCTACCTGGCCGCGGAGGTGCTGGGTGAGCAGGTGGGGTACGCTGATCCGGTGATATACCCCTGGGAAGGGATTTACCACCCGGCGGCGCCGGAGCATTTTACCTCGGCGGAAAGTTATCTTGAGTGGTATGGTCCGTACCGGCGTGATCTTGAAGGCAGTCCGCAGCCGGATGGATTATCGCCCGACCCCAACTGGACGGCTGTTTCTTTTACCCCGGACGTTCCCACCGTGGGCCTGCTTTTTACCCGAAACAACTGGGTAAACGGCAACCTGGCAGTGGAAAATTTACTGATCCGCCTGCTGGAAGAGAAGGGTTTTAACGTCATTCCTGCCTTCTGCTACTCGTTAAAAGACGCCGAACTAGGGACAAAAGGCTCCGGGGAGGTGGTGCGCCAGTACTACTTTGATCGGGACGGGCGGCCGCGCCTCAACGCCCTGGTCAAGCTTATCTCCTTCTTCCTGGAGGCGCGCATCATGACCGACGACTTTTTAAAAGAGAGCGTGGCTTCTTCCGGCGTAACTCTTTTGCAGAAGCTCAACGTCCCCGTCTTTCAGCCGGTGACTTCCTTTTACCGCACGGTGGAGGAATGGGCTGAAGATCCCCAGGGCTTAAACCGGGACATCGCCTGGTGCATATCGCTGCCGGAGTTTGAAGGAGTCATTGAGCCCATTTTCATTGCCGGCGCCAAACGGGAAGGAGAGCTGGAAGTGCGCGTGCCGGTGGCGGAGCGATGCCGGCATCTGGTGGAGCGGGTGGCAAGCTGGATCAGGCTGGCCCAAAGGCCGGTGTCCGAAAGAAAGGTTGCCTTCATCCTGCACAACAACTCCTGCGCCTCGGTGGAGGCCACCGTAGGCGGCGGGGCCAACCTGGACACCCTGGAGAGCGTGGCCCGGGTGCTGCAGCGGATGCAGGAGGCAGGCTACCGGGTGGAGCCCCCTTCCTCGGGCAAAGAACTAATCGACACTATTATGGACCGCAAGGCCATCTCCGAGTTCCGCTGGACCACGACGGACGAAATAATCGGCAAGGGCGGGGCTTTGAAACTCATGCCGGTGGAAGAGTACAGGGAGTGGTTCGACACTTTGTCCCCGCAAGTTAAAGAACGCCTCACCGGAGCCTGGGGCGCCCCGCCCGGAGAAGCCAAAAACGGTGTGCCCGCCGCCATGGTTCACGACGGCAAGATCATTATCACCGGCGTGCAGTACGGGAACGCCGTGGTCTGCGTGCAGCCGAAAAGGGGCTGCGCCGGGGCGCGCTGCGACGGGCAGGTCTGCAAAATCCTGCATGACCCGGACATCCCGCCGCCCCACCAGTATCTGGCCACCTACCGCTTCCTGGAGCGGGACTTCGGCGTGGACGCCTTGGTGCACGTCGGTACCCACGGCAACCTGGAGTTCCTGCCCGGCAAGGGCGTTGGCCTCTCCGGCGACTGTTATCCCGATCTGGCCATCGGCGCCATACCGCACCTTTATATCTATAACGCCGACAACCCGCCGGAAGGGACCATCGCCAAAAGGAGGAGCTACGCCGCCCTGGTGGACCACATGCAGACGGTAATGACCGGGGGCGGGCTCTACGACGAGCTGGCCGAACTGGACCGCTGCCTGGAGGAATACGAAAAGGCCAAGGTGGCCGACCCGGGCCGGGCGCATATGCTGGAGCACCTGATTATCGAGGAAATCCGGAAGACCAACCTGGATAAACAGATTGATGTGGAGGGCGGCCACGAGTCATTTGCCGCCATAGCCGAAAAAGCCCACGCCGTGCTTTCCGTCATCCGCAACACCCAGGTCCAGGACGGCCAGCACATCTTCGGGGATTTGCCGGAAGACGAACGCCGGGTGGAATTCATCAACTCCATCCTGCGCTTTGACGCCGGTCAGGAAATCTCCCTGCGCCGCGCCGTGGCTGGCCTCATGGACCTGGACCTGGCCGGACTGCTGGCCGACCAGGGAAGGATTTCCCTGCGCCACGGCAAATCCCACGGCGTGCTTTTAGAGGATATCGATGCAGCGGCCAGGGCTTTTATCGCCCGGTTCCTGAAAGGACAAGAGGTGGACGCCGGCCTGGCCCAAGAAGTTTTGGGAGATAAGTTTCTTTGCGCCGAAGCCTTGCCCATGCTGAACGCCGCTCTGCCCCGGGTGCTGGACCTCAATGCCCGCATTGAGGCCTCCAGGGAGATCGAATCCCTTCTCTCCGGCTTTGCCGGGGGGTATATCCCCGCCGGCCCCTCCGGCCTGATCACCCGCGGGCGGGACGACGTCCTGCCCACCGGCCGGAACTTCTATTCCCTGGACCCCCACCGGGCGCCCACCCGGGCAGCCTGGGAGGTGGGGAAGCGCCTGGCCGAAAAAGTACTGGCCAAGCACCTGGATGAAGAGGGCCGCTATCCGGAAAACGTGGCCCTGTACTGGATGTGTAACGATATCATGTGGGCGGACGGCGAAGGACTGGGGCAGATGTTTTACCTGCTCGGCGTAAAGCCGAAGTGGCTACCCAACGGGCGGGTGGCCGGCGTCGAGGTGATCCCGCCGGAAGAGCTGGGGCGGCCCCGCATCGACCTGACCGTGCGGGTTTCCGGCATCACCCGGGACAACTTCCCCAACTGCGTGGAACTCCTGGACGAGGCCGTCCAGGCCGTGGCCGCCCTGGACGAACCGGTTGAGCAAAACTACGTCCGCAAGCACACCCTGGCCCAATTGGACGGCCAGAGCGACGCGCAAGCCTGGCGGGACGCCACCCTGCGCATCTTCGCCTCCAGGCCCGGCACTTACCAGGCCGGGGTGAACCTGGCCGTCTATGCCTCGGCCTGGAAAGAAGAAAAAGACCTGGCCGACATCTTCGTCTACTGGAACGGCTACGCCTACGGCAAGGGCGTCTTCGGCCGGGAGGCCTTCCGCCAGCTCCAGGCCGGCCTGAAGACGGTGGACGTCACCTACAACAAGGTGGTCACTGACGAGTACGACCTCTTCGGCTGCTGCTGTTACTTCGGCACCCACGGCGGCATGACCGCCGCCGCCCGGGCGGCTTCCGGCAAAGAAGTGAAGACCTACTACGGCGATACCAGGGAGCCGGAGCACGTGGAGGTGCGCACCCTGGCCGACGAAGTGCGCCGCGTGGTGCGGACGAAACTCTTGAACCCCAAGTGGATCGAGGGGCAGAAAAGGCACGGCTACAAGGGCGCCGGGGACATTTCCAAGCGCGTCGGCCGGGTCTACGGCTGGGAGGCCACCACGCATGAAGTGGACGACTGGGTCTTCGACGACATCACCAGGACCTTTATCATGGACGAGGAAAACCGCCGGTTCTTCGAAGAGCACAACCCCTGGGCTCTGGAAGAAATCGCCCGTCGGCTTTTGGAGGCCCACCAGCGCGGCCTCTGGAAAGCCGACCCTGAAATGCTGGAAGGTTTGAAAGAACACTACCTGGAAATCGAAGGCTGGCTGGAAGAAGAGATGGGCGAGGTCAAGGGCGAGTTCCAGGGCGGCACCATCGACATCCTCACCGCCGAGGAGGTGGCCGACTGGGGCGCCAAGATGCAGGAAATAAAGGCAAAGCTGGGAAGCTGAATTAAGAAAGGGGATGAACGGACGTGAGGTTTTTGATTCAAGATATCCGCTTTTCCTACGGCAGCCATTCCGTGCTGAAGGGCGTCACTATGGAAGTGGCGCCCGGGCAGGTCTTAAGCATCGTCGGGCCGAACGGTTCCGGGAAGAGCACGCTCCTGCGCTGTCTGGCCCGGGTGTTGAAGCCGCAGGGCGGGGCCGTGTTTCTTGACGGCCGGGAAGCGGCCCGGATCAGCTCCCGGGAACTGGCCCGGCTGCTGGGCTATGTCCCCCAGGCGGTGGGAGAAGTGTTTCCCTTTACGGTGCTGGAAACGGTGCTTATGGGCCGCAAGCCGCACCTGAACTGGGGAGTCGCCCCAAAAGACCTGGCCGTCGTCGCGCAGGTGATGCAATTCATGGGCCTTGTTGAAATGGCCCAACGGCAAATGGACCAGTTAAGCGGCGGCCAGAAGCAAAAAGTCTTCATCGCCCGGGCTCTGGCCCAGGAGCCGCAGGTTTTCCTCTTCGACGAGCCGACCAGCAGCCTGGACATCAGGCACCAGCTGGAAGTGCTGGAATTGGTCAGAGAACTGGCCGGTCAGCAGAAGCGCCAGGTGGTCATGGTGCTGCACGACTTGAACCTGGCCGCCCGCTTCTCGGACCGGATGGTCATGCTCAAAGAGGGGCTGATCTTTGCCGCCGGCCGGCCAGGGGACGTACTGACGGCGGAGAATGTCAGCGCCGTCTACGGGGTGGAGGCCTCTATCGCGGACAGCGCGCTTGGCCCTTACGTCCTGCCCTTAAGGCCCGTGGCGGTCGGGCCGGCTCCATCGCGGGCGGCTGGTTCCTGTATTCCGGAAAATACGAAAAAGGAGGTAAAATATGCTTAAAGCGAGTGGCTTCCGGGTAACGGGCAGTTTGATTTTTGTTTTGGGTGAAAAAGTTCATGAAAGGGGTTTTTGTGTATGAGGAATGGGAGAAAGTTTGTTATAAGGGAATATGTGGGTTTAGTAATTTTTCTTAATCTCATCTTTCTCGTTCTTATATCTGCCGGTTGCGCACAGAAACAGCAATCTACCTCTCTTGGCAAAGGGAAGGTTACCATCACCGATTCCCTGGGCCGGACGGTGGATGTGCCCTGCCCGCCGCAGCGGATCGTTTCTGTAAACAGCGACGTTTCGGAAGTAATCTGCGCCCTGGGGGCGGCGGATAAAATTGTCGGCGTGGCGGATACCGCTGATTTTCCGCCGCTGCTAAAGGATAAGGCAAAAGTGGGCCATGCCTTCACTCCCGGCGTGGAAAAGATCCTGGAACTCAAGCCGGACGTGGTCTTCGGCTACGGCAAGTTCCTCAAATCCGAGCTGGCCCAACAAATCGAGGCGGCCGGCATACCACTGGTTTATCTCGACTGTTATAAACTGGGCGCCATGAGCAAGGATGTTAAGACCCTGGGCATGATCCTGGGTAGGGAGAAAGAAGCTGGTGAATATGAAGCCTTGTTTGAAAAATGTTTAAAGCAAATCGCGGACCGGACAAAAGATCTCAAACCCGAAGAAAAGATCCCGGTTTACCTGGAAGGCTATACCGACTACAGCAGCAACGCGGCCGGCTCCGGCGGGGCCGAGATGATCGACATGGCCGGCGGCAGAAATATCGCTGCCGCGGAAGCCGTTCCTTTTCCGAAAGTAAGCCCGGAATGGGTGGTGGGCAAGGATCCCCGGGTGATCATCAAGGCTGCCGGCAGCCATAACGTTGCTTCCGGCTACGGCACATCTGACGAAGATATGAGAAAGCTGCGGGAGCAGATCATATCCCGCACCGGGTGGCGGCAAATCAAGGCCATCAAAGATGGGCGGGTATACGTCATCTCCAGCGAGATTTACACCGGCCCGCGCGCGCCGGTGGGTGTCGCCTATTTTGCCAAATGGCTTTATCCGCGGCTCTTTGCCGATATGGATCCCGAAGCTGTGCATAAGGAATTTCTCTCCCGCTTCCACGGCCTGGAAACCGGCGGCGCCTGGGTCTACCCGGGAGGGCATTAATTTACAAGTTTAATTTATCTGTCATGAGGAGTTGCGCGGGATATGGGTATATCCGGAGTGAAAGTGGATTATACCGGAACTGGCGGCGGTCCGGCGGAGATCGGAGAAATATATTCGCACCATGCGGCCAGAAAAGTATTCTTGCTGGGCGCCCTGGTTTTGTTCCTGGTTTTAGTAGCGCTGCTGGCTACTGTGGTCGGGGCGGCGTCGGTCAGCGTCGGCGACGTTTTCCGGGTGATCGCCTCCCGCATGGCGCCTTTCTACCAGGGTTCTGCCAGTACTCTGGCTGAAACAGTGGTCCTGCAGCTGCGCCTGCCGCGCATTTTGCTGGCTTTAATTACCGGGATCAGCCTGGCCGGGGCCGGGGCGGTGATGCAGGGCATCCTGCGCAACCCCCTGGTCAGCCCCTACACCCTGGGCATGTCCGGAGGCGCCTCCTTCGGCGCCGCCCTGGCCATCGTCCTGGGCACGAGTTTGCTGGGACCTTACTTCAAGGTGGCCGGTACTTATTTAATCGCGTTCAACGCCTTTATCTTCGGCTTTTTGACCATGCTGCTGGTGTACGGCATCGCCCGCCTGAAAGGGACGGCGCCCGAGACGCTCATTCTGGCCGGCGTGGCTCTCGGCTACCTCTTTTCCGCCGGCGTTTCGGCGCTGAAATACTTTTCCAACAATGAGGCCTTGAAGGAACTGGTGATCTGGCTGATGGGGGGCATGTGGGGGGCCACCTGGCAGCAGGTCGGATTTCTAGGTCCCCTGGTGCTGGCCTGCACGGTTGTTTTGCTGTGCTACGCCTGGGACATGAACGCCCTCTCCGCCGGAGAGGAAGTGGCCGTAAACCTTGGGGTCAACGTAAACCGGCTGCGCCTGATTTGCCTGACCGTATCCGCTCTCGCCGCCTCGGCCACCGTGGCTTTTACCGGCGTGATCGGATTTATCGGCCTGGTATCGCCGCATATCTGCCGTATGCTCATCGGCAGCGACAACCGGTTTTTGATCCCCTGTTCCTGCCTGATGGGGGCGGCGCTGCTGCTGGTTTCCGATACTCTGGCCCGCACCATCATTGCGCCAACCGAAATCCCGGTGGGAATCATTACTTCCTTAATCGGCGCCCCCTTCTTCCTTTACCTGCTGCTCAAGAAAAGAAAGCACTGGTGGTCTTAAAGAAAGAAAACGCCCTGTCGTAAACGCATTGTTAAGGAGAGTCTCCATTTTTAAAATAAGTATCTTATTTGTGCAGAGAAAATATGAACGGAGAATATATGGCAAATGAATAAAAAAGTGGCGCTGATTCATGCAGTTGTACACTGGAAGGATAAGGAGAAAAACCTTGCCGGGTTAGAGCAACGGTTTGACCGGTTTTTCCAGGAAACCAGTTGACTTCCTCATATGGTGACCATATAGTATGGTTATCAGAGGTACTCATTTTGTCATTATGACAGTATATCTGGGAGGTGCAACAGATGAACTTTATGAACGACCCCTGCGCTATTGAGGAGCGCAGTATGGCCATAATCGAAGAGAACCTGCCGGAGTTGAACAGGCTGCCGGTAGAAGAACGGCAGATTGTTAAAAGAGTGATTCACACCACCGGGGACCTTTCATACGGCGGCCTGGTGCGCATCAGCCCCGGCGCGGCGACTGCCGGACTGGCCGCTGTTCGGGCGGGGCGGCCGGTAATCACCGATGTCAACATGCTGAAGACGGGCTTAAACCCCGGCCGTCTGGAAGCCTTCGGGATCAAGGTCAACTGTTACATCAGGGATCCCCGGGTGGTGGCGGAAGCCCGGGCGCAGGGGATCACCCGCGCCATGGCCGCCATGCGTCTGGCGGTGCCGGAAATGGATGGCGGTATCGTGGCCGTCGGCAATGCTCCCACCGCTCTTTTTGTTCTTTGTGAATTAATCAGGCGGGGGGAAGTTTCCCCGGCGCTGGTGGTGGGCACACCGGTGGGTTTTGTGGGGGCCGCCGAAAGCAAAGAGATGCTGATGGGTATGCCCGTGCCGCACATTACCGTGCCTGGCACAAAAGGCGGGAGCACCGTCGCCGCTGCTGTGGTCAACGCTCTTCTATATATGGCCTGAGAAACTTTCTAAATAGTGTCGAGATTATTTATGATAAAGAAGGAAGGGAGACTTGAGTAGAGATCCGAAGGTTGGAAAGGGATGAATATTAATAATATTAATATTTGGCCAGCTTTTCCAGTTTGACAACCCTTGCCACCAGATAGCGTACATCAGTTGAAATGTCATCCAGTGTGTCGATAATCCGCGCAAGCTTATCTTCATGAGCTTGCCAGCCGTCAAAAAGCACCTTGATCTTTTCAATAACCTCGTTTTCCAGGCGGATTTCAATCTTCAACTGGCCTTTCTCCAGTGCTTGTTGGCCCTTTTCCACCGCATCCAGCCGGTCTGTTATTAAATCCAGTTTTTTTAAGACTGCATCTTGAAATTTTTCGTTTTCCACTTTACTCATCCTCTCAAAAATTTTAAACAAACGCAGTCCTTATTACTTTTCTATATAAACTATCAATTTCCTCTATTTTCTCCTGCTTCGCCTGAGGCCAGCACCTCCATGAAAACCTTCACGATTTCAGGGTCGAGCTGAGTTCCGGCAACTCTTTTCAATTCCTCGACGACCACTTCTTTGCTCAAAGCCTTCCTGTAGGCGCGATCGGAGGTCATCGCGTCGTAAAGGTCCGCCACGGCAATAATCCTCGCTCCCAACGGAATCTCCTCCCCTTTCAACCCGGCGGGGTAACCTTTTCCGTCATATCTTTCATGGTGGGCATAGATGAGGGGTTTGACCTTCCAGGGAAAGTTAATGCCGTTTAAGATTTTCAAGCTTAATTCAGGGTGCTTTTTTACCTTCCTCAACTCCTCCTCATCCAGCCTCCCGGGCTTATTGAGAATAGCCTCACGGATACCGATCTTCCCGATATCGTGGAGGACAGCCGCCACTTCGATACCTTCTATTTCTTTAGGGGATAGGCCCAGCCTTCTGGCTATGGCTACCGCATGTTTTGCCACGGCGTCGGAATGGCCTTTCGTATAAGGATCTTTTATCCCCAGAGCGGATACCAGTGCCCGGATGGTGCTGAGATAGCTTTCATGCAGGTTCCGGTACAGGCTGGCGTTTTCAATGGCAGACGCCGCCTCGTGGGCCATGGTGGAAAGGAGATTTAAGTCATCTTCCGCAAAAGGCTCGGAATCTTTTTTCCGGTTGAGGTTGATCACACCGATGGTGCCCTTCCTGGTTTTCAGAGGGGCGCAGATGGAATTTACCCCTTCATACTTATTTCTGCCTTTAATTTTAACCAGTGGATTGTCCGCCTTTCCGCAAATAACCATAGGTTTGCCGCTCAGGGCCACTGTTCCGGCAATACCTTCCCCTATTTCAATCCTGGTTTTTCTGATAACATCTTCGTTTAAACCGTGCGCCTTCTTTATAGTCAAGACTTTCTCTTCAGGGTTGAAAAGCATCAGGGAACCGTCTTCTGCCTTGAGGGTCTCGACAGCGCTCTTGAAAATCAACGAAAGCACTTCATCCAGGTCAAGGGAGGAACCGGTCATCTTGACGGTCTCATGCAGGACGGTCATCTCGGTCAGTCTTTGACTCAATCTGATGTTCAGATCCTTGATCTCGGCCAGGTAGCCGTCCGTCATGGAATTTAGATATTCCCTGTACGCCGTCCCATAGCTCATGATTCCTTCCATAAGAAAGGTGAAGGACTCATCAATAGCTTTCTTTGGATATACTTTTTTATCTTTATTGATTTTCTTTATGGCATTGAGGTGCATTTCAACAATCGATTCAGGACCTGTCCCCTGCTTCATCAGTTCCTTGCCGAACCCGGAGATCTGATAGAGATATGTCTCCCGGCCTGTATCCAGGTAAAGCGCGAGATTTTTTTCGTAGTCGAGACTTAGCTGCTCATCCATAAAGCCACCTCATTGAGCTGTCCCCGATAAAATAGCACACTAAACTGCATGATGCTTTGATTCTCACAGAATCTCATGAAATTACATAATAGTCACCTTGTTACTCCAACTCACACGACATGACCGGCAAGCCTTGACTCGCCGTAGGATATCGAATCCAGGGGGCGGGCGAGGGTGACGGTAGACGGTATCATTGATTATCACGCCCGCCCCGGACAAGTTATTTTACCACGGCGGTCAAGGCCAAGCCGCTGACGCGGTTGCCGGCCATGTCTAAGCCAAGTGGTAAGGCGTAACCTTTAGAAAAAGGGGGTCAAGCTTAAGGCTCCGGCATCCGGTATCAACGAATAATCAGAGCTAACCTTAAGTGCTTTAGTGCGAATAGCACATCCCAGTTATAATATTACATTTTGACCATAGATAACCATCAAAGAAGGTTAATCATACCCTTAATACAGGTAAATTTGTCCGCCTTACTCCTGTTTATGCAACCTTTGCCATTACTTTTTGCAAGTATTGACACTTGAATTCCCAAGGCGTCATGTATCCCAGGCTTCCAGTGACGACGCTGCCGGTTGTAATATACTTCAATGTAATCAAAAATGGCCTGTTTGGCTTCATCCCGTGTTTTGAAGCGGCGCAAGTGAATAAGCTCATTTTTCAAGGTACTGAAAAAGCTCTCCGCAGGGGCATTGTCATAACAATTCCCTTTACGGCTCATGCTCTGTATAAAACCGTTCTCACGAAGCAGGTCTTGATAGGCATAACTGGCATATTGAACCCCCCGGTCGAAAATGATGGATTAACCCTTTGGATGGGCGCTCACGGCCGATCGCCTGCTTTAAAGCCTGGATTACAAGCTCTTTAGGCATAATACTGTTCATAGCCATGCCAACTACATCTTTGCTATAAAGGTCAACAATGCTTGCCAGATGAAAGCCGGCCCTCATTGGTCGGGATGTAGCTGATGTCGCTTACCCACACAGTATTGGGGGCGGCAACCTTAAAGTTCTGGTTCAAAAGATTTTCCGCCACTGGGAAGTTGTGCTTGGAATTTGTAGTGGCTTTATACTTCCTGGGGCTTCACCGACTGAATACCATTTGCCTTCATGAGGCGGTGCACACGGTTTTTCCCGCATCCGAATTGATCTTTAACATCAGCATGTATCCGGCGCACTCCATATAATTTCCGGCTTTCGGGGGTTTGCAAAGATGGCCGCCGCCTTTTTTAGAATGGCATTCTCCTCACGCAAGTCCTGGTTTTCACGTTTCAACCGGCGAATTTCTTCTTCGTCCGGTCTCAGGCGGCCACTGCCCCGGAAAGAGTTCACCGG
The DNA here is from genome assembly GCA_020062745.1 of Deltaproteobacteria bacterium. Taxonomy (GTDB): domain Bacteria; phylum Bacillota; class Desulfotomaculia; order Desulfotomaculales; family JAGUVT01; genus JAGUVT01. The sequence goes on from JAGUVT010000015.1 coordinate 24,643, forward strand.
GTCGGCTGAAAACTCTTTGATCCATCGTAGGAGGGTATCATAACTGATACCAAGATCGGTTGCTACACTGCTTGTTTTCCGTCCTTTTTCCAGTACCATTTTAACAGCGCCAAGTTTAAAATCTTTGTCGTACCGTTTACCTGTTATTGCCATGATGGACACCTCCTGCTGAATTATATTTTACTTCAGTTCTGTGTGTCCATCAAACCGGGTACAAGGCACATTCATATAAGCAAACTCTATCTTTACCTTCCCCCTTGGCCCGGTATAAAGCTTCGTCCGCCTTTTTTACCAGGTCTGATTCGCCCATATCTTTCACAGAATAACCAGCAACCCCTGCACTCAGCGTTACCCTTAAACGAACTGCGTCCACTTCAAACGTGTGACCTCTGATTTCATCCAGTACGCGAACAGCCGCGTTAACGGCCTGTTTCTTATCGGTATCCGGCATGAGGATGACGAACTCATCGCCTCCGTATCTGGCCACTACATCCGTTTCCCGGACAATATCTTTGAGAATCCCGGTTATATTTTTGATAATTGCATCTCCAACAAGATGTCCGTAACAATCGTTTATTTCTTTCAGATTGTCTATATCCATTATCATAAGAGAGAGCCTCTGCCGGTATCTCCTGGCCCGCTGAGTTTCTTTTGCCAGTATTTCATAGAAATGCCGCCTGTTAAAGACTCCAGTCAACCCGTCCGTTGTAGACTGTTCCTCCATGAGCTTATACAGCTTTAACCTTTCAAGCGCCAGGGCGAACTGGTTGGTTAGAATAGAAATCATCCGTTTCTCTACTTCATCCGGAGTAAAATCCTTTCTGCCGCCAAGCCTGACTTCTCCTGCCAGCACCTTGTCTATCTTCAAGGGAATGCGAACAGGAAAGTTTTCCCCTGCGTCTTTCTCCAAGTTCTTTGCCTGTATGGATCTGGCAACCACCAACTCCAACTCACCCGTTGCATTGTTTTTCAGGAATAAATATCCTTCCTCCATTTTTAGCAACTCGGCGGTCTTATCAACAATGTACCGGTATAAGGAATCCATGTCGAGAAAAGAAATTAGTCTCATGCCTACTTCCTGCAAAAAGCTTAACCTCTTTAGTTCGACGTAATGCCCAAAGGCTATCTCATAAGGTGATATAACCTCCAGGAAAGCTCTGAATGTCCGGAAGACTGCCGCCGGCTGTGAGAGTAAAGAATCCTCAGCTAATATCTTCTCCAACGACTCGATGTGCAGGACCAGGATGTCCCCGGGGCCTAACCCTTCACCCATGAACGACTTGCTCAGTTCATAAAGCGTGTAGAGGCATTCTTCCCGGTTTTCCTTCAAGCACTGGAGCAATGCGGCCGCATACTCTTCACGTCTTTGATGATCGATCATTTTAGTTCTCCATTTTGTCTTGCCGGGCCACTACAATGGTGAAGTCATCCCTTTCTCTGCAGAACTCGGCGGCAATTCTCTCAGCAATGGTCTGAGGATGCTGCCCCAGAAACTCCGGTGGAAAAAGGTTGAAATCAAACTTTCCGGATATGCCGTCCGAGTGGAGAATAATGAGATCTCCCGGGTTGTAAGGGAATTCTTCCTCCTTTACCTTGCGGAGGTTATAGCCTAAGATACCGTTTACGGAAACCGGCCTGATTGTCGTCCGGCTCCTTACTCTCGCCTCGATATTCCCAACGCCGGCATACCTCAATACGGAACGGTCCAGATCAATCAGCGCCAGTCCTATAGCTGCACCCCTGGTTTTTTTCAACTCCTCATGGCAGCCCTTGATAATTTCCGTAAGACTTTTCTCATAGTGGCTTTCCAGGTACTCCACAGCTCTGTTTGCGGCAACGGCGGCATCACTTCCATGACCCAGGCCGTCTATCACGGCAATCAGTACTTTGTTCTCAAATTCCTTGATAAAATAGGCATCCCCACAGACTGTCTGCCCTTTTAACGCTTCATTAATCACGCCAAACCGCATAACAACCTCACAGCCATTTTCTTACCCGTATCGTCGTTCCTTTTCCCGGCTCAGATTCTATCTCCAGTTCGTCCATCATCCTCTTTGCTCCCGACAGTCCTATTCCCAATGAGTCTTTGGTGGAATATCCATCTCTGAAAACCCGGGCAGTGTCCTCCAAACCCGGTCCCCGGTCGGCAAAAATAATCTCCAGCCCTCTTTTTTCTCCCGTAGAAATTCCCCTGAATGTCACCGTGCCCTTGCCGGCGTGGGCAAGGATATTCCTGGCCAGTTCTGAAACGGCGGTAATGATGAGAGTTGTCCTCACCTCTTCGAATCCCATCAGACGGGCGTGCTCTGCTGCTGCCCGCCGGGCCACGCCCACATGGTATTCCTCTTCTATTTTTAGTATAATTTCCCTGTTCTTAATCTTCTTTATCTCAGCCATTTTTTGATGGTCACTATAGTTCCCGCCCCCACCTTGCTCTTTATCTCGAACTCGTCCACAAGGCGCTTTGTTCCCGGAAGGCCCTGACCCAAACCCTTGCTTGTGCTGTAGCCGTCCTGCATAACCATTTCGATGTCCGGAATGCCGGGACCATTGTCCTCTGCCACAATCTCCATCCCTTTTCCGGAATCTCCTGACACAGCTTTAATAACCACCCTTCCCGTTCCGGCATACAGGTAGATGTTGCGGCTGAGTTCTGAGACAGCCGTGGTGATGCGGGTCTGGTCCGCCAGGCCGAAACCAAGCTTTTTGGCCATTTCCCTGGCAACCTGACGGGCAAGGATAACATCCTCGCTGCTTTTTATGCTGGTTTCTTTAACCTCCTTCATGACCCACCTCACCCATGTTCTGCAGCAATTCCAGACCCTTTTCCAAGTTGAGGGCGGTATGGACACCTTTGAGTTCCAGCCCCATCTCCTGCAAGGTAATGGCTATATCTGGTTGAACGCCCACCAGCACGCTTTCAACACCCATGGTTCTGGCCATGACGGCCGTGTCGGAGATCATTCTTCCCATAAAGCTGTCAACCAGATTTACAGCGCTCACATCTATCACCAAACCCCGCGCCCTGGTTTCATAAATTTTCTTTAAAATATCCTCCTGAAGCCGGAACGCCATCTCATCGTGAAGTTCCACCTGAAGGGTGAGGATGAGGGTATCACCCATCTTTAATATCGGTACCCTCTCCATTTACTTATCCCTCCGCCTTCGTTACTTTAAGCTTCAACTTTCTGAAGGCCAGCTCCAGTCCGTCCCGGAGACTTGCCCTGGTAACAAACCCCGACAGGTCAACCCCGAGGTGGACGATGGTTTGAGAAATCTGGGGGCTCAAACCGGTTAGAATACTTTCTGCGCCCATAAGCCTGGCTGCCTGCATGGTTCGCAGGAGCCTGCTTGCCACCTCGGTGTCCACAGCAGGCACACCGGTGATGTCTATAATAACCATGGAAGACTTGGTGGTCACAATGCTCTCAAGGAGGCTCTCCATGATCTGCTTGGCCCTGGCGCTGTCAACGCTCCCGATGAGTGGTAAGATCAGGATCTCGTCCCAGACCTGAATCACGGGAGTCGAGAGTTCCAGCATAGATTTCTGCTGCTCCCTGATGACTTCTTCTCTTCCCTTCACATAGGCTTCAAATGTGACGATGGCCAGCTTGTCGAGGAGATCGGCGAATACAAGTCCCGCATTGACAAGCGTGTCCAACCGGTCATCGAATTCCTTCTGTAGGATCCTGATAAAGATTTGTCTGAGCGAGAGTATGAAGTTCGTCGTTTCTGACGGCGAAAAACCAATGGACGCCCTGGATGTGGAGAGGTCAGCCAGAGACTTGTTGATCTCATCGTACTCCGGCGCGGTTATGTCCTCCAAGTTTCCACCTGCTACAGCCTTAACTAGAAGTTTTAAGAACCGGCTCGACTCCTCCTCCAGTTGTTTTGCTGTAATCAACCCTTTTTGGAAGGCCGGGAGGTCCGCTTGCGCCTTTATCCAGGCGTCCAATATCTCCTTTTCTTTCTTTACCAGTACTCCTGAAATGTTTGAGACCTCTTTTTTCGCCATTTTCCTTCCTCCTGTCATAGACCTGGTCTGCAATTTTTCATAATCCGACAAATTTATAGTTTTTTATACAATATAGTTATATTTTAAAACCAATAATATATTTAGTCAATAAAAATATAAACTATCCGTTGTTTTTTGTTATATTATGGTAGGTCTGGCCATCGGCGTGAATATCGGTTATGATATTTCTTGAATCGTAAAGACTTTTGCCGAATCAAAAATTTTTTCAGGTGTGAAGGATGAAAAAGATACGCATCGCCCTAGCCCAGGTTCAGTCCAAAACCGGCCGGATGAAAGAGAATGTTGAAAAGATCGCCCTGTTTGCCGGCAGGGCTGCCGCCCGGAAGGCGGACGTTATCTGTTTTCCCGAATTGTGCATACAGGGGTATAGCTGTGCGAAGGCGCATTTGACCGCCGAGGCGATTCCCGGCGAAAGTTCACTGGTTGTCGGCGGCCTGGCAAAGGAAACCGGCATGGTTATCCTGGCCGGGATGGCGGAGAAATCCGGTGCCGGGAAGCCTTTCATCACTCAACTGGTTGCCTTTCCCGACGGCACATTGCAAAAGTACAGGAAAACCCACCTTGGCAAGAGCGAGCAGCCTTACTTTGCGGCGGGAGACAGTTTCACCGTTTTTACCACCGCTAAAGCTAATTTCGGCATCCAGATCTGCTGGGATCTGCATTTTCCTGAAGTGACTACCGTTTACTCTTTAAAGAATGCTGAAATTATCTTTGCTCCCCACGCTTCGCCCGTGATGGTGGGGGACAGGAGGGGCATCTGGCTGAAGTACCTGTCAGCCCGGGCCTACGATAATGCGGTATACGTGGCGGCCTGCAACCTGGTCGGGGATGACGGGGAGGGCAACAGTTTCTGCGGAGGGGCGCTGGTGGTCGACCCCAAGGGCAACGTGGTGGCGGAGTCTTTTCACGGCCGGGAGGATTTGCTGGTGGCCGACCTCGATCCGGACCTGATCAACACGATCCGGCGGAAAGAGTCCGGTTCCATGCGCTACAGCTTTTATCTGGAAGGCAGGAGGCCGGAACTGTACGGTGAGCTGGTGGAGAGGAAGCTGTAGCGGGGATATAAACGGCATTTTCATCCCCTGCCGAAACAAGGTGGGAGAACATGGCCTTTTAATTACAGGCACAGGCCAGGGTATGGTATGCCCTGGCCTGCGGTTGACTCCTGCTTGCCCGGAGGTGGAAAGGGAACTGGCGGCAGGGGTTGCGGCGTTGATTGCCTGATAATGACACGGCCGGCGCGCCTTCCCTGAGAAAACGCCTTGCCTGTTATGGCTGTTTTCCGGTCCCCGGGTACCCTGAGGGAAGCTGGTCCATCATCTTGCCCATATCGGTCACCTCTACCCCCGGCGGCAGATTAAAGGTGTCTGCCGGCAACGGGCCTACCTGCAGGTTCTTATATTCCATCACTGTTTTGACGCCGGCGGCGGAGGTTGTCTCTACCCGCACGGGCAGGCCGTAATCCTCGCGCACCCACATGCGCGTCTCTTCCTTGTTGTCTGCTCCGTAAACCGCCACTAGCTTGCACTTCACACCTTCATAGACGACAGTCTCCAGAATTTTTGCTTTGCCCGGATCAACTTCGCTGGTGTATTCGCCGGGCGTCGAAGCGGTTTCCGGCTGCTTTCCGGTGGAAAGCTTGACGGCTTTGTTTTGGTCGGGATAGTAGGTGATGACGGTGTTGGTGTCCCCGTCAATATAGCTGACCATCCGCTGTCCTTCGACGGTCGCCTCGGTTTTGACCTGCTTGCCCTGTGTCCAGACCTTGCCTTTCATCACTTCGGAGCCGGCGGTCAGGGTGTACTCGTAAGACATCCCCGCTGCCTGCTTGCCTTTGGCGAACAGGTCTGCTGCCGACTCTTCTTTAACCTGCCCGCTGTCTTTTCCTGCGGCGGGTTGCTGGTTTTCCGCCTGCTGACCGCTTTTCCCGCAACCGGCCAGAATAAGGGCGAGTGCAAGGGGGATCAATGCTGCAAAAAACAACAAACGCTTTTTGATCTTGAACACCTCCACATTTTTACAATGAGTCAGATAAAATTTTATTCGACAATGAAGATAAAACTCCTTGTTAAAAATATTTTTTTGCGGTTAAATTTATGTCTGACTCTCCTTGAAAAATACGTCGCTCTTCTTAAATCTTTACTGCTGTGCCGTAGGCCAGGATCTCGGCGGCGCCGGTGGTCACCGTGGAGGTAGAAAACCTGACCCCTATAACGGCGTTGGCGCCCAGCTTCTCAGCTTCGGCAATCATCCTTTCCAGCCCCTCCCGGCGTGCTTCATCGATCATTTTTCCGTAAGTTCCCACCTCCCCGCCGATGAGCCTTTTCAAAAAGGCGAGAACATCCCTCCCCAGGTGCACCGCCTTGATGCTGGAACCCTGCACCAGCCCCAGAACCTCGTATTCTTTGTTGATGTCCAGCGTGGTCAACAGCATACTGACTGCCTCCTTGAATAATTGTCCGCCGGCGGGTCGAAGAATCGCCTCAAAGAACCTCCCGGCGGGAAAAGAACAAAAGCGCCAGGAGAAAGAACCCCGCTGCCAGAAGGGCGGCGGCAAGAGCAAAAGGAACGGGGAAGATTCCCTCTTCTAAAAGCCGGACGCCGGCCATGTGGTAAAGAATGTTTAAGGTGTTGCTTTTTATGAAGTAAGGAGAAAGCACGGAACAAGCGGTTGTTATTAAACTCCCGACGGCTGCCGGCAGCGCGCCCGGCGAGAGGGACGAAAAGAAGGCGGTGAGGGCGAAAATGAGCACGGCGCCGAAAAACGGCGGTGCGGCGAGGGCTATCTGGACGCCCCAGGAAAAGTGCCCGCCGGTCAGCCGGGCGGCAAAAAGCATGACCAGGGTGGAAGCAAAAATGACAATTGCCAGGCAGGTGATCCCGGAGGCAAACTTGCTTCCCAGGATCCTCGCCCTGCTGATCGGCCGGGCCAGCAGGAAAAAGGCGGTTTTCTGTTTGTATTCGCCGGCGACCACGCCCATCCCCAGGATAACGGCCAGAATGCCTCCGGCCTGGGTGAGGTTTTTGCCGGCCCACTGCGACCACAGGTAGAAATCGTAATCCTGGCGCATTCTCTCCATTTCATTGAGCAATGTTTCCCTCATTCCGGCAGGTACCTGGTTTAAAGCGCCGGAATCAAGGGGAACGAATGGCAGGGAAGTCAGCAGGGGATGGAGCAAAGGGATGCCGGCCGCCAGAACGGAGAAGATAACCAGACTCCAGATCAGCTTTCCTCTGATTTCCAGCCACTCTTTTTTAAACATCCCTGTTTCCCCCTTCTTCAAAGTACTGGAAAAAGATCTGTTCCAGGTTCTGGTCGACGACCTCCAGGGCAAAAAGCGGGTGTTTGTTCAGCTCCGCCAGGACTCCTTCCAGGTTTCCGTCAACCGTCAGGATAAAGCTGTCTTTTTCTCGCTCCACGTCGGCCACCCCGGTAAGCGAAGCCAGATCCTCCGGCGGCGCTTTTTGAAAAACCACCCGGATTTTTTTCTGCCGGGTCTTGATCTCATCCAGGGACTTGACGGCTAAAAGTTTGCCGTCCTTGATTATGCCCACCCGGTCGGCAATCCGTTCCACCTCGTGCAGCCGGTGCGAGGAAAGAAAAATAGTCTGCTCTTCTTCCTTATTCTCCAGCAGCAGGCTCAAAAACTGCTGCTGCCGGAGGGGATCGAGCCGGCTGGTGGGATCGTCTAAAACTAACAGGGCCGGGCGGGGGGCCAGGGCCAGGATGATCTCCAGTTCCTGCTTCATCCCGGCGGAAAAGGTGGCGATCTTCTGTTTTAAGGGGATGCCGAACCTTTCCATGGATCTGCTGACAAACCCGTCGTTCCAGGAGGGATAGTAAGGTTTCACCACATCGATCAGTTGGGCCGGAGTCAGGAAAGGATAAAGGATATTGTCTTCGGAGACATAGCCCACCTTTTGTTTTACAGCCGTGCTGTAGGCGGGATTTTCGCCGAGTATTTCAACCTCTCCGGAAGAAGGCCTGATGAGCCCCAGGAGCAGCTTGACGGTTGTGGTTTTACCCGCCCCGTTGGGCCCTAAAAAGCCGAAGATTTCCCCTTCTTCAATTTGGAGGTCCAGCGGTCCCAGAGTCCAGCCGGAGCGGTACCGCCTGGCGGCTTTTTTAAAATGAACTGCTTTGGTCATTACTTATCCCTCGCGATTTAAGCATTTGGATTTGAAGGCCGTCATGCTTGACTACATTTTTTCTTCCAGTTCGAGCAAAATCATTTTCTTTAGATCGTCCTTGTCTATCTCCAAAAACCGCGCCTCGGCCAGCAGTTCCCGGATTTTTCTTTTAATCTCTTCCTCTTTTTGCCCTTTTCTTAGTTTTTTAGCCGCTGGGGCGATAAAAGTGCCGCTCCCCTTTTTGGTGGTGATGATGCCTTCCTTCTCCAGTTCCTGATAGGCCCTGACGATGGTGTTGGGGTTGATCAGGAGTTCTACGGCAAGCCGCCTGACCGGCGGCAGTTGTTCTCCTTCTTTGATCACGCCGGTAATCACGGCTTTTTTAATTTGTTCCGCAATCTGGATGTAAAGCGGTATGCCCGTGTAGGGATTGACAAAAAGCTTCAAAATAAGAACCCCACCCATATCATTGTATTAATATTATGATACAATTTTGTTTTTGTCAATCAAAACTTTTATTGACGGGAGTTCTTGGTAAAAGATAGAATGAGTTAACTTCTACCAGAATCGGGAGGAAGAACATGAATACGGACCTCAAATGGCAGTATAATGAAATGCGCCAGATCGGCGCCGATTATGCGGATGCTGCGGAAGTGCGGGCCTACGACTCCCGCATGCAAAAGTTGCGGAACGTCAAAGAGGAAATTGGAAGCATTATCAATTGCCTGTGCCTCACTTCCAACCAGACAATTCTTGATTTTGGAACGTGATATACAAACACATATTCGGGATGAGTATACGACGCTTGGCTGGATTATGGAAGGTTTGCTCGAAAAGGCCGGGTTTACTATAAACAGTGCTTCCTATAGCGAAGGTTATATGGCAGTTTATGTATGTACAGCAGGTTTAAGGCATTATTGAGGCGCAGGAAATTTGAAGAAGGAGAAATTCGGACAGTATATACAGGCTGCGGCAGAAGAAATCTACCTTTATGAAGTAGCCGGGGTTGAGAAATTCATTGCAATGTAGCGGTAATTTACCCGGGCAGGGATTCAGACTGCTACCGCTTATTACAAGCAGATGTATTGATCTACACGGCTTAGAGCAGCCAGACATAATCCTGGCGGCAATCCACGATGCCGTCGATGTACACCGTGTCTTCCTTGATTTGATGATTGCCTATGAGATAGTCGAATGATTGTTATAAAGAAAAGGAACATCAATGCATAAAAATTTACTCTAACATATGGCCATAATAGCTATTTGCTGATATAATGAAGGGGAAGATATTTGAAGAAGGGTGAGCAAAACATGCCACAGGTCTCTATCCACGAAGCCAAAAATAAGCTGACCGCCCTGCGCC
>JAGUVT010000014.1 GCA_020062745.1 Deltaproteobacteria bacterium
TAATACCAATTTTAAGATTCCTCAATTATATTATTATGTCTCTCAAATCTTAAAGCCATACCTCTCTATTGTTTAACCATGCCTGTTAAGCTATAATATAGTCATGGAGAAAAATGCCGGGGTTTTTTGAGCACGCAAGTCTAATTGGAAAAGGAGTGAAACCCTGGTCACGGGCAGGCTGCCTTGACTGAATCTATAAGTGTTAAGGTTTTTTGACCAGGTAACGATATGGACTTAGCAATTAAACCGGCCGGGCCGCTGAGCGGGACGATTTCCGTGCCCGGCGACAAGTCGGTTTCGCACCGGGCGGTAATGCTGGGGGCGCTGGCGGAAGGCGATACTCTGATTGAAAATTTTTTGGCCGGGGCGGACTGCCTGGCGACGGTTGACTGCTTCCGGAAGCTGGGGATTGAGATTGACGGACCGGCGGATGGAACCCTGACGGTGCACGGCCGGGGGCTGGACGGCCTGCGGGAACCCGTGGAGGTGCTGGACGCCGCCAATTCGGGAACCACCATGCGGCTGTTGTTGGGTATTTTGGCCGGACAGCCGTTTTTTAGCGTTGTTACCGGCGACGCTTCTTTAAGGCGGCGGCCGATGGCGCGGGTCACCGGGCCGCTTAAGCAAATGGGCGCCTGCATTATGGGCAGGCAAAACGAAAGCCTGGCCCCGCTGGCCGTCCGGGGAGGGAGGTTGAAGGCGCTGGATTTTGTCTCTCCAGTGGCCAGCGCCCAGGTAAAGTCGGCAGTACTTTTAGCCGGGCTTTTTGCTGACGGAGAAACTGTGGTAACCGAACCATACTGTTCGCGCAATCATACCGAGTTGATGCTGGAGCACTTTGGCGCCCGGGTGGAAGTATCCGCCAACAGCGTGCGGCTGACAGGCAGGCCGGTGTTAAAAGGGCGCAGGGTTGTAGTACCGGGGGATATATCCTCGGCGGCCTTTTTCCTGGTGGCTGCCGCCGCAGTACCGGGTTCTGATATAACCGTTACCGGCGTTGGTGTTAATCCCACCCGCAGCGGCATTCTGGCGGTTTTGCAAGAGATGGGGGCCGACCTGCAACTGTTAAACCAGCGTGAGCTGAACGGCGAACAGGTGGCCGATATCCGGGTGCGATTCAGCCGGCTTAAAGGGGTGACTGTTGCCGGCGGCTTGATTCCCGCCCTCATTGACGAGGTACCCGTGCTGGCAGTGGCTGCCGCGGCGGCCGAAGGGGTTACAGAGATCCGTGACGCTGCGGAATTAAAAGTTAAAGAGAGTAACCGTATTGCTACTGTTGCTGAAGAACTGCGTAAACTTGGCGCTGATCTTGAGGAACTTCCGGACGGCCTGAAGATCCGGGGCAGACGCTCTTTAAAGGGCGCAGTCTGTAAAAGCCACGGCGACCACCGTATTGCCATGGCCCTGGTTATAGCCGGGCTGGTCGCGGCAGGAGAGACTTATGTACAGGATACCGGCTGTATCGATATATCTTTTCCCGGCTTTGCCGGCGTATTAAAGTTATTGCTGGAAAGATAATAAATCTGGCGGGGCAGGAATACTCCCGGCCCTTGTCGAAAGACATAGCGCTAACTCATATCGGGAGGAAGGTAATGGTTCGCAGGGTAAATATAGCCATTGACGGACCGGCCGGATCAGGAAAAAGCACGGTAGCCCGGACGGTAGCTAAAAAACTCGGTTTTTTATATGTAGATACCGGCGCCATGTACCGTGCCGTAACCTTGAAGGCCATACAAGAAGGAATTGACTGCAATGATTATGATGCTTTGACGGATCTCGCCCGGCGGTCGAGGATCGATCAAGAAGCCGGCCACAATGGGGCACTGAGGGTAATGCTCGATAATATGGATGTAACGCAAGCCATTCGGGCTCAGGAAGTCAATCATAATGTTTCACTGGTGGCCAGGGTGCCTGGGGTTCGGAAACATCTGGCCGCCTTACAGCAAGCGATGGCGGCAAACGGCGGAGTGGTTATGGAGGGGCGTGATATTGGAACGGCAGTGCTTCCGCAGGCCGAGTTCAAGTTTTTTCTTACCGCTTCTCCTGAAGAAAGAGCAAGGCGGCGCTTGAATGATTTACTGGAGAAAGGCTACAATCTGAAACAGCAGCAGGTAATTAAGGAAATCATGGAGAGGGACCGGATTGATAGTGAGCGGGCGACTGATCCCCTCAAACCGGCCGAAGGAGCTAAAGTTATTGATAGTTCGCTGCTTTCAATAGATCAGGTGGTAAATTTGATTACCGATGCGGTTTCCGGTGAGGGGACAGGGTGATGTTTTACCGTTTCGTCAGATTAACCTGCCGGATGCTCCTTTTTCTTATGCGTCGCTGGGAGGTGCACGGAAAAGAGCATATTCCGGCTGCGGGCGGGCTGGTAGTGGCTGCGAATCATGCAAGTTATTGGGATCCGCCGGTTGTAGGTTGTTTAACCGAACGCCCGGTTTATTTTATGGCCAAGTCCGAACTTTTTGCAATTCCTTTGATCGGAACCGCGATCAAGAAACTGGGGGCTTTTCCGGTCTATCGCAACCGGATGGACCGGAAGGCTGTGCGTACGGCTTTGAAGTATCTGGCGGAAGGCAAGGTGGTCGGGATTTTTCCGGAAGGAACCAGAAGCCATACGGAGGAGCTTCTCCAGCCTCATTTTGGCGCGGCCATGCTGGCGTTGAAAAGCAATGTCCCGGTTTTACCGGTGGCAATAAGCGGGAGCAGGGGTGTTTTGGGAAAGGTCCGTGTTTTTATCGGTAAGCCTCTTTATTTTTCGGCCGGCGGGGGTTCCCGGCCGGACAAAAGCCGGCTGGAAGATGTCAGCAGGCAGATTATGAGCGAAATTGCCGGGTTGTTAACCGGTATTGAACAAGAATCAAAAGACAAAATTAAAAATTAATTTTAAATTTGCCCTAAAATTTTTATAATAGAAGGAAATTATAATTTATTTGGTGAATTCTAATGGAAGTTAGGGTAGCTGCTAAAGCCGGTTTTTGTTTTGGCGTGAAAAGAGCCATGGAAATAGCCGGGTCGGCAATAAAAGAGCAGGAGGGACCGGTTTATTCTCTTGGCCCGATAATCCATAATCCGCAGGTGGTATCATATTTAGCCAGCCGGGGGATAAAGGAAGCAAGGGATCTGGACGAGGTAGACAGCGGATCAATTATCATCAGGTCCCATGGTGTTGGTCCGGAGATATTGGCCCTGGCAGAAGGGAAAAAATTAAATATTTTAGATGCAACCTGTCCCTTTGTCGGCAGGGCGCAGGAAATAGCAAGGGATTTAACTGAGGAAGGCTATCAGGTCGTTGTTGTGGGAGATAAAAATCATCCGGAAGTACAGGGGATAGTGGGTTGGACTGATGGCAGGGCGGTGGTTGTGGAAGTTCCGGAACAGGTAAGAAACCTCCCGGAGGCGCATAAGTTCGGGGTAGTGGCTCAAACCACCCAAACGCCGGATAATTTTGAAGCCGTAGTACGCATGATAGAAAAGACCGGGGTCGAAGTCAAGGTTTGCAATACTATTTGCCATGCTACAATGGAACGTCAGCAGGCGGCTTTGGACCTGGCCAGGCAGGTAGATGTGATGGTGGTAGTTGGGGGAAGCCAAAGCGCCAATACCGGGAAGTTGACCAGTTTGTGCGCTCAAACGGGGACTCCAACTTACCAGATAGAGAGTGTCGGCGAATTGGACCCGGTCTGGTTTCGGGAAGCGGGATTAATAGGGCTAACGGCAGGTGCTTCCACACCTGACTGGGTTATAGAGGAGGTAAAGAGGCGAATGAAAGATTATGAGGAAATGAGCGAAACAGGAGTGGCTACAACAGGAGAAGAAGGAGTAACTGAGGAAGTGGCTGCAGAAGAAGTAACTGCAGAAGAAGTAACTGCAGAAGTCGAACCGGGCAAGTTAGAGGATGTTGTTTCTGAAGAAGGGGTCCCAGAGGAAAATATGGATGATGCTGTAGAAGTTAAGGCTCTGCGCTACGGAGAAATTGTTAAAGGTACGGTAGTCCATGTGGGACAAGATGAAGTTCTGGTGGATGTCGGGGCAAAGTCCGAAGGTGTTGTTCCGCTCAGGGAACTTACTGCTAATGAAATTACTTCCCCTCAGGATTTAGTTAAAGTAGGGGATGAGATAGAAGTTTGTGTTATAAAAACTGAGGATAATGAAGGAAGAGTGGTTTTGTCAAAGGAAAAGGCTGATGCAGAAAAAGCATGGACAATGCTGGAGGATGCTTTTTCTGCCCAAGATACGGCTTGTGGAGTAGTAAGAGAAGTAGTAAAAGGTGGCCTGGTAGTAGATGTTGGAGTGCGGGCATTTTTGCCTGCTTCTCTGGTAGAAAGAGGCTACGTAGAGGATTTATCGAAATATGTGGGGCAATCTATTAAAGCAAGAGTAATAGAAATTAGCCGTAACCGGAAAAAGGTTATCTTATCCCGCAAGGTGCTGCTGACGGAGGAATATAACCGCCTCAGGCAGGAAGTTCTTGCCACTCTTCAGGAAGGGCAGGTAGTAAAAGGGGTTGTACGCCGTCTGACCCAATTTGGCGCTTTTGTAGATATCGGCGGGATAGATGGTCTTTTACATATCTCTGAAATGTCCTGGTACCGGATCAATCATCCTTCCGAAGTGGTTGAAGCAGGAGACGAGTTAGAGGTAATGGTTTTGCGGATTGATCGCGAGAATGAGAAAATATCCCTGGGCTTGAAACAAGTGGTTCCTAACCCCTGGGATACAGTCAAAGAGAAATATCCGGTTGGCAATATTATCAAGGCCAGGGTGGTCAGGCTGGCACCGTTTGGTGCCTTTGTTGAATTAGAGCCCGGGGTAGAAGGATTGATCCACATTTCTCATTTAGCTGATCATCACGTGGCAAAGCCTGACGAGGTGATTAGTGAAGGAGAAGAGGTTGAGGTAAAAATACTTAGTGTCAACCCGGAAGAAAAACGGATTCGGCTTTCGATTAAAGAGGTGGACAGGGAAATACAAGAGGCTCGAACGGATGAGTCCTATAGCCGGAGCCAGGAAGAAAATAAAGAAATAACCATTGGGGAGATGGTTGGAGAAGTTTTTAATAATAAAAAAGAGTAAGGATGGAAGATAAGTAAAAAGTGGAATATGAGCGGTGAAAACCGCTTATTTTATTTTGTATAAATTGTTAAGAAAAGGGTATTTTAAAAATTAACGAGTTTTTTAAAGGGGGTTGAAGTTATTGGAGCAATTTCCAGCCAGCATTATAATTTTAATCATTGTATCAGTATTGATCTACCTCGGTCTGGCGCAAAGAGTTTTGGATCGCATGTACCTTTCGGACCGGGGAGCGCTGCTTGTAATTGCCGCTATTATTATCGGCAGTTTTATTAATTTGCCGGTTCCCTTTACCCCGGTTAACACAACGATAAACGTCGGCGGCGGCCTGGTGCCTGCCGGTTTGGCCGTTTATTTACTAGTAAAAGCAGGCAGTACAAAGGAATGGATCAGAGCCCTGTCAGCTACTGTTGCTACTGCCGTCATCGTCTATGCTTTAGGTTCACTTGTAATGAGGGGGAGCACGGCGGAGCCGGGCGGCCGTTTTGAGTATATAGATTCCCTCTACCTTTACCCATTGGTTGGCGGTCTTACGGCTTATATTTTTGGCCGCTCGCGGCGGGCGGCTTTTGTTGCAGCAGTTTTAGGAGTTTTGCTGGTGGACGTTATCCAGTATGTGTGGTTGGTTAATAACCGGGCGCCGGCGGCGGCGGTAGTAAGTATCGGCGGCGCCGGAATTCTTGATACGGTAATACTGGCCGGGATCGTGGCCGTTCTCCTGGCTGAAGTAATCGGCGAAATTCGGGAGAGGTTAAGAGGGGGGCCGGATGTTGAGGGCCGGCCACCGGAACTGTTAAGAGGTTTAAGGAAGCCTGAGCTTGATCAAGAGGGGGTGGAGGATGATGAAAAAGAGTAGATTAAAAATTATTATCGGAATATTTCTAGCAATGGTTAGTATCTCTTTTCTAGCTTATGTTTTGAGCCCGCCCTTTTCCCGGCCGGCCTTAAGCTTGAAAGGGTTGTTCGGGAGCGAGGAAACGGATCACCTGGTCGGACAGTATACTACTATAGTAAACGAGCAGGGTAACATTTTGAGTATGATGGCTAGAAAGGTAACAGTTGGCGACCAGTTGATCACAGATGAAGGAAAAAACTACCGGGTGGAAAAAGTCGACGAAAACCGGGCAACGGCTAAATTTCTGGGGATGGACCCGGAAATTATATCATACGGCAACTTTTATACCAAACAAGCAATTGCGGCAGCCGGCAAACCGGCCGGGCAGCCGGCCAGTATTGCTATGTACCACACCCACTCCGATGAATCATATGTCCCCACGGATGGGACAGACTCGATCCCATTCAAAGGGGGCATTTACCACGTGGGAGAATCTATGGCTGATGAACTGGGAGCAGTAAGAACAAAGGTAAATTACGACCAGACCCCCCATGATCCTCACGACAACAATGCCTACAATCGTTCCCGCCGTACGGCGGTAAACCTGATCAAGGCCAAGCCGGTAGCTGTTTTTGATATACATCGTGACGGAATACCCGACCCAAGCTATTACCGGGCGAGTATCAGTGGGAAGGATGTGGCCAGACTGCGACTGGTGATCGGGCGGGAAAATCCGAGAATGTCGGCCAACATGGACTTTGCCAAGAGAATGATGGCGGCGGCCAATAGCGCCCAGCCGAAGGTAGTTAAAGAAATATTCATTGGAAAAGGAAACTATAATCAGGACTTGCTTCCTACCGCCCTGCTGATAGAAGCCGGTACCTATACCAACACCAGGGAAGAAGCAGAAAAAGGGATAGCTCTTTTTGCCGGTATCGTTCCGTCTGTGCTTGGCGTGACCGGCTCGCCGGGAGCACCTGTTACCGATGTTACGGCCAGGAATACCGGCACCTGGAGAGCGCTGGCCTGGATTGTGGGAGTGGCTTTAGTCGGCGGGGGAGCGTTTTTAGTAATCAGTACCGGCAGCTGGTCCGGGGCACTCAAAAAACTTTCCGGCTTCTGGAACGAGTTGACGGGTATCGCTTTTAAACGCAGAAACCGCTTGTAAGCGCCTGGCTGCACAGCCGCACCTTTTTAAGAATATTTTTAAAGAATGTTAATGGGCAACCCCCATTTCTTTTTTTCTTGACTTAGCAGGGAAAATTTTAGATAATAAGCGGGAACACGAGCGGGGGAGTGCTGTTTTTGTCCAGGTACGGCCTTGTGGTTGAGCTGATCGAACCCGGCGGCATTGCCGCCGGACTTGGCCTGGAACCCGGTGATGAGATATTGCAGATTAACGGTAACCCGGTACGGGACTTTATTGATTTTCGTTTTTTTGAAGCTGACGAAGAGCTGGCCGTGGCGGTAAGAAAAAAAAACGGGGAAGAATGGCTGCTGGAAATTGAAAAGGATATGGCAGACCGTTTGGGAGTTGATTTTGCATCCGGCGGTATTGACCGGATCATTCGCTGTCATAACAAGTGTGCCTTTTGTTTTGTCGACCAGATGCCGCCCGGCATGCGTGAAACCCTGTACATAAAAGATGACGATTACCGGTTGTCTTTCTTAAGCGGTAATTTTATTACTTTAACCAACCTGGATGACCGGGAGTTACAGAGGATAGCCGGGCAGCGTTTAAGCCCGCTGTACATCTCTGTTCATACCACCAATCCGCAACTGCGGGAACGGATGCTGGGCAACCGCCGGGCCGGCAGAATCATGGAACAACTGCGTTACCTGGCTGAGGCGGGTATAAAAATGCACGTTCAGATGGTACTCTGTCCGGGTGTTAACGACGGCCCGGAACTGGAACAAACATTGCGCGATTTGCTTTCGCTGTGGCCGGCGGTGTCCTCGGCGGCGGTGGTGCCCGTAGGCATAACCGGGCGCAGGAATGGTTTGCGCCCGTTTACTTCGTCGGAATCGGACAGGCTTCTGGCGCAGGTTGAACGCTGGCAGAAAAATTGTCTGGCCCGGATAAAATACCCCTTTCTGTTTGCTTCTGACGAGTTTTATCTTCTGGCCGGGTGGGAAATTCCCCCGACTGAAAGATATGTAGACTTCCCCCAGACGGAAAACGGGGTCGGGCTAACCAGGCTATTTTTAGATGAGTGGCAGGAGGTAAAAGCCAACCTGCCGCGGGCGGTTACTCCATTACGGAAGGTAACAATGGTTACCGGGTTTCTGGGCAGACTGGTTATGGAACCGGTAGTAGCCGTCTTTAACGGGATTGAAGGATTGCATATAAGCTTAAAGGTGGTACCAAACCGGTTCTTTGGTGAACAGGTTACTGTGGCCGGTTTGCTCACAGGCAGTGATTTGATGCGGGCAATCAACCCCGGTGAGGCCGGGGAGTTGCTGGTTTTACCGGAAGTTATGCTTAAGAAGGACGAACCCGTTTTTTTGGACGATGTTACTTTGCCGGAGTTGTCTGAACATCTGGGCGTAAAAGTTGCGGCGGTTAAAAATTTCGTTGAACTGACAGAAGTGTTGTTGAATTAATTCTTTTGTTAAAACAATGTTTTTAATTAAAGAGGCGATAAACAGGTGCCCAAACCGGTTGTGGCTATTGTAGGCCGGCCAAACGTAGGAAAATCAACTCTTTTTAACCGCATTGCGGGCGGCCGGGTGGCGATTGTAGAAAAAGAACCGGGTGTCACCAGAGACCGTCTTTACCAGGATGCCGAGTGGTCGGGTGTGCCCTTTACCCTTGTGGACACGGGTGGCCTGGATTTCCGGGAGGATGACGGGATTGTCGCCGGTATGCGGCAGCAGGCTGAAGCGGCGATCAGGGAAGCTGATCTGCTCTTGTTTGTTGTAGACGCCCGCACTGGATTAACCCCGGTTGATCTCGAGATTGCCGGCGTGCTCCGTCGGGCGAAGAAGCCGGTTGTTTTAGTCGCCAATAAGGTTGAGAAGTATGACGCGACTCCCCAGACATATGATTTTTTCCGGCTCGGCCTGGGCGAACCGGTGCCGGTTTCCGCTGCCGAGGGTTTGAATACGGGTGATTTGCTCGATCTGGTATTGAGATTGCTGCCGCCCGAGGGAGAAGCGGGAGAATACTCCGACGATACAGTAAAAATAGCGGTGGTCGGCCGCCCCAATGTCGGCAAGTCATCCCTGGTCAATCATATTTTGGACGAAGAGCGAACCATCGTCAGCAATATCCCCGGCACCACCAGGGATGCTGTTGATTCCTTTTTTGAACGTGAAGGCAGACGTTACATGATCATTGACACGGCCGGCATCAGGCGCAAAAGCCGGATTGTCCAACAGATCGAAAAGTACGGCGTAATGCGCTCATTAAAGGCCATTGAACGCAGTGATGTGGCGGTGCTGCTGCTTGACGCGGTGGAAGGAGTTGTCGAGCAGGACAAACGTATCGCCGGGTATATTAACGATAGCGGCAAAGCCATTATTCTCGTGGTAAACAAGTGGGACCTGGTCGAAAAAGACGAGCGGACCATGGCCAGGTATCTTTCGGTCATATCCCGGGAGATGGCTTTTGTTCAATATGCCCCGGTTGTTTTTACCTCGGCCCTTACCGGACAAAGGGTGGCGAAGGTTTTGGAGAAAGTGGACTTTGTTTTTGAACAGTACACGAAGCGGATTACTACCGGGAACTTAAACGATTTATTCCTGGAGGCGGTTGCGCAAAATCCCCCGCCTTCATATAAAACAAGACGGCTGAAAATTTATTACGCCACCCAGAGCGGGGTAAAACCCCCGGCTTTTATTCTTTTTGTAAATGATACCGGTTTAATGCATTTTTCTTATGCCCGTTATCTGGAAAACCAGTTGCGTCAGGCTTACGGGTTTGAAGGTACTCCTATACGGCTGATTTTACGCGAGCGAACCAAGGAAAGAGTGAAAGGAAGTTTGCCATGATTCTACTGGTTGTCGCCGGCTATCTGTTTGGCTCCATACCGGTAGGGTACCTGCTGGCCCGTTATATTAAAGGTACCGATATCCGGCAGTACGGCAGCGGCAACATCGGCGCTACAAATGTCTGGCGTGCGTTGGGGCCGGCCTGGGGAATAATTGCCTTTGTGGGCGATTTTGGGAAAGGGGCGTTGCCGGTCTTGCTGGCAAAAAATTTTAGCGCTCCCGACCTGATTATAGCAACGACCGCGGTAGCAGCACTGGCCGGTCATAGCTGGCCGGTTTTTCTCGGCTTTAAGGGAGGCAAAATAATAGCTACCAGCTTTGGGGTATTTTTAACTGTTGAACCGAAGGTAGCAATAATCAGTATCGTAATCTGGGTGGTAATAGTAAGTCTGTTTAGATATATATCGCTGGGTTCCATTCTGGCCGTCGTCTCCTTGCCTCTCCTGATGCTGTTTTTCGGCTTGAAATGGCCTTACCTGCTGTTGGGATTGTTTGCCGCAGTTATCGGGCTGTATAAACATCTGCCCAACATTAAAAGGCTGCTGGCCGGAACAGAACCAAGGATCGGCAGCCGGAAGGTTTGATTGGAGGGCGCGCGCGGTGCGTAAAAAGATCGGTATATTAGGGGCCGGCAGTTGGGCCACAGCCCTGGCAGTTCTTCTAGCCCAAAAAAATTATTCTATTATGATGTGGGCGCGCAGGCAGGGATTAGCGGAGGAAATTAACCAACTGCGGGAAAATAGCAGTTACCTGCCGGGTGTAACCCTTCCGGAGAGAGTGACGGCTTCTTCTGATCTGGAAGAAACACTGACCGGCGCCACCGACGTCATTTTCGGGGTGCCTTCGCATGCTTTCCGGGAAGTCGTGCGCCTGGCTCTGCCCTACCTTTCCCCGGAGGTAATTTTTATTAACGCAGCCAAGGGTATTGAAGAAGGCAGCTTGAGCCGTCTTTCCCTGGTTTTTGGTGAGGAGGCCGGAAGGGGTAGCCTTAACCGTTATGTCGCGCTCTCCGGCCCGAGCCATGCTGAAGAAGTGGGCCGGGGGATTCCTACTGCAGTAGTGGCGGCTTCTGCCAGCATGGAAAAAGCCGGGTATGTGCAGGAACTTTTCATGGATAAGAGTTTTCGGGTCTATACCAACCCTGACGTAACCGGTGTAGAACTGGGCGGCGCCTTGAAGAATATTATTGCTCTCGGCACGGGTATTGCCGACGGACTCGGTCTCGGCGATAATACCAGGGCTGCTTTAATGACCAGGGGTCTGGCCGAGATTACCCGCCTGGGTCTGGCCATGGGCGCGTCCCCGCTAACCTTTGCCGGCCTGGCCGGAGTAGGCGATCTGATCGTCACCTGTACCAGCATGCACAGCCGTAACCGGCGGGCGGGAATAGCGATCGGAAAAGGATGCTCCCTGGAAGAGGCGCTGGCCCGGGTCAGGATGGTAGTAGAGGGAGTACGTACCACCCGGGCCGCCTATCTGCTTGCCGGTCGTTATGAAGTGGAAATGCCTATTACCGGCCAGATCTGCCGGGTGCTTTTTGAGGGGTTGTCGCCCCGCGATGCGGTAGATAACCTGATGACCAGAGAGCGTACGCGGGAGATGGAGGAGGCAGCCAGGGTGGCGACAACCCCGGAGGGTTAATTAAGAAAGAGTAACTTTCTAGATATAGGCATCCTTAAACGGGTGCTTTTTTTTATGATTTAAATTTTTCTTCGGCATATTACTGTGACAAACTCATATACATATTGTAAATGTATGCCAATAGGAGAAGCCTGAATATGTGTCGATTACTGTTGGACTAGGATTCCCGCAGGGAGTTATTATTTTTAATATCCCTGGTGAGGGAGGGATGCAGTTTTAAGCCTGTTTAAAATTTATTTTAGAAAGGAGTGTGGACATGGAAAAGCTGGATATTTTTCGTGATATTGCAGAACGCACCGGGGGCGATCTATACCTTGGAGTGGTAGGCGGGGTTCGTACCGGCAAATCCACTTTTATAAAACGGTTTATGGAATTAATGGTTCTGCCCAATATCAAAAACATTTATGATCGCGAGCGGACCAAGGATGAACTGCCGCAAAGCGGGGCCGGCAGGACGGTGATGACCACTGAGCCGAAATTTATTCCCAACGAAGCAGTTGAAATTACGATCAGTCCCAGCCTCCAGATAAAAATGCGCCTGGTGGATTGTGTCGGCTACCGGATAGAGGGCGCTCTTGGTTACGAGGAGGAAGACGGCCCCCGGATGGTATCGACACCCTGGTTTGAAGAACCCATTCCCTTCCAGGAAGCGGCCGAGGTGGGTACCAGAAAGGTTATTTCTGAACATTCAACCATGGGTTTGGTGATAACTACCGACGGCACCATTACTGATCTGCCGAGAGACAGTTATATTGAGGCTGAAGAAAGAGTAATTGAAGAAATGAAGGATATAAACCGGCCTTTTTTAATTGTCCTTAATACTACCAGACCCTACGCGGCAGAGACGCAGCAGTTGAGCGAGGAGCTTACTGAAAAATATGACGTTCCGGTGCTGCCGGTTGATTGCCTCCAGATGAACCATAGCGACGTTTTAAATATTTTGGAAAAGGTGCTTTATGAATTTCCGGTCAGCGAGGTCAACATCAACCTGCCTTCCTGGATTGAGGAACTGGAATCCAGGCATTGGCTGCGCCAAAAATTCGAGGAAGCGGCCGGGGAAACAATACAAAACGTCCGCCGCATAAGAGATGTCAATGCGGCAGTAGAATCCTTGGGTGAATACGATTTCGTTGAGCAAGTTTGCCTCAGTAAAATGGATATGGGCACGGGCTCCGCCTCGATTAAAGTTAAATCCCTGCCGTCCCTGTTTTACCAGGTGCTGACCGAGGAGACCGGCTTAAAATTGGAAGGAGAGCTTGATTTATTCCGCCGCTTTAGAGAATTGAGCGTGGCCAAGAAGGAATATGATAAAATAGCCGATGCGTTGAAAGAAGTGTCTGCAACCGGTTACGGGGTGGTTGTGCCCAGCCTGGAGGAGTTGGCCCTGGATGAGCCGGAACTGATCCGGCAGGGGAGCCGTTTTGGGGTGAAGCTGAAAGCCAGCGCGCCGTCTCTGCATATTATCAGGGCGGATATTACCGCCGAACTGACTCCCATTATCGGTACTGAGAGACAGTGCGAAGACCTGGTCCGTTACATGCTGAACGAGTTTGAGGATAACCCGCAAAGAATCTGGCAGTCGGAAATTTTCGGCAAGTCCGTGCACGACCTGGTCCGGGAAGGCATTCAAAACAAACTGCACCGCATGCCGGAAAACGCCCAGGTAAAGCTCCAGGAGACCTTGCAAAGAATAGTTAATGACGGTTCGGGCGGATTAATCTGCATCATCATCTAACCGGTCTAATAGGCCGGTTTTTTATTGTATAGAAAATTATGCTATTAAAAATTTCTGTAGATGATTTCCTGTATATAGTTTTATGATAATTTTTTGAGAGAGGAATTTGCAAAAATATGTAGAAGTCTAAGACAGCTTAATGTTATATATCAAGGTGATGATTGGCAATGTTTATAATTAGAATATTTGCTCTCGTTTTTGCAGTTTTCTTTTATGGAGGATTCTTGGCGCTTCCCTCGCAATGCCCGGCTGCTGACAGAAAGATTGAAAATTTTAGTTCCGTTGCTACTGCCCTTAACCATGCAGCCGGCCAGTTAGCAAGCCGGAAAGGCAACAACGCCAATGGGAAAGTCAATGGTGATGTTGTCAACACAGTGAAAGACGGACCGGGCAATGAGGTACTGGCATTTAAAATTGAAGAGGCGAATGGTAAAACTACTGCTTATATAACAGCCAGCGGTTCAATTGAGCATAATGCTTTTAATCTTTCCAACCCCGACCGGGTGGTAGTTGACTTGAAGGGAGTATCTCCTGGAAATCTTAAAGAAAGCCTGCCTTTACACTCCAGTATTGTCCAGCGGGTGCGAACGGCATTGTTCAGCAAAGAACCGTTGATCACCAGGGTGGTTTTCGACCTTTCCGGAAAAGCAATATATAATACGGGTTTATCTTCAGACCGGAGAAAGCTTACAATTCAGATATATTCCAATAACATGAGCAAATTATTATCCGGCAAAGTGATTGCTATTGATCCCGGCCATGGAGGCGATGATCCGGGAGCCATAGGACCGACGGGCCTTATGGAAAAGGAAGTTACCATAGATGTGGCAAGGCGCACTGCCAGTATGTTGCAGGAACGCGGGGCAAAAGTCATCCTAACCCGCTCCGGTGACGAATATATAGGACTTTATGAACGTACTGAAAAAGCTAATCAGGCAGGTACCGCTATTTTTGTCAGTATCCATATGAACGCCAACGAGGATCCCAGTATCTGTGGTACCAGCACTTATGTATACGGTGACGGCAGTGATTTGAGCGCAGATCCCCGGGTTCAGAGAAGCAAGGAACTGGCCTTAAATATTCAATCAGATCTGGTTCGCAACCTGGGCCTAAATGATAAGGGAATTAGAGAAGCTAATTTCGCTGTACTGCGCACTTCTGACATGCCTGCTGTTTTAATAGAAGGAGCTTTTATTTCAAATCCAGAAGAAGAAAAAATAATAGCCAAAGATGAATTTCGTAGGCTGCTTGCTCAATCCATCGTAAATGGAATAGAACACTATTTCGCGGGGATTAGTTTGTAATTAATTATAATCTGGAAATGGTGTTATACTTTTATTTATTATTTTACGAATATTTTAGAGAGCATTTTTCTAGATATAGAAGGAAAAGCTTTTAAGGGAGGGTTAAAGTGAAAACGGTTAGAGCTGTCGGTCTCTTTGACTCAGGAGTGGGGGGGCTGACCGTCGTCAACGAAATCTATAGGGCACTTCCTTTGGAATCGACGATTTGCTTTGGAGATTCAGCTCATGTTCCTTATGGTTCTCGTAGCGCAGAAGAATTAATTTACCTTGCTGATAAAATTGTCTCATTTTTGATTAATCAAGGGGTAAAATATATTATATTTGCCTGCAATACCAATTCGTCTTTATCTTTGCCTATTCTCCAAAAACGTTACCCGATACCGATGATCGGGTTGGTTCAGCCTGGGGCTAAGTGGGCATTACAAGTTAGCCGTAACCGCCGCGTAGGAGTGATTGCCACCGAAGCTACTGTGCAAAGTGCTTCCTATGAAAGAGCAATTAAAGCTATGGATGCAAATGCGTTGGTGTTCAGTCAGGCGGCGCCAAAACTGGTGCCCCTGATCGAAGCCGGCAAGATAGACACTACCGAAACCCGCATGGCTATAAACGAATATTTAACATCCTTAAAAAAGAATGGGATCGATACTCTTATTTTAGGTTGTTCTCACTACCCTTTCTTGTCCAAAATCATCAGTGAGGAGTTGGGACCAGAGGTGGTGCTGGTAGACCCGGCACAAGCTACAGTGTTAGAAGCAAAAGCTGATTTGGCCGCCCGCGGTCTGCTCAATTATTTCAACGGACAAAAGCCTCAACACCAGTTTTACGTAAGTGGTGATCCAAAAAGCTTCCAGGCCGGAGCCAGGATTTTTTTAGGTGAGTCATTAACCCGGGTTGTAAAAGTGGAGCTTCTCTAAAGGAGTGTCTTCGTGACCAGAATTGGTATTACTACTACTATACCAGCAGAAGTAGTATATGCTGCAGGAATGGTGCCTGTAGATTTAAATAATGTTTTCATCAGTGATGAAAACCCCGGTGCTTTAGTAGAAGAAGCTGAATTTGCCGGTTATCCCCGCAACATCTGTGCCTGGATTAAAGGTATCTACAGCACGGTTTTGAAACATCGGGATATTAAGACTGTTATTGCAGTTACCCAAGGGGACTGCAGCAATACCCATGCTTTGATGGAAACGTTGCAACTAGCCGGTGTCGAAGTGATCCCCTTCGCTTTTCCATACGACAAAGATGCGGACCTCCTGCGTCTGCAAATTGAAAAACTTATGTCTGCGTTTGGAGTGTCCTGGGTATCGGTAAACGCTGCTAAAAAACGGCTGGACGATGTGCGTAAGCAAGTGTGGGAACTGGACCGGCTAACCTGGCAGGAAAATAAGGTGGGGGGCTGGCCTAACCATTTCTACCAGGTCAGTTGCAGTGATTTTAACGGTAATCCAGAAGAGTTCGGCTGTTCTGTAAGTGAATTTTTAGCAAAAGTTGCTACTCAACCTGATTGCACCAGATTACGCCTGGGCTATACAGGTGTTCCGCCGATTATGAACGACCTCTACGATTACCTGGAAGAACGAGGAGCACAAGTAGTTTTTAACGAGGTACAACGCCAGTTTACAATGCCCTTCAATACCAGCGATATGGTAGAGCAGTATCGCCTTTATACATATCCTTACGGCATTTTCTGCCGTCTGGAGGACATTCAAAGAGAGGCATCCCGCCGGAGGCTGGATGGGATCATTCACTATGCTCAGAGCTTTTGTTTCCGCCAGATCGAAGATCTGATTATCAGGAAAAAAATCGTGTTGCCGGTTCTTACCCTGGAAGGGGACAACCCCGGCCGCCTTGATGCACGCACACGCTTGCGGTTGGATGTTTTTTTGGAAATGTTGAGGTGAATTAAATTAATGAAAAGAGTTGATGGAAGGCTACCGCGGCAGTTGAGACCGGTGCATATTATCAGGCACTATAATAAATATGCGGAGGGGTCGGTTTTAATTGAAATCGGAGATACCAGAGTGATTTGCACGGCTACTGTAGAAGAGAAACCCCCCTTATTTTTGAAAGGAACGGAAAAAGGCTGGATTACTGCCGAGTATGGCATGTTGCCACGAGCTACCGGGGCAAGGATGGCCCGGGAAGCTTCTAGAGGCAAGATTGGCGGGCGCACTTATGAGATCCAGCGCCTTATTGGCCGGGCTTTACGTTCAGCGATAGACCTGGAATCTCTTGGCGAACGCACCATCTGGCTGGATTGCGACGTGATTCAGGCAGACGGCGGTACCCGCACCGCTTCTATCACTGGAGCGTTCGTGGCACTGGTAGATGCTTTGGATAAAATGAGGGAGCAGGGCCTTTTACAAAAACTGCCGATTAATGATTTTGTGGCTGCTACCAGTGTCGGCCGGGTCGGTGGAGAAATATTGCTGGACCTGTGCTACGTCGAAGATTCAACAGCAGAGGTAGATATGAACATTGTAATGACCGGCTCCGGGAGTTTTGTAGAAGTACAGGGAACCGGCGAGGAGGCATCTTTCACCCGCCAGGAAATGGATGAATTGATTGACCTGGCGGCCTATGGCATAAAGCAGCTTGTTGAATATCAAAAAGAAATATTAGGTAAAACAGCGAAAGAAATTTTGGAGGCTGTCGGCAGTGAAACTGGTACTGGCTACGCACAACCGGGGGAAAATACAAGAAATAATGGAACTACTTAAAGGATTCAACGTTACCGTTTTGTCGCTCTATGATTATCCAAATATCGGTGACATTACGGAAAATGGGTCCACCTTTGCCGAAAATGCTGTCAAAAAGGCATGTTTTGTTGCCGAGCAAACAGGAGAAGTAGCCATGGCCGATGACTCGGGACTGGAAGTGGATTACTTAAATGGGGCACCCGGCGTTCATTCAGCCCGCTTTGCTGGAGCAGAAAAAAACGACCATGCCAATAACGAGAAGCTCTTGAAGCTTTTATCCGGAATCCCTCCTGAAATGAGGACGGCGCGTTTTCGTTGTGTAATCGCCGTTACCGAACCAGCGGGCAAAGTATCTACTGCTGAAGGGGTATGCGAAGGGGTAATTTCTAATGAACACCGTGGTTCTAGCGGCTTTGGGTATGACCCGCTTTTTTATCTTCCAGCTTATGGTAAAACTTTTGCCGAGTTGGACCTGGCTACGAAGAATAAGATTAGCCACCGCAGTAAGGCCGTTAATAAGATAGCATTTATTTTATCTGCAGTAATACAAAAAAATATTAATAATAACAAACCGGCAGTAAATTAGCGTCCATGTAATGTTTTCGAACGTATTCTGCTGTTTTTCCTTATTTCCAGGGGATGCGTCTAGCTTTTAATCAGTTGTATAATAAAAAATGAGAGTAAGTCTAAAAGCAGTTTAATTATCAGATATTTTTTAAAATTATATTTAACGAGGAGGGAAAAGTATGTCGACAGACTGGAGCAAAATACGGGATCAGTGGTTAATGGTATAAATAAGTCTGTAATAATGATTGTAATATATCCTTAAATCCAGGTTTAATTGACATAAAAAAGAGAGGGGGGAAGTTTTTTGTTATAAAAATATTGTCGAAGGAAGGAGGTATTAAGAAATAACTCATTGAGATTATCAGGTAATACCGGCTCGTAAAAGCCCGGTATTTTGAAATATACAAACCTTATTTAGTTAAGAAGGAGGATATGAGCAATGTCAGCAGTGGAACTTAAGACAAAAGAAGCAGAAGAAATGGAAAAAAGCGGTCAGTGGTGGTGGCTGGCCGAAAAAAGAAGGTCGGAGCGCTTAAATTACCTGCGCAAGGCTGTCTGGCAGAAAGGCGCCAAAGGGTCGGCCTATTTGCCGGGTATTAAAGTAGACCTGGAAAGGCCAATATTGTATACCGAAGCGTTTAAAGAGAATGAGAGCGACTCCCCGATAGTTAGAAGGGCTAAAGCTCTCGCTCATATGTGGGATAACATTACGGTTTTCGTTCTTGATTACTCACAACTTGTGGGATATTGCGGCTCTGCTCCTCACAATTTAGCCTGGCACCCTGAGCTGGCTTTTCTCTTAAACGAAGACGTATACAACGACCGCACTCTAATCCCCGAACCAGAACAGGAATCCCTTAAAAAAATAAGGGAAATCAATGACTACTGGGGGACGCGCACCGAGTTAACAAAAACTCTTTCAGTGTTGCCGCCGGAAGACGTAATGAAGTGCCTGACCGGCTTCATCGGCTGGGGTCTTCCAATATCAGCCGGCTATTCCACCAAGCAGTTTGATTATTTCATGCGGCTCGGATTTAACGGCGTTCTCAAGGAAATCGACCAGAAGCTGAACGAAGCGTACAACGCTTTATACAACGGCGTGCCCAACCCGGAAGAATACCACTATTATGACAAGTTGGACAACTGGAACGCCATGAAAATAACGCTGGAAGCGGCCGTCAGATGGGCTAAAAGGCACGGCCGGCTGGCCAGGATCATCGCCGAGAACTTTGAAACCGACCCGAAGCGCAAAGCAGAACTGCTCAAGATCTACGAAACCTGCTACAGAGTCCCGGCCGAGCCGCCCCGGAGCCTGCAGGAATCCCTGCAGTTCGACCATTTCGTCCAGGTGCTGGCCAGACTTGAAATACCAGAAGGAGCATGGCCGGCGAGGCCGGACTACTGGCACTGGCCTGCCTACAACAAAGATGTAAACATTGAGAAGAATATTACCAAAGAAGAAGCCATCGACCTGGTCGGTGAATTCATGATTAAATGTTACGATTTGGGGTTTGTCCTCCCCATGTTGTTCAGGGACACTCTGATGGGCATTACCGGCACCTGGGTATGGACACTGGGCGGCGTAAACGAAGACGGCAGCGATGCCTGCAACGATTTGACCGATGCTTTTCTGGAAGCTGCCACTCTGGTACGGGTTTCCAACCCCACTTTCGGCTTCCGCTATCATCCCAACGCCCGGATACAGACGTTGCGGAGAGTATTTGAGTGCATCAGGCAGGGGCTGGGCTATCCGTCCATGCGTAACGACCCGGTTTTAATTGCCAACGCCATGCACTGGCACCGCCACCCTTTGAAAGAAGCCCGGCGGTGGGTGCACCAGGCCTGTATGTCCCCCTGCCCCGATACCAAGATGGGCTCGCAGCCTTTTAGGATGGCACATGCCACCGTTATAGCGGCCAAGGCAGTAGAATACGCCCTTCTCGACGGCTGGGACCCGGTCCTGAAGATGCAGATGGGGCAGCACACAGGCGATGCTGCGAAGTTCCAGAGCTTCGAAGAACTTTATCAGGCATGGCATACCCAGATAAAATGGATGATGGACATCTGGGCCCGCTTTATCGGCGCCGGTCGCTACAATGCGCCGAAGAACGGTCCCCGGCCTTTCCTTTCGGCCATATATGAGAGAGCAGTGGATTTAGGAGTAGATGCCCAGCATCCCAGCGAAAGAGGGAACTCATGGATCACCTTCTTTGCCTGGATGGAGACGGGGGACAGTCTGGCGGCAGTGAAAAAGCTGGTATTTGAAGAGAAAAAATACACCATGGCCGAACTGCTTGAGGCTTTAAAAACAGACTGGGCCGGGCGTGAAGAGATGCGGATGGATTTCGTACGGGCGCCCA
Source organism: Deltaproteobacteria bacterium (assembly GCA_020062745.1). Lineage (GTDB taxonomy): Bacteria > Bacillota > Desulfotomaculia > Desulfotomaculales > JAGUVT01 > JAGUVT01. The sequence goes on from JAGUVT010000014.1 coordinate 20,211, forward strand.
AGTGGGGCAACGATGACGATTACGTAGACCAGGTTCACGTACGTTGCCACAATGACATTGGCAAACACGGCATGGAGCTAAAAGACCCCACCGGCAACCCGTGGCCTCCCCTGCCGGAGAATATAGCGGCTTATGTAACCAACTCCAGCCGGGTGGGCGCTTTGCCGAACGGGCGGAGACTGGGCGACACGTTATATGACGGTGGTTGCTCGCCGGGAGCGGGCCTGGACAAAAAAGGCCCCACAGCAGTACTGCGGTCCGTAGGCAAGATTGACCACGTCGGCAGCATCAGGGCTTCCTTGCTCAACCAGCGGCTGTCGCCGACCCAGTTGGCCGGTGAAAAGGGATTCCAGTTATGGCTCAGTTACATTAAAACCTGGGCTGAACTGGGGGCAGACCATGTCCAGTTTAACATGGTGGATAACGAGACCCTGCATGCTGCTCAGAAAGAGCCGGAGAAATACAGTGAGTTGGTGGTACGGATTGCCGGTTACAGCGCTCACTTTGTAGACTTGAACAAGAAGATGCAGGATACGATTATAGCCAGAACTGTACAGCAACTTTAGTGTGTATTGACTTTAACCCCCCGGCCCTTTCGGGGTCGGGGGGGTTAAAAAATTTAAGTAATAATACGGGGGGAACGGCATGTCAACAGACTGGAGTAAAATCCGGGATCAATGGTTAAAAGGCGGTTCTGTTGAAAAAGGAAAAAAAGAAATGCCCCGTCTGGCATGCGGAAAGTGTGAAAATTTTCGGCAGAATGCCTTCTCGGCTACCGGTGACGGGTGGTGTTCCGTACAAAAAGAAGGCGAAGCGAATAAAGTAGTTTTTGATAATACCGATGCAGTTAGTTGTTCTCTTTATAAGGAACTGGAAAGGATAAGGACTAACGTTTCTGAGTTTACGTGGGATACTCATTTTCGTCCGCAAAGGCAGTTTGACGAAAAGTAAAAATGTTTACTTAAAGAGTAACTGCTTCCGCTTGCGTAAAAGGCAGTTACTCTTTTTATTTTTTTTAGCTTTCTACAAACTGTTCTGAGAAAATTTTGACCTTTAAAATTTTTTCGGTTATAATTAATAAGGCAAAAGTATTTGCCAATATTACAGGCGGGTGTAGCTCAATGGTAGAGCACTGGCCTTCCAAGCCAGGTACGTGGGTTCGATTCCCATCACCCGCTCCAAGTACGTCCCAGTAGCTCAGCGGATAGAGCAACGGCCTTCTAAGCCGTGGGCCGGGGGTTCGAATCCCTCCTGGGACGCCACAAGGACAGCAGTGCCCTGGTCAAAGCCGGGGCATTAAAACTGGGGAGGAGGCTTGAACAGTGCAGCAAATCTGGGCTCCTTGGCGTACTGTTTATATCGGTAGTCAGATTCATGATACACAATGCATTTTTTGCGAAAAGTTAAACTCAAATCAGGACGATGTCAATTACGTTCTCCTACGTGCTGAAAAGGTGTTTGTTTTGCTTAACCTGTATCCTTACAATAACGGCCATCTGTTAATCGCTCCTAACAGACATGTTGGAGAACTGGATGAACTTGAAGAACAAGAAATTCTTGAGTTGGGTTTAGTTACCAGAAAAATGGTCAATCTGCTTAAAACTTTTAACCCGGAAGGTTTCAACATTGGAGCTAATTTAGGACGAATAGCTGGTGCCGGTGTACCCGGTCATTTTCATATCCACGTGGTTCCCCGATGGGGTGGCGATACCAATTTTATGCCTGTTCTTGGAGATGTTAAAGTGATTTCCGAATCGCTTGATACCACTTATAGTAAGTTAAAAGATGCGATGGTAAGAAGGTCGTGAATTTTACAATTAAAAGGTCTTCTAGGCGACAGAATATTCTAAAAATAAGTAGGATAATAAAAGCATCACGATTTTCCGTTTAACATAAACCTCCAACCCATTTTTGCCCCTTTAAGGGGTTTTTTTCTGGGAAGATTGTGGGGCGGGGTTAAATTATATGTTTGGAAGAGTTAAGTTTACATAATATTTATTATCGGAACCTAAAAGACACTAAAAAATCCAGGTTGTTTACAACCCGGCATTGATTTCATCAACTTTAACTTAAAGTTTTATACTCTTGTCTTTCGTTCTGGTTTTAAGAACATAGTATCATCTATGATAATTGTACTGTAGTCAGAATATTCTAGGCACCTGGCACAATTATCGCAAGTTTTTGTGGGATCAAGATCACAAATAAAACATTCACAACAATTGTCACATATCTTGTCTTCTTCTAGAATACATCTTTTTGAAGAAACAGATTTTTGATGATCTGTTTTCATAAAAACAAACATCCTTTTGGTAAAGCTAAACCTCTGTAAAAATTATTTTATGGCATTAAAGCTGGGAAAGCAGCAAAAAAACCGTAAATGGATTAATATGAGGGGTAAAAGGATTTATTGAGGGATGAATGTATTTAAAATGTATTTAAGAAGAGCAAACCGAATTTTCTAAAAAAAAGTGAAGGAAACCGGCGGTAGTCTGCTGAGCTAGAGGCAGGAGTATATTAGTAACAGTCCGGTATGAAGAATATGAATAGGCCTCACTGATATACGGGAAAAACTGTTTAGAAATGTTTGCATTATATAGTACCCAATCATTAGGGGTTTTGGCAATTTGGTATATTCCCTTAGAATGAACCGCATAATTATAAAAGTTTTCATTTACCCATTTTTCATATGTCTGGTGTCCACAAAAAGCAATACCCCTGGCATGGTGAGGTACACAGAGATCCTGTACCAGATGGACAGCCGCACCGAGATAAAAAAATGCCTTTTTTAGACTACCCCTTCGCCAGAAATTTAAAGCCTGCTTAAAATAGTTTGCACACTCTGTACAGGCGTCAGGCCATGGTCCGAGACCAAGACCCGTAACCGGATTAAAGTAATGAGCAAGATTCTTCCATCCCCTGTCCGCCCAGAATGTACCCTTGTTTATTAAATCAATATATTGGGTTAGAAGTTTAAAAACGTCGTTATACCCGTCATAACGGAGAATCGAGACTGCCTGCTGGTTACAAAAAATATGGGTCCTTCCTTTTCCTGAAAAATGGTTCTGAAGAGTATACTGAACGGGTGAACCAAAAGAAAGAATCATTTTAGCGGCTTTCCATGAAACGGGATGGATCATAATAACAGATCACCTTTTTATATTCAGGCCGGATAAAAAGAACTGCTCTTCCTGGCCAGATCGAGATCTAAGTTTAGCTTCCGAGCCATTCTTTCTTTTAAAAACTGAAGTGCAATCTGTGGGAAAATGGCTACTGAAATTACATCCTCTTCCTTTTCCATGTAAGGAGCGACCAGTTTCCTGGCCTCGGGCAGACCGGGCTCAAGCAGGTCGGCTGGACGTGCCATAATAATCTCCTCGTCACCAATGATTATTCTTCGTGTTTCTTCATTTACCGGTGCAGGTGGCTGGCCATAGTAGCCCCGCATGTATTGTTTAACCTCATTGGTAACCATTTTATAGCGGCCAATTAGCACGTTCAGAACAGCCTGCGTGCCGATAATCTGGCTGGACGGAGTGACCAGCGGCGGGTAGCCGAATTCTTCCCGCACCCGCGGCAACTCCGCCAGGACTTCCGGTAGCCGGTGCAAGGCATTTTGCTGGCACAGTTGAGCGATAAAGTTTGACATCATCCCGCCAGGGATTTGATAAGTCATTACATTGGTATCAATATTCTTGGAAGCAACATCAAACTCGGAATAGTTTTTACGAATTTCACAAAAATATTCTGCGATTTCCGTCAGCAGGTTGAGGTCAAAACCGGGATCTGCCGGGGTATCTTTTAATGCGGCGCACATTGTTTCAACTGCCGGCTGGGAAGTTTGCATGGCCATCGAAGAAATGGCGCAGTCGATGATGTCCGCCCCGGCTTCAATTGCTCCCAGGTAGGCCATGGTGGCCATTCCGCTGGTAAAATGACAGTGCACCTGAACCGGTATTCGCAAAGATTCCTTCCAGGCTTTGATGATTTCATGCGCTGGTTTTGGGGCAAGGATGCCGGCCATGTCTTTTAAGCAAATAGAGTCTGCCCCCATCCCTTCCAGTATTTTAGCGATTTTTACATAGTATTCGATATTGTGCACCGGGCTGATGGTATAAACCACCGTGGCCTGCGCATGTCCCTTTTCTTTTTTTGTTACCTCTATTGCCTTTCCCATATTGCGAACGTCATTTAAAGCGTCAAAAATGCGTAAAACATCTATACCGTTAGCGATAGTTTTTTTGATAAACTCGGTTAACACATCATCAGGATAATGTTTATACCCTACCACGTTCTGCCCTCTTAAAAGCATTTGCAGTGGGGTACTGGTCTGCCGGCGGATTAATTGCAGGCGTTCCCATGGGTCTTCTCCTAAAAAGCGCATGCAGGAATCAAAGGTAGCGCCGCCCCATACTTCAAGCGAGTGGTAGCCCGCCTGATCAATTTTTTCTAAAATGGGCAGGATATGTTCGATTTTCATTCTGGTGGCCAGTAAGGATTGGTGCCCGTCTCTCAATGTGGTATCGGTAATTTTTATTTTTCTGCAACCGCTTAACATAACTTGCTCCACTCCATTATTCAAAAGCTGCTAATAAATTTTTTGATGGACTGGATGGATTTATCCAAAGCTTGCCTTTCAGCATCAGTAAGATCTACTTCGATCACCTTTTCTACTCCCCCGCCGCCTATTATTGCGGGGACTCCCAGGTAGATGTCTCTTGCGCCGTACTCGCCCTGGAGGTAAGCGGCTACCGGCAGAACCCGTTTTTTGTCTTTAAGAACGGCTTCCACCATTTGGATGACAGCAGCTCCCGGCGCGTAGTAGGCGCTGCCGGTTTTAAGGTAATTGACGATTTCCGCTCCACCCTGCCTGGTCCTTTCTACCAGGGTAGCAATGCGCCCGGCCGGGATTAGTTTTTCAATGGGAATGCCGCCGGCGTATGTATAGCGAACCATCGGCAGCATATCATCCCCGTGTCCGCCCAGCACCAATGTGGTTATATCCTCAAATGAAACGCCCAATTCCAGTGCTACGAAAGTGCGAAAACGGGCGGAATCAAGCACACCGGACATCCCGAATACTCTATTGGCGGAGAAACCGCTTTTTTTATAAGCGACATAGGTCATTACATCCAAGGGATTGGTGACACAAATAATAAAGGTGTTTGGTGAATAACAAGCCAGTTGTCTGGCAACATCACCAACAATCCTTGCGTTGGTGGTTACTAAATCGTCACGGCTCATACCCGGTTTGCGGGCTATCCCAGCGGTAATAACGGCAATATCGGAGTTTGCCGTATCTTCGAATTGATTGGTGCCGGTTATATTACAGTTAAACCCCTCAATTGGAGCGGCTTCCATCAAATCAAGCGCTTTCCCCTGCGGAACGCCCTCTAACACATCAAATAAAACTATGTCGCCTAATTCTTTGGCTGCTGCCCAATGAGCACAAGTTGCCCCTACATTGCCGGCTCCAATAATGGAAATTTTTTTTCTTTTCATTCTTACTCCACCCTATAATTATTATACAGTATATAGTATACAGAATAAAGGAAAAAATAACCACTTAAATTATTATAGTTTTTAAACTAACTTATAATTACCATAACATCCCCGGCATTAACGCTTTTGCCTTGTTCTACCTTTACTTCTTTAACGGTACCGGCTTTGTTGGCGGTAATCTCATTTTCCATCTTCATGGCTTCCAGCACAAGTAAAACTTCCCCTACCTTCACCTGTTCGCCTTCTTTAACTCGAACTGAAAGAACTGTGCCAGGCATGGGAGCTGTTACTGTACCGGCTGTAGCGGCTGCTCTAGGAGTGGGTGGAGGCATAACAGGAGATCTGGGAGCAATCGGCACAGTAGGAGCAGCAGGAACCGGTTTGACGGTTTTGGGAACAGGTGCCGACGCAGTTGCCGGCGCCGACGCTGCAGGAGATTGCGGACGGTATCCCGCCTCCACTTCCTCCACTTCGACTACATATACTTCGTTATTAACTTTAACTTTAAATGTTTTCATCTAAACTTCCCTCCAATATAGTGGTTAGTGCTTTTTAATTTTTAAAGCAAGTCACGGTTAAAATCTCTTACCGACATCGATTCCAGCAATCCGGCTATCTTCCAGAGGCTGATCTGACCACTTTTTTGAATAGTGTGAACGCGGTACTCTTTCTCTTCAGCCGTGCCGTAAGCTTCAATGGCGGCCGTGATTGCTGCCAGAACGGCCGGTCTGAGCCGTTGTTGCTTTGTTAAAACATTCGGCATGGGGTTCTCCTTTCTAGCAGGGCATGTTCCCGTGTTTCTTTCTCGGCCTGCCTTCCCGTTTGGTAGCCAGTTCTTTAAAGGCGCTGATTACTTTAGCCCTGGTTTCCCGCGGGTCGATTACATCCAATACGTATCCCCTGGCACTGGCAATATACGGGTTGGCAAATTTATCACGGTATTCCTCGGTCAACCTGGCCCGGGTTTCCGGCGGGTTTTCAGACTCGTTGATTTCTTTGCGGCAAATGATATTAACCGCCCCTTCCGGGCCCATTACTGCAATTTCAGCAGTGGGCCAGGCATAAACAGCGTCAGCCCGCAAGGAACTGCTGCACATGGCCACATAGGCGCCACCATAAGCTTTGCGGAGAATAATGGTTACTTTGGGAACAGTTGCTTCAGAATAAGCATAAAGAATTTTGGCTCCGTGCCTGATAATGCCGCCGTATTCCTGGCCGGTTCCCGGCAGGTAGCCCGGAACATCCATAAAAGTCAGCAAAGGGATATTAAAGCAATCGCAAAAACGGACAAACCGGCTTATTTTATCGGAAGCGTTAATGTCCAGGCAGCCTGCCAGATAATTAGGCTGATTGGCAATTATACCGACGGCCTGTCCTTCCAGCCGGGCAAAACCAACTACTGCATTTAAGGCGTAGTTGGCGTGGACTTCAAACAGTTCGCCGGTATCAACCACATAACGGATAATATTTCGCACGTCATAAGACTTATTCGGATCATCAGGGATTACTTTAATCAGTTCTTCGGCGTCGCCGGGTGGCGACTTGACTTCGCTTAAAGGCGGCTCTGAAAGGTTGTTTGAAGGTAAATAACTCAGCAGTTGGCGGATCATGGAAATACAATCCTCTTCGCTGTCGGCCATAAAGTGGGCCACTCCGCTGACCTGGTTGTGTGTGGCGGCGCCGCCCAGCGCTTCCATGGAAACGTCCTCGCCGGTAGTGGCTTTGATTACCTGGGGGCCGGTGATAAACATCTGGCTTTTTTCGGCCACCATGAAAATGTAGTCGGTTAATGCCGGCGAATAAACTGCGCCTCCGGCACATGGCCCCATAATTACCGAAATCTGAGGGATCACTCCGGAAGCAATGGTATTGCGATAGAATATCTCGCCGTAACCGTTAAGAGCATCCACTCCTTCCTGGATTCGGGCGCCGCCTGAGTCGTTAAGGCCGATTACCGGCGCCCCCACCTTCATGGCCGCATCAAGTGTCTTACAAATCTTGGCCGCATGGATTCTGCCCAGAGAGCCGCCGGTTACCGTAAAGTCCTGGGCAAAAATATAAACCCTGCGGCCGTCGATCATCCCGTGGCCGGTAACCACTCCTTCACCGGGATTCTTTAAATCAGCAACGTTTTCCTCACCGGCGAATACGTCCATTTCTACGAAAGTGCCGGCGTCAAACAAAGCGTTGATTCTCTCCCGGGCAGTCTTTTTGCCCGCCTCATGCTGTTTTTGAATGCGTTCCGGCCCGCCGCCTGCTTCAATTTGTTTCCGTAATTTTTTCAGTTGTTCTAATTTTTCCTGCATACTCATATATGAAACCTCCAGTCTGCTAACGCTCGCATAGTTCAATCAGGGTGCCTAAAGTGGACTGTGGATGCAAAAAGGCGATCCGGGCGCCGCCGGCACCGCGGCGCGGTTTTTCATCAATCAGGCGGACACCTTTGGCTTTCAGTTCGGCTAACCTTGCTTCGAGGTTTTCCACCCGGAAAGCGACGTGCTGGATTCCCTCGCCGTTTTTTTCGATGTATCTGGCCACCGGCCCGTCAGGGGAGGTGGATTCTAAAAGCTCCACCTCGCTGTCTCCGGTGGGGAGAAAAGCAACTTTTACTTTTTGTTCTTCGACAATTTCCGTATCGGTTACCTTTAACCCCAGGAGTCCTTCGTAAAGTTCTATGGCTTTATTTAAGTCCTTGACGGCAACTCCGATATGGTCGATCTTTTTAATCACTGACATCCCTCCCTTATTTATTAAAATATATCCATTTTTTTAAAATATAACCTGCTGCTCGTATTCGCCAAAGACTTCTCTTAACACGCCGCATATTTCTCCCAGCGTGGCATAATTTCTCACCGCTTCAATAAAGATGGGCATTAAATTATCCTTGCCTGCCGCTGCTTTGCGCAACCCGGACAGAATTGATTCCACCCTGGCATTGTCTCTTCCGGCCCGTAACTTTTTCAATTTTTCCGCCTGGCGCTCGCCGACGGTCAGGTCTACTTTCAACAGGTCTTTCGGTTTCTCCGGCGGCATTACGAATTTATTGACACCGATGACCACCTTCTGGCCCGACTCAATATCTTGCTGATATTTATAAGCGCTGTTGTGGATTTCCCGCTGCATAAAGTCCAGAGCTTTTGTCGAACCGCCCAATTCGTCGATTTTGCTGATATACTGTTGTGCTTTTTCCTCCAACTGGCCGGTCAGGTTTTCCATAAAGTAAGAACCGCCCAGTGGATCCACAGTATCGGCGACACCAATTTCATAGCCGACCACCTGTTGGGTACGCAGGGCGATTAATACCGATTCTTCAGTCGGCAGGGCCAGGGCTTCGTCCCGGGAGTTGGTGTGCAGGGATTGGGTTCCTCCCAGAACGGCGCTCAAAGCCTGGAACGCCACCCGCATGATATTTACATCGGGCTGCTGGGCGGTTAGAGTACAGCCGGCAGTTTGGGTATGGAACCGTAACATGCACGGGCGGGGATTTTTGGCCCCGAACCGTTCTTTCATGATTTTCGCCCATAAGCGGCGGGCAGCCCGGAACTTGGCTATTTCTTCAAAGAAGTTGAGGTGGGCGTTGAAGAAGAAAGACAACCTGCCGGCAAAATCATCTATGTTCAATCCGGCTTTAACGGCCGCATCTACGTAGGCGATACCGTTTGCCAGGGTGAACGCGACTTCCTGAGCGGCAGTGGATCCGGCTTCTCTGATATGATAACCGCTGATGCTGATCGTATTCCAGGCCGGTATTTCTTTGGCGCAATAAGCAAAGATATCGGTGATCAGGCGCATGGAGGGCTCCGGTGGCAGAATATAAGTGCCTCTGGCGATATACTCCTTCAAGATGTCATTTTGGATAGTGCCATTTAGTTTTGACGGCTCTACTCCCTGTTTCTCAGCAACTGCAATATACATGGCCAGTAAAATGGCGGCCGGTGCGTTAATGGTCATGGAGGTGCTTACTTTATCAAGAGGTATTTGGTCAAATAGGGTTTCCATATCCATGATGGAGTCGATGGCTACCCCTACTTTGCCGACTTCCCCGCTGGCCAGCGGATGATCGGAATCATATCCGATCTGGGTGGGCAAATCGAAAGCTACCGAGAGGCCGGTTTGACCCTGCTCCAACAGATAACGGAAGCGGCGGTTGGTTTCTTCCGCTGTGCCGAATCCGGCGTACTGGCGCATGGTCCACAACCGCCCGCGGTACATGTTCGGCTGTACTCCGCGGGTAAAAGGATACTCGCCGGGCAATCCCAGATCCTGCATATAATCAAAATCAGCGTCCGGCGTATAGAGACACTCAATTGGCACCCCTGAGTCGGTGCTGAAGTCCGCCTGCCGTTCGGGACGTTTTTTTAAGGTTGTTTCCAGTCTGGTTTGCCAGGCCTCTTTGAGAGCAGCAATTTCTTTTAGTTTTTCTTGATTAAACAAAACCTTCCTCCTTTCTTTTCTCCCCTTCGTCAATCAAGCCAAAAGTTTTCTAATCATCTCCGGTACTTCGGACGGCATTTCGGCTACCAGGGCGCCGGCTTCGGCAAGGGCTTTTACTTTCCCCTCGTAAGTTCCTTTACCTCTTCTGATAATTGCTCCGGCGTGACCCATCCGTTTTTCCGGGGGGGCGCTCTTGCCGGCAATATAAGCTACCACCGGCTTGGTCATCTCTTTAATATAAACCGAGGCTTCTTCCTCGGCGTTGCCGCCGATTTCGCCAATCAACACAACAGCTTTTGTTTCCGGATCGGCTTCAAAAAGTTTTAGCACGTCAATAAAAGTAAGACCCACAATGCGGTCTCCGCCCATACCGACAGCAGTGGATTGACCGAACCCGGCTGCAATCAAGTTTCCTGCGATCTCGTAAGTTAAAGTTCCGCTGCGGGATACCATTCCCACCGGACCGGGCATGAAAAACTGGTTGGGCGGTATGCCTATTTTGCATTTACCGGAAGAAACAATACCAAACGTGTTGGGCCCGATGAGGACGGCCTTCTTCCGCTGGGCATAGGCTATAAACTCCATTTCGTCCTGTACCGGAATATGTTCAGTGATCACTACCACAGTGCCGATTCCCGCCTCCAGGGCTTCCAGGACGGCATCTTTGGCGAAGGCGGCAGGGATAAAGATTACCGACGCATCGACCTGATGTTCTTGTAAAACCGCCCGTACCGTGTCGTAAACCGGTATGTCTTCAAATTTGCTGCCGCCTTTCCCCGGCGCCACGCCGGCTACAACCTTCGTGCCATAAGCCAACATTTGCCTGGTGTGAAAAGAACCTTGCTTACCAGTAATACCCTGGACCATAACACGGGTATTTTGATCAACAATAATGGCCACTAATAAGACAACCCCTTTAACTAAAGACTTCCTGCCGGTACCAGTGCAGCCAGTTCTACCGCCTTGGCTGCCGCCTCGTCCATATTCGTGTAAGCTTCAATCCCCTGTTCCCGCAAAATACGCCTTCCTTCCTCCTGGTTGGTACCCACCAGCCTGATTACCACCGGTACAGGGATGCCGTGCTCTTTTTTTACCTTTGCGAAGGCGCCGGCAACATCATCGCACCGGGTAATACCGCCGAATATGTTAATAAAAATTACTTTCGGATCTTTCGCCAGCAAAATTTCTAAAGCTTTGGCAGTAGCCTCCATATCGGTTCCGCCGCCTACATCCATAAAATCGGCCGGCGCGCCGCCGTAACGCTGGATTATATCCAGGGTGCTCATGGTAATGCCAGCGCCGTTTGCCATTACGGCAATGTCCCCCTCCAGTTCAACATATGAAATGCCGAGGTCCTGGGCCAGTTTTTCTGCTTCGGTTTGTTCTTCTATATATGGAATGTCTTTCTGCCTGAACAGGGCTTCAGAGTCAATGATTACCTTGGCGTCAGCCGCAATAATTTTTTCTCCGCAGAATACCAACGGGTTAATCTCAACCAGTATAGCATCTTTCTCCTGAAATATTTTATATGCCGCCAGAATAATATTAAGCAGCTCTTTTCCCTGCCTGCTGCCTACATCCAGACCCAGCCGGCGAACAATGTTGCGGGCAATAAAAGGGTGTATCCCGAGTTCCACATCGAGGTGTACTTTGACAATTTTATTTTCAGGCACTTCTTCAATATCCATGCCCCCCTGGCTGGAAGCAATGATTACCGGTTTCTTAGCTCCTCCGTCAATCGTGACGGACAGGTAAAACTCCCGGTCGATATGCAACTTTTCTTCGATCAGCAGCTTTTCTACCGTATGCCCCTCGATTTTCATGCCTAACAATTCCCGGGCAGCTTTTTTAGCCTCTGCCGACGTGTCGGCAAATTTAATGCCGCCGCCTTTTCCCCGTTTACCTGAAAGAACCTGTGCTTTGATTGCTACCGAACCGATTTCCGTAGCAACCCAGGCTGCTTCATAAGCAGTGGTAACCACTCTTCCTTTTGGCACCCGCAGGCCAAAGCGGCTGAAAAGTTCCTTTCCCATGTATTCAAATATTCTCACTGCCTAATTCTTCCCCTCCGGTTATTTATTAATACAATTAACGAGGTTCAAGTTCTACCTCCTTATAGGTAGTCAGAGGCAATTTTTCCTCCCGGTCTTTACCCGGGATGTAATCGAACAGGTCCTGAACCTTTTTACCAACAGCCCTGAATATAATGGAAATGGGCAGTTCGCTGGGACAGGCGCTTTCACACTGGCCGCACCCAATGCAACTCATACCCATGTGATTAAGTCTGGTCAGATGGAACAGCACTGTATCGGTGGGCATTTCAATTATGCCCTTGCGGGAAGCCCATTTAATATATTTTTCCGGTTCATGATCGAAAACAGGACCTTCAAAAACACATTGCCGGCAAAAACACAACGGGCAGGCCCGGCGGCAGTTCTGACAGCGGAGACAGGTGGCCAGTTCGGCCGTCAATGCCTCTATGTTATCGAACTTCCGGTCGAACTCATGAAAAACCCTTTCTTTTTCTGCCGCCCGATTTTCCTTCAAACGGGCAATCAGAGTCAGCCTTTCAGCCGGCATTTCTATTTCCTCCAAAGCTAAATTTTCTTTGAGCATGGAAGCAATTTCATCCGGCATGGAAATGACGAATTGCTCATTCAACCCTACCCACCCGATTGTCAGATCAACATTTTCCGGCACAATCTGGTCGCAAGTCCGGCAGCAATGCCGGATTGTAACGTTGCCCGTCCCAATGTTTTCCCCTTTTGCGGCCTGGTTTATCCAAACGTCCTGGGTAAGCAGGTTTTTACCTGCCATCCGGGAGTAATCTGTGGGATTAAAAGTACCCAAACAATCTACCCCGATTAATAATAAGTGATCGAGGGAAGCCTGATTTAATTTGACCAGTTCTACCAGCGCCCGTGCTTCACAGGGACGCAGCACGACCCCGATTTTCTCTTCTGGATCGGTGAAAGTGAGATCGGAAACATGCCTGGCTGCATTAGCCAGGCTGACGGGAGCCAGCGGAGCAACTGCCGCAATCCGGTCGGCTTCTTTCACCAGGGTGGAAACCACGCTGTTTTTAGAAGTTACTTCCTGGGGAACCAGTAATGAGTCAACTGCTTTTTCAGTTAATAAGGCACGAAAGAAGGATAACAAAGCAGTGCCAGGATTTTGCCCGGTAAATTTTAACGACATGTTTTTCATTAAATATACCTCGCTGCTTAAATTTCCCACTGCATTTTAAGTGGATTGGGCCCCAATTTTTTCAAGGCATCTACCATCTGCTGCACTGTTTCCCCGAACAGCTTTCCTTCTGAAGCACTGATAAATCTAAACCAGACCCGCTCCTCCGGAATGCCGAATTGTTTTAAAATGGTTTTGACCACGGCAATTTTACGCCTGGCCTTGAGATTACCACTAACATAGTGGCACTCGCCAGCGTGTCACCCTCCTACCAATACCCCATCGACTCCTTCCAAAATTGGCTTTAAAATATAGAGAGGGTCTACCGAACCGGTACACATAACCCGGATAATCCTGATATTGGGGGGATACTGAATGCGGGAAGTGCCTGCCAGATCGGCTCCGGTATAGGTACACCAGTTACAGAAAAGGGCTATGATTTTCGGTTCAAACTCTTGCTCTGTTTGTGATTCGAAAACTGCTTCTGCCGGTTGCAAAGGCACAATACCTCCTTTAGCCAAGAGCAGCATCTGCCATGGCTATAATTTGTTGTTTGGCAAAACCTTTTTGCTGTGATGCCCCGCTGGGACAGGATGCCACACAGGCGCCGCAGCCCTGGCAAAGCACCTCGTGCACACGGGCGATCATCCCGTTTTCCCTGTCCAGATAGCGGGCGTCATAAGCACAAACCGCAACGCAGAGACCGCATCCCTTGCAGCAATCCTCGTCCACTGTAGCCACAATGCCGAGGCTTTCCAGACGGTCTTTGGATAAAAGGGTTACCGCCCGCACTGCGGCTGCATTAGCCTGGGCTATCGACTCGCCGAGCAGTTTCGGCGAATGGCCCAGACCGCACAGGTAAATGCCGTCGGCAGCAAAGTCTACCGGGCGGAGTTTCATGTGCGCTTCAGCAAAAAACCTGTCTGCCGTCAGCGCCACCTTGAATAACCAGCTTAACTTTTCGTTATCACTACGTGGTGCCACACCAGTGCTCAAAACCAGCAAATCGGCGTCTAAGGATACTTGTTCCCCCAAAACCGGGTCATTTACCTGCAGAGTAAGATGCGAGCCGGAAGCAGTAACTGACGGTTTATTTTCAAGGTCGTAACGGATGAAAATCACCCCTTTCGACCTGGCCTTTTTATAGTATTTTTCCATGAAGCCGTACATCCGGACATCGCGGTAAAGAATGAAAACGTTGGCCGCCGGATTTATTTCTTTGATTTTAAGGGCGTTTTTTATGGCATGGGAACAACAAATCCGGCTGCAGTAAGGACGCCCTTCCTGTCTTGAACCGACGCACTGGATCATGACTATGTTTTTAACCCCCGGCAGTTCGTTTCCCACTATTTTATGTTCCAGTTCGGTTTGGGTCAATACAGACGGGTGTTCTCCGTACATGTACTCCTCCGGCCTCGCTTCCCGGGCGCCGATAGCCATGATTACGACTCCATGGGTCAGCTCTCTGATTTCTCTGCCCAGCTTTACTTTTGTGCGGTAATTGCCAACATAACCCGATACTTCCTTGATTTCGGCTCCTGTGAGCACCGTTATCCGGGGATTTTCCTGTAATTGGTTAACCAGTCGACCTAATAAAACCTGCGGATTGTTACCCTGGATCGTGTAAAAAAGGTTCCGGGCATTTCCTCCCAGTTCCTTTTCTTTTTCTACCAAGTAGACGTCAAATCCCTGACCGGCCAGAGACAAAGCTGCAGTTATCCCCGCCATTCCCCCGCCGGCCACCAGGGCCCGCCTGTTGACCTCAATAAAAGAGGTGGCAACCGGTTCCAACAAGCAGGCCTTGGCTACTGACATGGAAACCAGTTCTTTGGCTTTCTCGGTAGCTGCCGCCGGCTGGTCGCGGTGAACCCATGCGGAATGTTCACGGATGTTGGCCTGTTCAAACAAATGGGGATTAAGGCCAGCCTCCCGCATGCTGCTCATAAACAGGGGAGCATGAGTGCGGGGAGTACAAGAGGCTACCACCAGACGGTTTAAACCATATTCGATAATCCGCTCTTTTATCTTCTGAATGTTATCCTGCGAGCAGGTGAATAGAAATTCTTCAGCGTATTTGACGTTTCGCAGGCCGCCGGCATATTTGACTACTTCCGGCACGTTGATTATGCCGCCGATATTTATGCCGCAATTACACACGAATACTCCTACCGACGGCTCTTCGTCGCTGACATCTCTTTCCGGCGGATATTCTTTAGCAGCGGTTAAAGAACCGCGGGCAGTACTCAAAAGACAGGAGGCATGAGCTGCCGCAGCACTGGATTCCACTACCGTTTCCGGAATGTCTTTTGGTCCGCAAAAAGCGCCGCTGACAAATACGCCCTCTTTTGATGTGCAGCCCGGTTTAAATTCATCAGGCTGGCAGAAGCCGTATTCATTTAGTTTGATTCCCGTTCTTCCAGCTAGTTCCCCCGCGGAAGCAGACGGACGCAGGCCAACTGACAGAACAACCAGGTCAAAATCTTCCTCGGCAAATTTTCCGTTAGCTTTACGGTACTTGATCCGGAGGGTCTTTTCTTGTTGTAATTCCCTCACCGTCGAGACGATACATTTTTCATAGCGCACCCCATGTTCCAGCCTGGCCCTGTCGTAGTACTTCTCAAAATCCTTGCCGAAAGCCCGCACATCTATGTAAAATATGGCAGTCTCCAGGCCGGGTACGTGTTCCTGGGCGATAATGGCCTGCTTGGTCGCATACATACAGCAAACCGCCGAGCAGTATTCACTTCCCTTATCGGTACTGTCGCGGGAACCGATACACTGGATGAAGGCGATCTTTTTGGGTTCTGTTTTATCCGAGGGACGTACCAGGTGTCCCTGGAAAGGACCGGAAGCGCTCAACATGCGCTCGAACTGGATGCTGGTCAGCACATTGGGGTAAATTCCCCACCCGAACTCTTGCCTTAGTCTGGCGTCAAAGGGTTCGAACCCGGGGCTTAAGATGACTGCGCCGGCTGCCAGTTCTATCTCTTCATCGCTCATCGAATGGTCAATTGCTGCAGGCAGGCAGACCTTTGTGCATTCCAGGCATTCTGAACATACACCGCAGTTCAGGCACCGTTCGGCTTCTTTTTTGGCCTGCTGCAGGGTATAGCCGGCGCTGACCTCGCTGAAATTTTTAGCTCTCTCCACCGGTTCGGCGCAAGAAACAGGCTCGGGCTCAAACCGCGGGATCTCATCCCCGGCGAAGCGAAGCGGGGCTACCTTTTCCTCTGATACCTTAAAGGTGTTCTTTAACTCCAGTCCCTGTAAATACTGGTGAATGGACTCAGCCGCCAGTTTGCCGGCTGCCACCGCTTCAATTACCGTCTTCGGTCCGGTCACGGCGTCGCCGCCGGCAAAAACGCCGGGCAAATCAGTAGCTAAAGTTTCCTGAACAGCTGTAATATTGCCGCTCCGGCTTATATTTACCGGGAGATCAAGAGGCAGGTCTGGTTTTGACCCACGGCCAGGAGCACTGTATCCGCTTCCAGGAAAAACTCGCTTCCTTTTACCGGTATGGGAGCGAGCCGGCCGCTGGCGTCGGGCTCACTCAGTTCATTCCGGAGGCATTCCATGCGCGTCAGCCTGCCGTTTTCGCCGTGGAAAGCCTTGGGAGCCGTCAACATCAGGAATGCGATGCCTTCTTCTTTGGCTTCTCTAATTTCTTCCGGAAGGGCCGTGATTTCCGCCTCGGTTCGCCGGTATACGATGGTAACGTTTTCTGCGCCCAGGCGCAATGCCGTACGGGCACAATCCATGGCTGTGTTTCCACCGCCGATTACAGCTACCTGCCGGCCGACTTCTACTTTTTCACCCAGGGCTACGCTACGCAAGAAATCTAGGCCGTGCATCACTCCGTTAAGTTCTTCTCCTGGCACACCCAACCGGGTGCCCTTGTGGGCGCCGATAGCCAGAAAAACCGCCTGGTAAGCTTCATCCTGTAGACTTTGCAGGGTGAAGTCCTTACCCAGCCCGGTGTTATAACGAATCTCAAGCCCCATTTTAATCAGCAGTTCGACTTCCAACTGCACCCACTTTTTGGGCAACCGGTACTCGGGGATACCCACGCGCATCATCCCGCCAGCCACCGGTAAGGCTTCAAATACTGTTACCGTATAGCCTTTCTTAAGCAACTGGTAAGCTGCTGACAAACCAGCCGGGCCGGCGCCGACAACAGCCACCTTTTTGTTTTTCGCTTCTTCGCTTGCCGGCAGAGGCAGTTCACCCAAGTTATTATAGGCAAAGTCTGCCGCCACCCGTTTAAGATGCATAATATTAACCGGCTTATCAATACTGCTCCGGTGGCACCCGGTCTGGCAGGGGTGCGTACAGATCCGTCCACAGGCTGCCGGGAAAGGATTGTCCCGGTAAACCATCTGCCACGCTTCCATAAGTTTACCTGTTTTGATCAACTGGATGTATCCCTGTGCGTTTACACCTGCCGGGCAGGCTGCCCGGCAGGGCGGTATGCCTGTTTTTTCAATGGCGAAGGCGTTGGGGGTAGCCTGCGGGTAGAACTTGTAAATAGCCTTTCGCTGTGCCAGTCCGGCGTCAAAGTCGCTGGTAACTTCCACCGGACAGGCCCGGGCGCAGTCGCCGCATCCGGTACATTTTTCCAAGTCCACATACCGGGCCTTTTTCTTCAATTTAACCCGGAAGTTGCCCGGCTCACCGCTTAAGCTCCGGACTTCGGCGCCAGTCAGGACCTGGATATTGAGGTGCCGCCCGGTATCAACCAGCCGTGGGGACATGGTGCACATGGCGCAATCGTTGGTCGGAAAGGTTTTGTCCAGCCGGGCCATGGTGCCGCCGATAGCCGTCTGGTTTTCTACCAGGTAGACTTTAAAACCGGCTTCGGCCAGGTCCAGGGCCGACTGCATGCCGCTAATACCGCCTCCGACAACCATTACGGCGCCGATTTTTTCATTATTCATAAGCGAAACCTTCCTTAGGTGAATTTAGATGAACTTTGCAAAACTACTCAACAACCGACTACCTTTGATTAGGAAAAATTTCCTCTTTTCTATTTTATTAAAAACTGACTGCTGACTGCTGACTGCTTAATAGCCGGACATTAGCCCGCTAAAGACAGTGAACGCAACAGCGGAAACGGATCCACCAGATGTTTCGGCCACCAGTTCCGTTCTTCCGGCATGCCGAAAGCCAGACCGATTAGTTCGGTAAAGAAAAATGCTGGGATGCCGCTAAATGGTTTCTTTCTTCTCATTTCCAGGTTGGACTGGCAGAGCGGACAGGCAGTAACAATGGCCATGGCTCCGGCTTCGGCGGCCATATCTAAAAGAAGCCCGACCATTTCCTGGACGGCGTCGCTTTTAACCAGGCTTAAACTGGCTCCGCAACAATCGGTCTTATACGACCACATTAAAGGTTCTGCTCCCAGGCTGGAAACTATTTTATCCAAAATAACCGGATTTTCTGTTTGGTCAAAGCCGGTTATTTCCGGCGGACGAACCAGCAGGCAACCGTAATAACAAACCACCTTCAAACCGGTAAGCGGCTTTTTTACCAGACTTGCCATGGTGTCCGCGCCGACCTGGTAATAAATAGTTTCCAGCAATGACTGAACGTTAACTGTGCCGTTAAATTTAAAGCCCACCACTTCTTCCACTTTTTTACGTTCCACTTCATTTTCTTGCAGGACATAAGCAGCAGTTTTTAAACGGTTGTAGCAGGCCGAGCAGGGGGCAACCAGACATTGCGCCGCTTCTTCCTGGGCCAGGGCCAGGTTACGGGCCGGTAAGGCCAGGGCCAGCAAATGATTGATGCTATGGGCGGAAGTAGCGCCGCAGCAATTCCAGTCCTGCAGTTCTGCCATTTCCAGACCCAGGTGACGGCATACCGTCCTGGCCGAAAGGTCATATTCTTTAGCCGTGGCTTCCAGCGAACACCCTGGATAATAAGCTATTTTCAATTAATTATACCACCTTTTAGAGCTTTATTGTTTGGCGGCTTCTTTGAAAATTTGCCGGACTTCTTTTAGCCGTTTAATTCTCTTGGGCAAAAAAGCAAACTTCCCTTTTTTAAACATCTTCAGTCCGATATCCAGGTCGGCAAACAGTGTCCTGCTTCTCAGCTTGTACTGCGCCATCATTGACAGTTCATGCACTCGCCCGTCGCGGCGCACTGAATTTAAAAAAGCGTTATGAAACAGGGGGATATTTTTCTCTCCGGATAGTGCCCGCTCTTTAACGGCCATCTCGCGCAGGGCATCCGTTACAGCAGCAATTTTGATGCCGTTCGGGCAGCGGGCGCCGCACGTTTCGCAGCCGGAACAAAGCCAGATAAAAGAACTGTTAAGGATGCGCTCTTTGAGGCCGTACTGAATCATTCGTACTACCTGGTTGGGGTGATAATCGGCATGCTCTGCTACCGGACAGCCGGAAGAACACTTTTGGCACTGGTAACACAACTCAATGGCTTGACCGGACCGTTTTTTAATTTCCTGTATAAAGGATAGATCCAGCATAACGGGTCCTTTCGAAGTCATGATCTGCACTATTAATCACTCTCTTTTTAATAATCATTTTCATGAGGGATATCATTATTGGGGAAATTGCCACCGAAAGCATCATTGGCCACCCTCAAGGGCATGTTCTCAATTACCATTTCGTAAATGGCTTCTGTTCCCAGTTCAGGGTAGGCGATCACCCGGGCATCTTTTATACACTTGGAAATCAGCGCGGCTGCTCCGGAAAAAGTAACAAAATAAACAGCTTTATATTTTTTCATGGCTTCAATTACTTTTTGTGACCGGTACCCCTTGCCGATGGTCCCCTTTAAACCTAAAGCAAGAAGCCTGGGAGTGTAAACATCCATTCGTTCACTGGTGGTCGGTCCGGCCGAACCGATTACATGGCCGGGCCTGGCCGGAGTCGGTCCGGCATAAAAAATAACCTGGCCTTTGAGATCAATTGGCAACTCTTTACCTTGATCCAAAAGTTCGCTTAGCTTTTTATGAGCAGCATCACGGGCTGTATAAAGTCTGCCGCTCAAGGCAACCCGGTGGCCAGCTCTTAAGATTTCTACGACTTCATCAGTTAAAGGGGTTGAAAGTTTAATCTGATCCACCTTAGAACCATCTCCTCCATCTCCCTTTTTATCTCTTTCTTTTAATGTTTGGGGCAAGCTTTTTATTTGTATACTCTTCATAAAATAGCACTCTTGTAGCGGCTGGCATGGCAGTTTATATTTACCGCTACCGGCAGGCTGGCTATATGGGTGGCGAAGACCTCCACATGAACGGCCAGAGCGGTAGTCTTACCGCCGATTCCCAGGGGACCTATATCCAAAGCATTAATTTCCTCCAGCAACTCCTCTTCCAGACAAGCTATATCGGCCATCCTGCTTTTCTTTCCCACGGGCCTGAGCAAGGCTTCTTTTGCAATCAGCGCGGCTTTTTCAAAATTTCCACCGATACCTACCCCCAGCACTACCGGCGGGCAAGCATTAGGACCAGCTTCTTTTACCACGTTAATGACGAACTTCTTAACTCCTTCCACACCTTCCGACGGTTTCAACATTTTAATGGCGCTGGTATTTTCACTACCGCACCCCTTGGCCAGAACAGTTAGCTTTA
Organism: Deltaproteobacteria bacterium; assembly: GCA_020062745.1. Classification (GTDB taxonomy): domain Bacteria; phylum Bacillota; class Desulfotomaculia; order Desulfotomaculales; family JAGUVT01; genus JAGUVT01. The sequence goes on from JAGUVT010000014.1 coordinate 40,927, forward strand.
AATTTTCACCCGGTACTATATTGGTATGAATTATTGCTGGAGTATTATCTCCGGTATTCTTCCGTTCCAACGGATGTCTTACTATTGACTTGCGCAGGTAGCCTTCGCGGTACCCTTTCCTTACCCCCTCGTTAATCGCCTTATAAAAATCTCCACCAGTGACATGAACGTCCTGTCCAAGTTCTATAAAAACAACAGCAAAACCCGTATCCTGGCAGATTGGGATACCTTCCGTACGGGCGATTTCGGCATTTTTAATCAGATTTTGGATAATCCTTTTCCCTGGAATGGACACTTCTTGTTCATATGCTTTTTGAAAACTATCCAGGACATCTTTTCCAAGATTAAAGTTGGCTTCTTGGCATAGTCGCGCTACAGCTTCAATGATTAAATTGGTGTCGATAGATTTTATGATGCCCCCTCCTCTTTACGAAGCGCCGACATCCCTTATTTAATAATAATATAAAATTTTAATCTTGTTAAGCAAATTTAAGCAAAATGCATACCACTTTTTGGCCTGTCTAATTTAACCATACCCACGCATTAGTCATCATCAACCCAACAGTTAAAGAACCTCCGGTTTTTCATTTTATCTAAAAGCTAATTTTCGACGAAAACAAAAGAGAATCCTTCTAAAAGTTTAAATTTTTAACGAACAAGTGTTTTAAAGATAGTCTTAGTTTATGTTATAATTATAAAAATGACTTACCATTTAAGGAGATGAAAAAATGAAAACGGCTCTTACCCCCAAAGAGATAGCCATTCTGACCGTAATCAGAAAAAATATTATCCAGAAAGGATATCCTCCTTCGGTGCGAGAAATTGGTCAGGAAGTGGGCTTGAGTTCCAGCTCCACCGTGCATGGCTACTTAAAAAAATTAGAGCAAAAAGGCCTCGTGCGCCGGGATGCTACTAAGCCCAGAGCTATAGGACTTTTGACAAGCCATAGAAAAGAGGACAGACTTGTTGAAATTCCGGTATTAGGGCGGGTAGCTGCTGGCTTACCTCTTCTGGCTGTAGAAAATAGAGAGGATGTTTTTTCCTTGCCGGTACAATTTACTGGCAAAGGAGAATTTTTCATCTTGACTGTACATGGGGAAAGTATGATCGATGCCGGTATTTTTGATGGCGATATGGTAGTGGTAAGGCGGCAGCCAACAGCAGAAAACGGCGAAATAGTTGTTGCCTTGTTAGAAGAGGAAGCTACTATTAAAAGGTTCTTTAAAGAAAAGGGATGGATAAAATTACAACCCGAGAATAGTCTGATGGAACCGATCATGGTGCGAGAAATAGATATACTGGGTAAGGTAGTCGGTCTTTTAAGAAAAATAGCTTAAGTTGCCTTGACTTTTGATAAAATTGATAAATGCTTCGACGGCAAACTCGCCGATACCATGCTTATTGCAAATCAGATAAAGGTAGCGGTTAAGGTCTATCCCGGTTAACGGTACTTCTTTTACCAACTCTAATTTCAATGCTTCTTTTACCGCATGCCGCGAAACTATGCTTACTCCTAAACCGGCTTGAACTGCCGTTATTACCGCCCTGGTGCTTCCTAATTCCATGACAATTGGCATTTCTTCCAGCACAATGTTTCTTTGGGCCAGTTTTTGTTTTAAAGTCCGGCGTGTTCCGGAGCCGGACTCACGTATAATCATCGATTCATTCTTTAACTCATGTATGTCAACCGCACAATCACCAACCCAATGATGGTGAGGGTGGGCTATTAATATCAGGCAATCCAGTATCCACGGCAAACATTTTATGCCTTCCTTGTTGATAGCAGTACCAGTAACACCGAGGTCAATCTCCCTTTCATGTACCCAGCGCCCCACCTGGATACTTCCGGCTATCTGTAGAGTAATTTTAATCCCAGGATATTTTTCCTTAAATCCTCCGATTAGCAGAGGTAATATGTATTCGCCAGGCGTATTACTGGCTCCTACTACCAGTTGACCGGTTTTTAGCCCTTTTAGTTCATCTATACCGGCCTTAATCTTGTGGTAGTTTTTTAACATTTGTTTGGCTTCAAGGTAAAGAAGCCGTCCTGCTTCAGTAAGGGTAACTTTTTTATCTCCCCGTTTTAACAAGGTAACCTGGAGGTTTTCCTCCAGGGCTTTTATTTGAAAGCTTACTGCCGGCTGGCTCATGTATAATTGGTGGGCAGCTTTCGTAAAGCTTTGCAATTCAGCTACCCATAGGAATACTTCCAGCTGTTTTAAATTCATTTTAAAAACACCAACCGGTTTAGTTTTATTTAAGAATTCGCTATGATGACCTGAAAAACCTCCTGACCTTCGACATTATTTTGCAGTTTTTAATACTTCCTTAGCTGCAGAAAGTATAGCCAGCTTCACATGTTCCCTGGACAGACCGCCTTGCAAGTAAATTACATAGGGCGGCCGTAATGGCCCGTCAGCGCTCAATTCCAAGGATGCCCCCTGGACAAAATTACCAGATGACATAACCACAGGGTCTTCATAACCTGGTACTTTCCCTGGTTCCGGGATAAAAAAACTATTTACCGGTGAAGCCTTTTGTAAACCATAACAGAAAGCAATCATCATTCCTGGCGATTCCAGGCGAATTGCCTGCACCAGATCAGTACGCTCTGCGTCATAGGCAGGCAAAACCACAAAGCCTAACCGGGAAAAAAATCGGGCCGCAAAAACCGCACCTTTCAGGGCCTCAGATACAATATGCGGAGCCATAAAGAGACCCTGAAAAAATAGACGCTGGCAGTCTGGCGAAGGACCTAATTCTCCAGCAATACCAGGAGCCGACCAGCGGCTTGCAGCCATTTCTACAAAACGGTTTCGTCCGACCACATAACCACCGGTAGGTGCCAGCCCGCCGCCAGGGTTTTTTATTAAGGAACCGGCAACCAGATCTGCCCCGGCATCAGTCGGTTCTTCGGCTTCAACAAACTCTCCGTAACAATTGTCGACCATTATTACTACCGGAGGATGGATCTCTTTAATAAAACGAATTGCTTCCCTCATCTGGTTTATTGTCAGCGAGCGCCTCCAGCGGTAGCCGCAAGAACGTTGCAGAAAGACCATCCGGGTATCGTCATTTACGGCTGATTTGATACCGTTCCAGTCAATACTGCCGTCCGGTAAAAGTTCTACCTGCCGGTAATGAATACCAAAGTCAAGCAATGAACCTGGCGTTTTACCCTTTAAGCCGATTGTTTCAGCTAGAGTGTCATAAGGTGTCCCCTGAACGGCCAGGATTTCGTTACCTGGTCTTAAGATTCCGTAAAGGCAAAGAGCTATGGCATGAGTTCCAGAAATAATTTGCCCCCGTACCAGGGCGCTTTCCGTCCGGAAGACTCCGGCATAAACTTCTTCTAAAACCCTTCTTCCTTCATCTCCGTAGCCATATCCGGTAGAGCCCTTTAAATGAAAATCACTTACTTTTGCCTTGCGAAAGGATTCCAAAACCCGACCCTGGTTTTTTAATGCCGTTTCCTCAATTCTCCGGTAAACCGGCCGGACATCCTCTTCAACTTCTTCAGCCAAGGCATCTAGATTCATGATGCTCTCCGTAAAATTCTAGGTTATTTCCGTAATGTCTTCCCTGGTGATAAACATTAATTCCTTCCGGGTCAACTCTTTTTTTTGAAGCAGGCGGACAGCCTGGCGGCGTATTGCCCGTTCGATCAGGTTGCGCACCAGACGGGCGTTGCCGCTGTGTCTATGTCGCCGGTGTTTATTTTCAATAACCAGGCGCAGTTCTTCCTCTGCCTCATTTGAAAGTATATACTGCCTTTGTTTGAGCATTAAAGCAGCAATGGAAAACAACTCATGGGTGCTATAATCCGGAAAGCTTATATGAATTGGAAACCGGGAACGCAATCCCGGATTACTTTCAATAAACCAGTCCATTTCATCTTCATAACCGGCCAGAATCAGGATGAAGTTTTCCCGGTAGTCTTCCATTCCTTTTACCAGGGTATCAATAGCTTCTTTGCCGAAGTCTTTCTCACCGCCCCGGGCTAAAGCGTAAGCTTCATCGGCAAAGAGAATGCCCCCGATGGCCCTTTTGATTTGTTCCCTGGTTTTTTGAGCCGTATGGCCGATAAATTCACCTACCAGGTCAGCTCTCTCTACTTCTACCAGATGGCCTTTTTGCAGCACTCCAATTTCTTTGAAAAGTCTGCCCAGGATCCTGGCGACGGTGGTTTTGCCGGTACCGGGGTTGCCCTTAAAGATCATGTGCAAAACCAGAGGTTCGGTGAGCAGCTTTTCCCTCTGGCGATACTTCTGAATTTCAATGAAGGCATAAATTTCTCTGATCAGCTTCTTAACATCAGCAAGACCGATTAAAGAGTAAAGCTCTTCCCATACTTCCTGGGCATTTTTCCAGTTAATGCAGTTATTGTTGATGGAAATGTTATTGTTTTTAAAATTACCGGGTTCTTTATCACCCTGCCATATTTTTATTTTTACCAGAACAGTCACCCCGCACCAGGCAGATCAATAACATTATACGCCTGCCCCGGGCGTTAGTGACCAAAAAAAACAGGTGTTTCGTAAAGGCAAAGCTCGTCTTTCACCAACAAGAAAGGCTGCTTTTTTCTTAAAATCAAGCCTTTACTTCTGAGAAAGAAGTATTTACCGGCTTGAGCGGGCTGATTGTTGAAATAGCATGTTTATAAACCATTAATTGTTTGCCGTCGCTATCCAGAATAACCGTAAAATTATCAAAGCCTCTGACCATTCCTTTAAGTTGAAAGCCATTAACCAAAAAAATGGTAACAGGAATATTCTCTTTCCTGACCTGGTTTAAAAAAGCATCTTGAAGGTTGATTTGTGTTTTCGTCATTGGAGTTTCCCTCCATATCTATTTTAATCTATTTTGGGTTATTACTTTCTATAAATTTTGGTTTATTCCTTCTAAGCCGCCCATAATTTCTTTAACCGCAACAGCAATCCCTCCTTTCCCGGATACATCCAGCCATTTAAGGCGGCGGTCATTCCGAAACCAGGTCAACTGTCTCTTGGCAAAGCGTCTGGTATTTCTTTTTAGCAGGTAAACAGCCTGATCATAGTTTATTTCTCCAGTCAGGTAAGAAACGATCTCCTTGTATCCTAAACCCTGCATAGACGTTAGTTCGCTTCCATAACTTTTGCCCAGCAGCCCGCGCACTTCTTCAACCAGTCCTTTAGCAATCATCTCATCTACACGTTGTTCTATCCGTTGATAAAGCAAGTTGCGCTCAAGAATCAGGCCAAACATGGCCAGCTTGTAAATAGGACTACTGCTTCTATTATAGAAACTCGATATCGGCTGGCCGGTATGATGAAATACTTCCAGCGCGCGAATTATTCTCCTGGTGTCGTTACAGTGCAATTTACCGGCTGCCTCTGGGTCAACTGCTGAAAGGCGCTGGTACAGGTGCGCCGGACCTTTGACAGCAGCCTCCTGCTGAAGCTTTTGCCGAAAACCAGGATCTCCTTTTATGCCGGTGAAATTATAATGTTCGGTTACCGCCCTGATATAGAGCCCGGTACCTCCTATCAAAATCGGCAGGTTGCCTTTTTTATGAATCTCGGCAATTGCCCGGCGGGCCTGCTTTTGGAATAAAGCGACACTGTATTCCTGATCCGGATCCACAACATCTATCATATGGTGTGGCACGCCTTGACGCTCTTTAACTGTTGGTTTGGCCGTGCCGATATCCATATAACGATAAACCTGCATAGAATCTGCCGAAACCACTTCACCGCCGGTTAACTTTGCTAACATAACGGCTGCTTCGCTTTTGCCAGTTGCAGTAGGGCCGGTGATTACCACCAGGGGTATCATATCTTTATCTCACCCCGGAATTTAAAACTATCCTTAAAATTACTCTTTTATCTTTTCATTCACTGGTAGCGCCGGCAACATGGACATCTATTTGTTAAACCGTTGGTTATTTTCCCCATATTGTATCTATTTATGCAGATCACCCACGTTTAAACTTGGTCGATAAATCATGGAAAGTAATATGAGTAATGGTTGGTCTACCATGCGGGCAAATATAAGGATTCTCTGTTTCAGCCAACTGCTCCAGAAGGGCCTTCATCTTCGGCATGCCAAGTTTTTCTCCTGCTTTAACGGCGTGCCGGCAGGCCATGGCAGCAGCCAGGCGTTGCGGAAATGCAGCCTGTTCTTGACCTTCAAGTGATTCTATAAGGTCAAGGAATAACTGCCGTTCCTGTCCGGAAGGAAGGTAAGAAGGTATTCCCCGCAAAAGAAAGGTATTACCACCAAAATGTTCTAAAACAAATCCTGCCTCGGTTAGTTGAAAGATGTATTTATTTAGTAGTTGAACTTCCCGGTATCCCAGTTCCAGTGTTACGGGGTATAACAGAATCTGGCTTCCGCCATTGTCTTTTTTTGCTGAGGTGTTATACTGCTCAAATAACACCCGCTCGTGGGCTGCATGTTGATCTATAATATAAAGGCCTTCTTCTCCTTCGGCCAGGATATAGGTAGGGAATAACTGGGCTAACGGCGTTAACTCCGGCAATTTCGGCTGATTCCGGTTGATTTCCGCTTCTATTCCAGCATCCGCTACTGAACAATTTTTGCTATCAACTTGACCATAGACAAGCAGTTCCTCCTTTTCCAGTTGAGAAGAAGCAGCAGTCAGGTTCAAAGCTGGCTGACGAATATCTGCCTCTTCTTTTACCGGCCGGCCTGGCCGAATAACGGGAATAACACTGCGATTGTGCAAAACCTCATGCAGTACCCGGTTAATCAGTCCGGTAACCTTTTCTTCTTCCTGAAGCTTAACCTCCAGCTTGGCTGGATGGATGTTTACATCCAGAAAAAAAGGATCAATGGTTAATGCCAGAACTGTTACCGGCCATCGCCCGGCTGATAAAAAAGGCCGATAGATATCTTCGATAGTCTTGCTTATAGCCGGGCAACGGACATAACGGCCGTTGATTATAATAGTCTGATATCTGCGGCTACTGCGGCTCAAGGATGGTTTGCTGACATAACCTTCCACTTTTAATGTTCCTTCACTGCCTTCAAACGGCAACATTTCCCGGACCATATCGGCTCCGAAAACGGTGACTGCAGCATCAATTAGTTCTCCTGAGCCAGGGGTATAAAAAGCCTTCCGGCCTTGCAAAGTAAGTTCAAAGCTGACTGCCGGACGGGTCAAAGCAAAACGGGCCACCAGGTCGCTGATCAGACCGCTTTCTGTAGCAGCAGACTTTAATTGTTTGCGTCTGGCAGGCGTGTTGTAAAATAGATCGTGCACAGTTACAGCAGTACCGGCCGGGCAGCCGGCAGGCCTTACTTCCTTTATTTCCCCTCCCTGCACTTCTACCTGGGTACCGCCTACAAATTCAGGCGGGCGGGTCTTCAAAGTTACCCTGGAAACTGCGGCAATGCTGGGCAAAGCTTCACCCCGAAAGCCCATAGTAATGACTCTACCCAGATCAGTGGAACTTTTTATTTTACTGGTGGCGTGCCTTTGAAAAGCAAGGACAGCATCTTTTTCATCCATTCCGGAGCCATTGTCGCAGACTTCAATGCCGGCCGTACCACCTTCCCATAAGTTCACAATAATCCTGTTGGCTCCGGCATCAAGTGAATTTTCAACAAGTTCCTTTACCACCGATACCGGCCGTTCCACCACCTCTCCGGCAGCAATTTGGCTTACTGTAAATTCGTCTAACAAAAAAATGTTGGCCACCCTTATACCTCTTTTCGGGCAAGTTGCTGCAGGCGATAAAGTTTGTTAAGGGCCTCAAGCGGCGTCATATTAAGCAGATCCAGATTAACTAATTCACTAAAGACAGGATGTTTAAGGTTAACTTTTTCTAAAGATACGGTAGAAAACTCGCTGCCGGCAGCTATCTGTCCGGCGCAGTTTGGCCTGGTTTCCATTTCTTTTAATATTTTACCGGCACGGTTTACAATCGCCGGGGGCAAGCCGGCCAGTTGGGCTACATGGATACCATAACTGCGGTCTGCCTTGCCGGGCAAAACCTTTCGTAGAAAGATAACGTCTTCTCCTTCTTCTTTAACCGCTATGGTAAGGTTTGTTACCCCCGGCAATTGTTCTAAATCAGTTAGCTCATGATAATGAGTAGAAAAAAGAGTCTTGGCCCTGATCCGATCGTGAATATATTCAGCCAGGGCGCGGGCAATACTGATCCCATCATAAGTACTGGTTCCCCTGCCCACCTCATCCAAAATGATCAGACTGTTTTTTGTGGCTTCCAGAATTATCGTGCGGCATTCATTCATCTCTACCATAAAGGTGCTCTGGCCGGCGCTAAGATCATCAAAAGCACCGACCCTGGTAAAGATGCGGTCGACAGTACCTATTTCGGCAGCGCTGACAGGCACGAAACTGCCTACCTGGGCCATCAAAACAATCAGGGCTACCTGCCTCATATAAGTGCTTTTGCCTGCCATGTTAGGACCGGTAATTAAAGATAGAGAACACTCCGGATTGCCCAGCAAGGTATCGTTCGGCACAAACTGTCCCGGTTTTAAAACCTGTTCCAGTACCGGATGACGGCCGTCTGTGATTATAATCCGTTCTCCCCGATTGACTACCGGCCGCGTGTATCCTCCCTTAACTGCAGCCTCGGCCAGCGAAAGGAGGACATCGGCTTTGGCCACAGCGCCTGCGGATTGTTGAATACGGCTAATTTCCCCCGCTATCTGTTCTCTAATTGTTACGAATATCTGATACTCAAACTGGACCAGACGATCCTCCGCACCTAAAATGGTATCCTCAAGTTGTTTTAATTCCGGCGTTATAAACCGTTCGGCGTTAGCCAGAGTCTGCCGCCGCTGATAATCATCAGGTACCAGTTCCAGGTTGGCCCTGGTTACTTCAAGATAGTAACCGAATACTCTGTTAAAACCTATTTTGAGCGATTTGATCCCCGTCCGGCTGCGTTCCCGTCCTTCCAGTTCGGCCAGCATGGTTTTTCCATTTTTACTGGTTAACCGGAGCCGGTCAACTTCCTCGTGGTAACCCGGTTTAATCAACCCTCCTTCCCTTACCGAAAAAGGAGGAGCCTCAACAATTGCTGCTTCTATAAGGGAACAAATGTCCTCTAACAAGTCAATATCTCCACCCAGTTCCTTTATTAGAAGAGAACGTGACCGTGCCAGAAGGTGTTTTATCTCCGGCAAAACTGCCAGCGAGGTTTTCAGGGCAACCAAATCGCGGGCGTTTGCGGAACCAAACGAAATGCGGCTTGCCAGGCGTTCCAAATCATATATTTGTTTGAGATGATTATGTAGCGAGCGCCTTAAAAAAATTTCCCTTGTAAACTCCTCTACTGCTTCCAAACGGGCCTCTATGGCTTCTATTTCTTGTAATGGTTGTTCAAGCCAGGATTTAATTAAACGTCCGCCCATTGCTGTAACAGTATGATCCAATACCCACAACAATGTTCCCCGCCGGGATCCGTCCCTGGCAGAAACGGTCAGTTCCAGGTTGCGCCTGGTGGCTACATCAAGTAACATATACCGGTTGGTAGAGTACACACTGAGTTGACTCAGATGCCTTGGCTCTTGTTTTTGGGTATCCAGCAAAAAGGCCAACAAAGCACCGGAAGCACCCGCTGCCAGCGGTGAGCCTGATAAGTCCGGGACTTCCCGCAGGTTTTTAGCCAGTATTGCAGCAGCCTGGTCAAGTTGAAAAGCTTCTTCCCGGAAACTGCTCACCGCTGGTGAGGCAATATCTAATAGCATTTTAACAAATTTTTTATTATTTGTGAAAGACTCCGGTAAAATAACTTCAGATGGCTGAAGGCGGGCCAGTTCATTCAACAATGCGGATTTTGCCCCACTATTGTTAAACTGAGTAACCATAAAAAGCCCTGTGCTGATATCGGATACAGCCAGGCCATATCCTTCGTCACCGGGAGCAATGGCCACCAGGTAGTTGTTTTTTTTATCTTTAAGTAAATTTTCTTCTATTACGGTACCGGCAGTAATCACCCTGATGACTTCGCGTCGAACAATACCCCTGGCTGAGGCAGGATCTTCAACCTGCTCGCAGATAGCAACTTTGTACCCTTTCTCAATCAATCGGGCAATATAATTATCTGCAGCATGAAAGGGAATGCCGCACATTGGTACCCGTTTTTTCTTGCCGCCATCTCTGCCGGTGAGGGTGATCTCCAGTTCACGTGAAGCCAGGTGGGCATCTTCAAAAAACATCTCGTAAAAATCTCCCAGGCGAAAAAAGAGGATGGCGTCCTGATACTGCTTCTTAATTTCCAGATATTGTTGAATCATAGGAGTAAAGCTCACAGTATCCCTCCTGGCAGTAATTATACCATAATGTAGGAAAAGCAAAAAGAAAAACCCTGGTTTGGACCAGGGCCTGTTGCTCCTTGCATTAATGGCAGCAGCCACAGTTTTCATCATCACTGCAGCATGATTTGAGACCGATTGCTTCACCGATTATTTTATTGACCCCTTCGAGTATTCTTTCGAAATCTTGCTGGGCCTTAAAATATGAATAAATATGAGGGTTGTCCAGCATTTTCTTTTCTATTTCCTCTGCTTCTTTTTTTTGACTTTCAGTTAACTGGTGGCCCTGTGACTGGATCATCTGAAAGGCCCGCCTTTTTTCTTCAAACTCCTGTAGAATCATTTTCGCGGCTGGTTCCTGGAGCATTGCTGATTCAGCATCGCGCATCGCCAACAGTTCTTTTGAACTGGCAATCTCGTTACCAAGTTCCCTGGCCTTCTCCATTACAGACATCTTTTAACCTCCTGTTCTGTGTAACGGTTATTTTTCCGTTTATTCCGGATTTAATTTGCTCGGATACCTTCTCCATTCTACATCATTTACCGGAGCAAAGCAAGATTCCTTTGAGATGGGTTAACTGCCCGTTTGTAATCTTGATCATTTGCATGCTTCCCATTATGTTTTTATCGCTAGGGAAAATTACCATTTTATTGCACCGGTTGCGTCCACATAAAAAGGCCGGGTCAGATTTGCTTTCTCCTTCAACCAGAACCTCATGCACCTGCCCTTCCACGGCCTTATTCTTTTCCAGGCTGATATCGTTTTGGATCGCAATCAAGGTTTCAATACGTTCCTTCTTTACTGCTTCCGGCACCTGATCCGGCATGTCTGCGGCCGGGGTGCCTGTTCGCTTATTGTAGATAAAGGTATAGGCGCTATCAAAACGAACCTGTTGCACCAGGTCAAGGGTATCTTTAAAATCATCATCGGTCTCACCAGGAAAACCAACCATAATATCGGTGGTAATACACGCGCCGGGGATTGATTTCCTGATTTTTTCCGTCAAGCGCAGGTATTCTTCCCGGCTATAGCCCCGGTTCATCAAGTGTAAAACATGATTGCTGCCAGACTGGACAGGAAGATGAAAGTGTTCGCATACTTTTTGAGAAACGGCAATTACTTTGATAAGCCTGTTGCTGAAATCGCGAGGATGTGATGTAAGATAACGAATGCGCTCAATTCCTTCGATTTTGTTCAGTGCCGTCAATAAATCCGCAAAGTCAAAATCTAAACCTTTTCCGTAAGAATTAACATTTTGTCCAAGCAGGGTTACTTCTTTACAACCTTCCTGCCCGAGCCGTTTTACCTCGGCTATGATCTCTTCCGGCCGGCGGCTGCGTTCCCGCCCCCGCACGTACGGAACTATGCAGTAAGTACAGTAGTTGCTGCAGCCGTACATAATGGTTACCCATACTTTAATTCCGTCTTTTCTTTTAATCGGCGACAACTCGTTAATTTCCTTTTCTTTCGCCCATACTTCTACAATGGGTTCCCCGGTATCAAACAATTCCCTCAGCAAGACCGGCAGTCGTTGAAGGTTATGAGTACCGAGAATTATGTCCACATAAGGAAAGCGCCGCTTTATTTTTTCAGCCACGCCTTGTTGTTGAGTCATGCACCCGCAAACGCCAATAATCAATTGAGGATTTTCTGTTTTCAACCGGCGCAAACGGCCGAGTAGCCCGTACACCTTGTTTTCTGCCGTGTTACGGACACAGCAGGTGTTTATTATGATAATATCAGCATTATTTGGACTGACTGCCAACCAACAGCCCATTTCTTCTAAAAAACCGGCAATTAATTCTGAATCATGCTCATTCATTTGACAACCAAATGTTTCCAACCAATATTGCATTTTCTTCTCCCGAAAGATAATTTTACATTTCCTTAACATTAATTTAAAAAACTTTAAAGCTAATAAATATTTTAAATCGGTAAACAAATCGACAAAAATAGGATTATTAAATTATTTGTAGAATATACTTACAACCTGTCTAAAATGAGGGAGCTTCTGTGCGCAGCAAGATAATGACGTGTTGCGAAATACTTAAGTCACTGGGTTATAAGCAACACCAAATTGATGAAATAATACGTTTCTGTGCCGGCACTACGAGGCTGGCTCATCTAAATGACAAAGATGCAGCTACCCCGTTAAAAAATCTCCAGAAGCACATCCAGTTGTCTAGAAAGTTTTTAGAATTATGCAAATAATAAATTTTATTTTTGGTTGCTTGCAACCAGGGCAAGTACCTGTCTGGCCCGGTTAACAACCGGGTACTCGATCATTTTGCCATCAATCTGAATAACGGCTATTCCAGAAGCTTCTGCTTCCTCAAAGGCACTGATAATTTTTCCGGCCCACTCGATTTCATCTGCGGAAGGCATGAAAACTTCATTAACCGGGTTTACCTGGCCCGGGTGAATGACCAGCTTTCCCTGGAATCCGATCTGTCGGGCCAGCCGGGCATCAGCTACCAGTCCTTCAATATCCTTGAAATCGGGGTACACCGTATCAACAGGGCTTTCAATACCGGCGGCACGTGAAGAAATAACAAGTTGGGAACGGGCAAAAAATAAAGCTTCTTTAGAATAACTGGCGCAAATATCTAAAAGATAATCTATCCCGCCAAAAAAAAGCCTGTGTACCCGCGGACAAGCTGAGGCAATGACATAAGAGTCTAAAACAGCTCTGGCACTTTCAATGAAAGGGATCAGTTCCAATTGATCTTTCGGCAGTTCCCGTTCCTGTTCCAATTTTGTGATCAGCCAGTCTACCCAACGCACTTCTTCGGCTGACTCGGCCTTTGCCAGGACGATCCCGTCTATCTTGCTGCTGCCTACCACTGCCAGCAAGTCACCCAGAATAAAGTTGCTCCGGGCGCTGTTTACTCTGATAAAAACCCTGCCCTTGTGCGGTAAGTTCAAAGCCTCCTGAATAGTTATTCTGGCCTTTCTTTTTTCACTGGTAGCAACGGCATCTTCCAGGTCCAGCACTACCCCGTCAGCTTCGAGCATCAGGGCTTTGCCGGCTTTGCGCAGATCATTGGCCGGAGCAAACAAAATGGTGCGGTATATTGACATTAAAAACTCTTTCCTTTCTATTTCTATGAAAATGCTTTGACATTTCTTTTGTTTACCATTAATCTACTAGTAGTAATAATGAATGAGGGTTGGATTATGAACGAGTATAGGTTAACTATTGTCAAAGAAACCCAACATCACGTTTTTTTTAATTTTTTCGTGAACGGCTGTTTAAGTAACCTCGATGGTTTCATATGCATGGGCAAGGAAAATTTTGACCGTCTTTATAAAGATCTTTTTAAAGCTTCAAAAGGCAACTGCATCAAGGCTTTTTGCTGTAATCCGCCAACAGAATTTTATCGTTAGGTTGCCAACTACCAGGGATGTCCCCACTTTTCCCGAAAACATATTTCTTCTAACGACTTCCTGGGACGAGGTTTCGGGTCCTGATCAGGATACCCCAACGGGGTAAGCCCGACTACCTTCCAGTTATCCGGAATGTCCATGGCGGTTTTTATTGTTTTCTCATCAAACTCGCCCATCCAGCAGGTTCCCAGCCCTTCCGCCCAGGCTGCCAGGATCAGATGTTCCATGGCAATTCCTGCATCAACAAGGTAATAAGCCTTTTCATCTATAACCCCGGACGCTTGGGGATCAGCACAAAGGATAATCAGCACCGGCGCCGGCATGATGGCTTTTTTGCCTGGGTTACTGTCATTAAAAGCACCTAGAATTCCAGCCTTTCCTTCTTCACTACGGATTACGATAAATCGCCAGCACTGCAAGTTTTTCCACGATGGAGCCTGGCGGGCAGCGTCCAGTACCCGGAGCAGTTGTTCTTCGCCGACCGGATCCAGCTTATAACGACGGATACTCCTCCGTTCCGCAATTGCTTTATACAGTTCCAAAACAACACACCCCCGAAAAAGTTCTTAAAATTATTTTCCAGGCAAAAATTCAAAAACCTCTCTTAATTCCCGCCGGGGAGAAAGCGCTTTTGAACGCCGGCCTGGATATCCTACCGGGACCAACGCTACCGGTCTCCTGCCAGCGGGGATCCCCAAGGATGCTGTCACCTTAGCTTCATCAAACGCTCCTACCCAACAGGCGCCAAGTCCACAGGCTTCAGCCGCCAGGAGTAAATTTTGAGTAGCTGCCGCAGTGTCTTGCAAGCAATAAAGATACCGCCAACGGATGATCCTGCTTCATAAGTCGACCATCCTTTTTTTATCAGTTGCCTTTGAATGCCGGCTTTCTTTTGTTTAAAAAAGCTTCGATTCCTTCTGCGTGGTCAGCAGTGGTAAAAGTAAGGGCAAACAGGTCGGCCTCATGAATAAAAGCTTTTTCCATGTCCATTTCCAGCCCTTCGTTAACGGCTTCTTTGGACAGGCGAACGGCTACCGGCCCTTTAGCGGCAATGCGGCCGGCCATCTTTTTGCAAAAGTCGATTAGCTCTCCTGACGGAACAACATGGTTCACCAGTCCAATCCTCAAGGCAGCCTGCGCATCATATTGATCTGCCGTGAAAAGTATTTCTTTGGCTATCCCGGGATTGACCAGCCTGGTCAAACGCTGGGTACCGCCAAAACCGGCCATCAGTCCGAGATTTACTTCCGGCTGGCCGAATTTTGCATTTTCCGACGCCACCCGGATATCGCAGGCCATAGCCAGCTCGCACCCGCCACCCAGGGCAAAACCGTTAACAGCGGCAATAACCGGCTTGGGCAGATTTTCAATACGACTGAACACCTGCTGCCCGTGGCGGGCAAAGTCCCTGGCCTGCAAAGGGTCGAGGGATTGCATAAACTTGATATCGGCGCCGGCTACAAAAGCTTTGTCACCAGCCCCAGTCAAGATAATCACCCGTATTGCCGGGTTGACAGCCAGTTCGGTCATTGCTTCGTCCAGTTCGCCAAGTGTCTCCGTATCGAGGGCATTTAACAATTTCGGACGATTTATGATTACTAAAGCCAGATTATCTTCTGTTTCTACCAGGATATTTTTCCACACCATTATTAATCCCCCCTTCGCCTGTTTCAATACTTGTAGAAACCCCGGCCGGTCTTGCGTCCGAGCCAGCCCGCAGCCACGTATTTGCGTAAAAGCGGACAGGGCCGGTACTTGGAATCACCCAGGCTTTGATGCAATACTTCCATGATGTAAAGGCAGGTATCCAGTCCGATGAGGTCGGCCAGGGCCAGGGGTCCCATCGGGTGGTTCATACCCAGCTTCATTACCTGGTCGACTGCTTCCGGAGTGGCGATTCCCTCGTAAACGCAATATATCGCCTCGTTGAGCATCGGCACCAGGATCCGGTTGGAGACAAAGCCGGGGGAATCATTTACTTCAACCGGAACCTTGCCCATTCGTTCGCTGGCAGTTTTCACCAATTCGTAAGTTTCATCAGCAGTGGCCAGACCCCTGATCACTTCAACCAGTTTCATTACCGGCACCGGGTTCATAAAATGCATGCCGATGACTTTATCCGGCCGTTTGGTCGCCGCGGCGATTTCAGTAATGGGTAAAGACGACGTATTTGTGGCCAGAATGGCTTCCGGTTTGCAAATATTATCCAGCTCACGGAAGATCTTGCTTTTTATCTCCATATTTTCTACCGCCGCCTCAATAACCATATCGGCGCCCGCAGCATCAGAAAAAGCGGTGGAAGGAGTAATTTGCCTCATTACCGCTTCTTTCCGGGCTTCATCAATACGCTCTTTGGCCACATCACGGCTTAGATTTTTCTCAATAACATTTATTCCCTTGTTTACTAAAGCATCGTTTAAGTCGTTAAGTAATACTGCATAACCGGCCTGGGCAGCCACCTGGGCGATACCGCCGCCCATCTGGCCCGCGCCGATAACCATAATTTTTTTAATTTCCATTAATAAGCCTCCTTTGCTCAATAACAAGTTACATAATATTTTCTACAATCATTGCCGCTCCCTGGCCGCCGCCGATGCACAGGGTGGCCAGACCGTAACGGCCGCCGCGCCGTTTCAGTTCATAAAGCAGGGTTACCAGGATGCGCGCGCCGCTGGCGCCAATAGGATGACCCAGGGCCACCGCCCCGCCGTTAACATTAACTTTCTCCGCCGGCAGCGCCAGTTCCCGGCACACCGCTACGGCCTGGGCGGCAAAAGCTTCATTAGCCTCGATTAAATCAAGATCGGCGATACTCAGACCGGCCTTGGCCAGCGCCTTGCGGCTGGCCGAAACCGGCCCCATACCCATATAAGCAGGATCGACTCCGGCAACGGCGAAAGCTTTTATGGCAAAAAGCGGTTTTAGGCCCAGTTCAGAGGCTTTTGCCGCGGACATTACCACTACTGCGGCCGCCCCGTCGTTAATACCGGAGGCATTGCCGGCCGTAACCGTTCCCTCTTTTTTAAAGGCCGGCTTCAGTTTCGCCAGTTCTTCCATGGTTGTACCGCGCCGGGGAAATTCATCTACGGCGAATTGCACCGGTTCCCCCTTTTTTTGTGGTATGGCGACCGGCACGATTTCCTCCTTGAATTTCCCGGTATCTATGGCGGCAATAGCCTTTTGCTGGCTTTCCGCGGAAAACCGGTCCTGATCTTCCCGGCTTACTCCGTACCTGGCTGCGACGTTTTCAGCCGTAACGCCCATATGGACATCACCAAAAGCACACCACAACCCGTCTCTGATCATGGAATCAACCAGTTTACCGTCACCCATGCGGTAACCCCACCTGGCTTTTTCAATAAGATAAGGGGCCGCGCTCATGTTTTCCATGCCGCCGGCTACAATAACATCGGCCTCGCCGGCAGCGATCAACTGGGCTGCCAGACCGACAGTCTTTAAGCCGGAGCCGCACACTTTATTTATCGTAGCAGCAGGAACTTCGTAAGGGATACCGGCTTTTACCGCTGCCTGCCGGGCCGGGTTCTGACCAAGACCGGCCTGTAAGACATTGCCCATCAGCACTTCGTCCACCTGCCGGCCTTCCAGTCCGGACCGGCGCAGCGCTTCGGCAATTACCAGGGCGCCTTGCTCGGTTGCCGAAACCTCGACCAACGTGCCGCCGTACTTGCCGACGGCCGTGCGCACCGCGCCGACAATAACCGCTTTATGCATTATTTGCTTACTCCTCCCCCATTCGATTTGTGGTAAAAACGTTATGCCATTGTTCCGGCGATCATTTCGGCCAGATCCAGAACCTTGACTTTTTCTTCCGCTTCCTTGTCTTTAAGGCCGTCTTCAAGCATGGTCAGGCAATACGGACAGTTGCAGCAAATGACTTGTGCATTTGTGGTCAGGGCCTGTTCGGTGCGCATGACATTGATCCGCTTGCCGTGACTTTCCTCAAGCCACATCCGGCCGCCGCCCGCCCCGCAGCAGAAACCGTTTGTCCGGGAACGCGCCATCTCGGTGACGGTTACACCGGGAATGGCCTGTAAAATATGGCGCGGCTCATTATATACGCCGTTGTATCTGCCAAGGTAACAGGAATCATGATAAGTGGCCTGCACCTTCTCACTGCCCGGTTTGAATTTCAACTTGCCCCGGGCAATAAGTTGGGCCAGAAACTGACTGTGGTGAATAACTTCATAATGACCGCCGAACTGGCCGTACTCGTTTTTCAAGGTATTGAAGCAATGCGGGCAGTGGGTAATGATTTTTTTAACTCCATAGCCGTTTAAGGTTTCAATGTTCTCCTTGACCATGGTATCGTACAAGTACTCATTTCCCAAACGGCGGGCGGATTCGCCGCAGCATTTTTCTTCAGTGCCCAGAATGGCGAAGCTCGTCCCCGCAGCTTTCAGGACTTTTGCCAGGTCCCGGACCACCTTCTTGTTCCTATCGTCAAAAGACCCGGCGCAACCTACCCAAAACAGGTAGTCTACTGCGCCGGGGTCGTCACCCAAAATCCTGATCTCCAGGTCGGACGCCCAATCCGCCCTGGTATTCCAGCTAACCCCCCAGGGATTGAAGTTTCTTTCCATGTTGGTAAAAGCAAGCTGGGCTTCCCCCGGAAAGTCGGACTCATCCATCACCAGGTTGCGTCGCATGCCGATGATTTTCGGGATATGTTCATTAAAAGTAGGGCACTGTTCCATACAGGCAAAACAGGTGGTGCAGGCCCAGATTGCTTCCGGGTCGAATACGTCTCCCACCATTTTTTTGTCGTCTTCCGCGTCTTTTTTCGCAGTCAGATGCTCTCTCAGTTGCAGAATGATTCTTTTCGGTGAAAGCGGTTTTCCGCTGAGATGAGCCGGGCAACTGGCCTGGCAGCGGCCGCATTCGGCGCAGGCGAAAGTATCAAGTAAATCTTTCCAGGTGAATTCTTCGATTTTACCGATGCCGAAAGTTTCTATTTCCTCATCTTCAAAATTAATCGGCCTGGTCATACCGCCCCTTGGCTGCAAATTGCGCAAATAAGCGTTTATCGGGGCGGCTACCGGGTGCACCAGGTGCGAATAACGGAAAAAGATCATCAGTCCGATACCCAGGGCCGCGCTCACCCACCAGAAAGTAACATACAGGGCTGTCAAAGTACCGCTGACGGATCCGGCCATCCATCCGGCCACGGCGTTGGTAATAAAGGCCAGGCTGTATTTACTTTCCGGCTGAAGCAAGGATAAAGCGGCGCCGGCGAAAAAGTAAGCGATCACCATCAGACTCATACCGGCGATTAATCCGACGATTATTGCCTCTTCGCGGCCGCTGCCGACATCGAGGCGTTCTACCCGCGCTATATAGCGCCGGTAGGCGGATACCAGGATGCCGACCAGCGCAAAAAACCCGAACACGTCGGCAAGCAGGTAGAAGAAAGGGCTTTTACCGAGCAGCGGCAGGTTAAAACCGGGTATTAGCCGGTTTAAAAAGAGCTGAAGCATACCCAGGGCAAAAACAGTCAGACCCCAGAAAATCATCAGGTGCATCAGGCCGGGGCCGAATTCCCTTACTATTCTGCGCTGCCCCAAAACATCGGTTACCAGCCCGGCAATTCGCCGGCCGGGATTGTCAAAGCGGTTTTCCGGTTTGCCTCTTTTAATAAGCTTGTATCTTTCTACCAAACCCTGGCTGAAAGAGTAAATTCCAAAAATTAAAAGTACTACAAAAATTATAACCTCCGGGAAGCTCAAGACAATCTCTCCTTTTTTTAATATTGCAACAAAAATTGCCACGTGTTTCCCCGGTTTAACATCTAACCCCAAACTCATAAAGCCTGTAGAAGAAAGTATTCTCTCCTTGCAATAATCTTTTTTCAACAGGCTCCTCTTTTTGTTCTATTTCAAAAGGTAGTTGGCAATAACAATACGCTGTACTTCACTGGTCCCCTCGTAGATTTCAGTTATCTTGGCGTCGCGCATCATCCTTTCTACCGGATATTCCCTGCTATAGCCATAACCGCCATGAATCTGCACGGCTTTGGTGGTAACCCACATGGCTGTCTCAGCAGCAAACAGCTTGGCCATGGCAGACTGCTTGCCGTAAGGTTGGCCGCTATCCTTCAAGCAAGCAGACTGGTAGACCAGCAGGCGGGCAGCTTCAATTCTGGTCGCCATGTCGGCCAGCATCCACTGAATTCCCTGGTTGGCGCTGATCGGCTTCCCGAACTGTTCCCGCTGTTTGCTGTAGGACAAGGCCTGATCCAAAGCTCCCTGGGCGAGGCCTACAGCCTGGGCCCCGATGCCAATCCGGCCGCCGTCAAGGGTGGCAAGGGCGATTTTGAAACCCTGGCCGTCTTCCCCGAGCATGTTTTCTTTCGGAACCCGGCAGTTTTCAAAAATCAATTCGTAGGTATAAGAAGCCCTGATTCCCATTTTATGCTCTTTTTTACCAAAGGTAAAACCGGGCGCGCTTTTTTCCACAATAAAAGCCGCCGTGCCGCGGTGTCCTTTGCTGCGATCGGTGCTGGCGATAATAATGTAAGTTTCTGCCTTGCCGGCGTTGGTAATAAAAAGCTTGGTTCCATTTAGAATATAGTCGTCACCATCGGCCCTGGCGGACAGCTTAACCGATCCGGCATCCGAGCCGGCGGACGGCTCGGTAAGACCCAGGGCGCCGATTTTTTTCCCTTCGGTCAGGGGAACCAGATAATTTTTTTTCTGTTCTTCAGTGCCGAAATGATAAATGGGCCAGGAACACAACGAAGTGTGTGCTGAAAGTAAGACGCTGGTGGAAGTACAAACACGTGACAATTCCTCAACAGCAATAGCGTAACAGAGGTTATCCATACCCGCGCCGCCGTACTCTTCCGGAAATGGAATGCCGGTCAGTCCGATTTCTGCCATTTGATCCCATAACGACCAGTCATAATCTTCCTTCTCGTCCATTTCGGCGGCTTTGGGGGCTACTACGGTTTCGGCAAAATCCCGCACCGTCTTGCGAATCATTTCCTGTTCTTCGGTTAACTGAAAGATCATCTGCCTCTCCCCTTAATTAATAATATTTTTTTGTTTAAATTACCCCGTCCCGGCGGAAAGATGCAATTTCTTCCGCCGAGTAATTAAACTGCTTTAAGACTTCTTCCGTATGTTCGCCCATGTCCGGCGGCGCTGAAACTATTTTGGCAGGGGTATCGGATAATTTTATGGGTACCCCGATTTGTTTTATCGTTCCCAGGCGGGGGTGCTCCATCTCGAAAATCATTTGCCGGTGACGAATCTGGGGGTCTGCGAATACCTCCGCCATATCACAGACCGGTGTGCAGCAGACATCTTTATCCGCCAGTTCGGCTACCCATTGATCGCGCTCCCTGGTAAGGAACTGTTCCTGTAAGAAACGGCTTAATTCCTCCTGCTTTTCATCAATATACTGCCACTGGATGTATTCTTCTTTCCCGAAGTATTTACATAAATTCTTCCAAAAATGTTCTTCTGCTGCAGCCAGAGCTACATAACGCCCGTCTTTTGTCTGATAAACATTGTAACAGGCGTATCGGCCGGTAAACGTCGTCCCGCCTCGCCTGGGTATTTTGCCAGAAGGAAAGTACTCGCCGGCCAATGTGGCAGCTATGGGAACAGTTCCATCCAGCATCGAGATATCAACAAACTGACCCTTGCCGGTGCGCTGCCGGGCCTGCAGAGCCAGTAAAATACCAATTACAGCCATCATGGCGCCTCCGGTAAAGTCGGCGATCTGGGTACCGGGAATAACCGGCTTTTCGTTTAGCAGGCCGGTCATCCCGAGAATGCCGGCATAGCCAATGTAATTGATATCGTGCCCGGGCGCCTGGACATATGGGCCATCCTGTCCGTAACCGGTAACAGAGCAATAAATTATGGCCGGGTTGATTTCTTTCAAAGTGCTGTAATCAACCCCGATCCTTTTTGGGACTCCAGGACGGTACCCTTCCATCACTACATCTGCTTCTTTAACCATACGGTAAAAGATTTCCTTGCCGGCAGGATGCTTGAGATTCAATATAATACTTTTTTTATTCCGGTTGATAAGCAGGAAATTGCCGCCTGTATCACCAACCTTATCGGCTGACATCCAGCGCAAGTAATCACCACGACCGGGTTCTTCTATTTTAATAACCTCAGCTCCAAAGTCAGCAAGCATCATAGAACAATAAGGCCCTGGAAGCAAGCGGGTCAGATCAAGCACTTTTATTCCTTCCAACGGTGTAGTCATAATAGTTCCCCCTTTTTTAATACAATTCTATACATGGACCTTTTGTCGGTAGCAAGAAGAATAGCTTAACAGATAAGAATTCTCCAAAAATAGTTCAATTCCTCCCGCCGGGTAGGCACTTTTCACTTAAAAAGCAGCATGTCTTACACGTTTCAAGAGTACGTGCCCATGCTGCTTAATAGAAATCCTTTTTGGTTTAACCTAATTTAATTAAGCAGACGCCTTTCGTTTTACGTTTTTACTGATGTAATCGACTATGTGTTCCATTTTTGAGCCGGGCAAAAATACCTCGTCTACTCCTGCTTCTTTCAGTTTCGGTATGTCATCAAGCGGAAATACCCCGCCCAATACTACGAGGATATCCTTTGCCCCGCTTTCCGAAAGCAACCGGGTTATTTTGGGGATCAGCTTCATATAGGTTGAAGACAAAAGGCTTAAACCAAGGACATCCACATCTTCCTGAATAGCCGTTTGAACAATTTGTTCCGGATCTTGCTGCCCAATGTATACAACTTCCATTCCGGCATCCCGTAGCGCCAGGCTTACGATTGTGGCGCCCCAATTGTGAGCGTCAAAACCAGGTTTTGCCATCAATACTTTGATTTTGCGTTCCATACACCTGTTCCCCCTTATGCCTACAGCATTCTTTGCTCTGCAACTCCATATACTTTACGCCAGACGTCGCATATCTCTCCTACACCGGCATATGCTTTGACGGATTCCATTACGGCCGGCATTACGTTCTGATCTGTTTCACTGACTCTGGCCAGTTCTGATAACGCCTTTTGTACCCGGTCGTTATCCCGCTCTCTTTTCAGTTTTTCAAATTTGGCCCTTTGAATCTCATAGGTCTTCGGATTAGTTTTATAAACATCGTATTCATAAGGCTCCTCAGCCATTTCGTAGCAGTTGACGCCGACGATATTCAACTCGCCGCCGGCCAACTTTTTGGTATGTTCCCTTTGGGCTTCTATTCTTTCTTTGTACAGCCAGCCGGATTCCAGGGCGGCAAACCATCCTCCCTGTTCCTCAATCTTCTGCAAATATTCACGCGCTTTTTCTTCAATCTCATTGGTCAGCCACTCGATATAATACGAACCGCCAAGCGGGTCTATAACGTTGGCAATGTTGGTTTCCAGTTGGGCAATTTGCTGCGTCCTGATGGCCATTAAAACACTTTTCTCTGTCGGGGTGCAAATTGCCTCATCAAACGAGTTGGCATGAATAGACTGGGCTCCCCCCAGAGCTGCCGCCAGCACCTGGTAGGCTATCCGGACAATGTTGTTCAGAGGCTGCTGGTAGGTATGGGTTGAACCGGCTGTTTGCACATGGAACCGCAACGTCAGTGAATTTGGATTGCGGGCGCCGTATCTTTCCTTCATCAACCGGTACCACAATCTTCTGGCGGCTCTATATTTGGCGATTTCTTCAAAAAAGTCGTTATGAGCCGATAAATGGAAAGTAAATTTGGGTACAAAGTCATCCACTGCCAGTCTTTTTCTCTTCAGTTCTTCTTCGATATAGTCTAAAGCTGCGGCAATCAGGCCGGCAATTTCCTGGTAGGCGTTGACCCCGGTTTCCCGGTAATTATACGAGGTAAAACTAACCGGATGCCATTTGGGTACATTTATGGCGCACCACTCTACCAGGTCAACGCCCAGTCTCAACAGGTGCCGGGGCGGGTATGAGTCACGAAACGGGCCACAGGCGGCAAAAGAGACGGGATCACCTTCTGTAGTCCCGTCAACGTCGCTTAGCTTTATTCCTCTTTTTTCAGCCAGGGCAAAATACATTGCGGTGTGGGGACAAGTGGTGGTCATCAAGGGGATAACAGCAGCGCTGATTTTGCCTATCGGCAGACCTTCAAAAATGGTTTCCATATCCTGCAGGTTGCTTAATGAAACTCCTCCAGCCGCTACTTCTGCCTCTGCCAGTGGATGATTGGGGTCGTGTCCCATAATACTCAGGTTGTCCATAGCAATGGCAAAGCCGGTAATACCGTTTTCATACTCGTATTTAAATCTTTCATTTGTTGCTTCCGGTGTATCCAGGCCGGAAAATTGGCGGATCGTCCACAGCTTTCCCCGGTACATGGAAGGATAGATTCCCCTGGTGTAAGGTTCTTCCCCCGGCATGCCCAGATCCCGATCATAATTCAAACCAGATATATCTCCCGGAGTATAGACTCTTTTTACCGGTATTCCCGAATTCGTGGCAAACACTTCTTTTCTTTCTCTGAATCTTTTTGTTTCTTTAGTTCCTCCCATAGTTATACCTCCTTAAAAAAGACCAATCTTGTGGTTAGTCCATGTTATGAAAAGCATTTTTAATTGATAAAAGTGCTTTTGAAATGTGGAAATCGGATAGGATTGAATTTTGAATTAAGTATACACGCTTACCTTATAAGCTAACATAATACAAATACTATGTCAATAAAAACAATTCTAAAAAAGAATCATTGCCCTCAGTGTAAAATAATTGCCTCGAAATTTGCTTAAGGTTTAATATAGCCGTATAATATTTGTATGTTAATTTAATATGGAGAGAAAACTGAATGTCTACCGATAAAGATTTGAGTAAAATCAGTATCCCTGTAGAAGGTATGAGCTGTGCTGCCTGTGCAGGCCGGGTGGAACAGGCATTGAAAGACACTGCCGGCGTAGCCGGAGCAACTGTCAACTTAGTGACAAGTAAGGCCAATATAAACTATAACCCGGCCAAGATTTCAGTAAAAGAATTGGTAGAAACCGTCAGCAACCTGGGCTACAATGTACCGGCGGCAGAATCTAATCTGACTGTTCGGGGAATGAACTGCGCTGCCTGCGTAGCCCGAATCGAACGGGCTGTGAGTGATTTGCCCGGTATAGTTAGGGTAACTGTAAACCTGCCGGCTGAGTCAGCTAGAATAAATTATTACCCTGGCGCAGTTTCGGCAACCAAAATAAAAGAGGAAATTCGTAGTCTGGGATACGAGGTAACCGAAGAAATAGACGGGCGGGAGTCCGTGGATCGGGAACGGCAGGTTCGTCAGGAGGAAATTCGCCGCCAAGCCCGCAACATGCTTATTGCCTGGCCCCTGGCCCTGCTGGTGATGCTGGGGATGTTCCGGGATCTCTGGATATTCCCCCGGTTTATTCCTGAATTTATGAGCAACGTCCTTTTCCTATGGACCCTTACTACCCCGGTAGTCTTTATCCCCGGATGGCAGTTCTTTACACACAGTTTAAACGGTTTAAAAAAAGGCAGCACGGATATGAACCTTCTTTATGCTACTGGTATTGGTGCAGCATATGCCATCGCCACCATCAATACCTTATGGCCGGGAGCCGGCTTTGGCGGCAGAGGAGCAACTTTTTTCGAGTCTGCAGCTCTACTGACTGCCTTCATTGTCCTGGGCCGTTACCTGGAAGCTCTGACCCGGGGCCGTACTTCCGAAGCAATCAGAAAGCTAATTGGTTTGCAGGCTAAGACAGCCCGGGTAATCAGGGAGGGCCGGGAAATGGAGATTGCTGTCGAAGAGGTGCTTCCCGGTGACGAGGTCATTGTGCGGCCGGGAGAAAGTATCCCAGTGGACGGCCTGATTCTGGAAGGCTATTCAGTTGTGGATGAATCCATGATTACCGGCGAGAGCATACCTGTAGAGAAAAGAACCGGCGACGAAGTAATCGGTGCAACCATTAACAAGACCGGTTCTTTCAGGTTTAGGGCCACCAGGGTGGGGCGGGACACCGCTCTCTCCCAGATTATCAGATTGGTGGAGGATGCCCAAACTACCAAAGCCCCGGTACAAAAGCTGGCCGATTTAGTAGCCGGGCATTTCATTGCCGGAGTTCACGTAACAGCACTGGTGGTGTTTCTTTTTTGGTTCTTTTATGGGTATCAGACCTTCTTCCATCCGAACAGTCATTTTATCCTCTCCCCTTATAGTTTGGCAAACGTAGGAGTCTTCGGTTTTGCCCTGCTCCTCAGCGTGACCACTCTGGTTATTTCCTGCCCCTGCGCCCTCGGCCTAGCTACTCCCAGCGCCATGATGGCTGGCACGGGAAAAGGTGCAGAAAACGGGATTCTTTTTAAAGGTGCCGATGCGGTAGAAGCCACTGCCGGACTGAAAGTAGTAATATTTGATAAGACCGGCACCATTACCAAAGGAGTACCGTCTCTAACTGATCTTCTGCCGGCAGCGGGCTTTAATCGAAAAGAATTGCTCCAGCTATCCGCAGCAGTTGAAAAGAATTCGGAACACCCGCTAGGAGAAGCTATAATCCAGGAAGCATTGGCCGACGGGTTGGCTATAGGAGAAGCAGAAGAGTTCCAGGCCATTCCCGGGTATGGAATTGAAGCACGTTATCAGGGCCGGAAGGTACTGCTGGGTAACCGGCGCTTAATGAAACAAGAGAACATTTCTTTTGATGAAATGATGTCCCGGGTAGAATTTCTGGAGGAAGAGGGCAAGACAGCCATGTTTGTTGCTGTAGACAGCCGGGCCGCCGGAATCATTGCCGTGGCCGATACCCTTAAGGATTACGTACCCCAAGCCGTTGCCCGTCTCAAGCAGATGGGCATAAAAGTGATTATGCTCACTGGGGACAACTATCGCACCGCCCGGGCCGTTGCCCGTCAGGCAGGCATCGACCGGGTGCTGGCAGAAGTACTGCCCCAGGATAAGGCTGAAGAAGTACGCCAACTGCAGGAAAAAGGTCTTCGGGTAGCCATGGTGGGCGACGGCATCAATGACGCTCCGGCACTGGCTACCGCCAACGTTGGTATAGCCATTGGCGCCGGTACTGATGTAGCCAAGGAAACAGGTGATGTGATTCTGATCAAATCTGATTTAAGGGATGTTATATCGGCCATTGAGGTGGCCCATGCTACCATGCGCAAAGTAAGGCAGAACTTGGTCTGGGCTTTTTTATATAATAGTTTTGGAATACCCATTGCCGCTGGTGTTCTTTATCCTTTAAACGGACTCATCGTAAGCCCCGAACTAGCTGCCTTTTTTATGGCCATGAGTTCTGTTTCGGTGACAATGAACACCCTGTTGTTGAAGCAGTTTGTTCCTTCTATGAAGAAAGAGAAAGACAAGCCAGCCTGTGCCCCCGGTTAGGTAACGCAGCGTCATTTTTGTTTGAAGACAAAAGGGTGCCAATTCAGAAATAAAAAAAAGGAGTATAATCATGCCCGATCCGGCCCGCTACAGCGCACTTATCTATACCAGCATTTCCCTCGCTATTGCCGTCATTTTCTTGCTGGCGACTTTTACCACCGGTTTTTTCTACCCACCGGTAGCACGCCTCGGTGGTGCCGTATGGGTATTTATCCTCAGCATGATTATCACCATGCCGCTGGTCATCCCTTATGTAAAAAAGAAAAGAAAAATCTAACTTTCATTAAAGCTACCAAAGGTGAGATGACCAGGGACAGGCCGGGTAAAATCAACGCCGGCAACTGGTAGCAGAGCGACTTGCCCTGGCCGGTAGGCATTACGGCCAGGACATCTCCCCCTGCCATTACTTGTTCGATTACTTCTTTCTGAGCAGTTAATAATTCTGACACCATAGCTCATAATAACTTATGGGGTGATCACAGGCGGGGCAGATTTCGGGCGGTTCCGTACCTTTGTGCAGGTAACCGCAATTCCGGCACTTCCAGGTAACCTTTTCGTCCCGCCGGAAAACCTTGCCCTGTTCAATGTTCGCCAAAAGCTTTAGGTAACGCTTTTCATGCCCGACTTCCGCTTCGGCAATCGACCTTAAAACTTTCGCAATTTCGGGAAATCCTTCTTCTTCAGCCACTTTGGCAAATCCCGGGTACATAATGGTATGTTCAAAGTTTTCTCCAGCCGCCGCGCCTTTCAGGTTTGCAACCGTATTGCCGATCACGCCGGCAGGAAAAGAAGCGGCAACTTCCGCCTCCCCGCCCTCCAAAAGCTTGAATAAACGCTTGGCATGCTCTTTTTCGTTATCCGCCGTTTCCAGGAAAAAAGCCGCTATCTGTTCGTAACCCTCCTTCTTCGCCTGGCTTGCGTAGAAGGTGTAGCGGTTCCTGGCCTGCGACTCTCCGGAAAAGGCAGTCATCAAGTTGCGCTCAGTACGTGTTCCTTTCAAACTCATTTTTTATTCCTCCCATGATTTTTGAGTCCTGCGGCACGGCCGCCTTCAATACATCACCATTTATAAATAGTATTTCCAGCCGGCCGACTACAAATATACGTAAGTGAAAAAAGAGCCTAAATTATTATAAAACCTGTCCAAATTATGGTCAATATCCTTCCTCCAGCTTCCTTCTTAATACCTTCCTTAACCTTCAGCAACCTTCAGCCTCTCCGGCAGCTTATAAACAGAAACACCTTTTTTCTTCATGAAGGAAACCAATTGCGGCCCAAGCGAACTGGATGATTATTTTACTATACAGGCTTTGTTTTGGTATAATAAAGTTGCTCCTGGCACCAAAAATAAAACGACCTCCTAGCCAAGAGGTCTTGATTTTCCTGGTGCGGGCGGCGAGAGTTGAACTCGCACGGGTATTCCCCACTGGATCCTAAGTCCAGCGCGTCTGCCTTTCCGCCACGCCCGCTTGTTACATCCTTAAACGCAAGTAATTCTAGCACGATAGCGCTGGAATGTCAATAAATTCTAGAAAGGCTGATGGAACAATATGAACAGGGAAGCCCTCCAAACGCCGATGGAACTGCTCCTAGTCGGCGGAACAGTACAAGCAGGTATTTTTGAAACTCTGCATCACAGCCCGATGACAGATGAAGAACTGGCCTCCAGGTTAAGCCTGAACCGGCGGGCCGTGTGGACTGTCATGGAAGCACTAGTAGCACTCGGCTACTTGATAAAAAAAGAAGAAAAGTATGCCTTATCTACAGAAGTAGAAGAAACTTTTTTCAAACGTGACAGCATGCTTTATAGCGGGTTTTCCTTTATGCATGGATATGAGTTAACTAAAAGGTGGCTTGAACTGCCGGCGGTGTTAAAAACCGGCTCTCCAGCCCGGAGAGAGCGGGGATCAATAGGTCAACGCTATTTTATCGAAGCCATGGCCAGTAACGCCCGCCTTTCAGCGCTGGAAATAGCTTCATTTTGCCTGGCCGGGTTACCTGTAGGCGCCAGGGTGCTGGATATCGGGGGCGGACCGCTTACCCATGCTAGAGCCTTCGCCGGCCGGGGAGCGCAGGTAACTGTACTTGATGCACC
Organism: Deltaproteobacteria bacterium; assembly: GCA_020062745.1. Lineage (GTDB taxonomy): Bacteria > Bacillota > Desulfotomaculia > Desulfotomaculales > JAGUVT01 > JAGUVT01. The sequence continues at coordinate 70,048 of JAGUVT010000014.1, forward strand.
TGAAGTGGTAGAAATGATGCAGCCTACTATTAGAGAAGGTGAGTCCATCGCCATGATCGCTGGAGACTTTACGGTAGCGCTGCCGCCGGGGCCGTATCACCTGGCTTATCTGGGGAATATCTGCCACATCTACGGCGAAAAGGAAAACCGGGCGCTTTTCCAGCGGGTTGCCGCCGAACTGGTCCCCGGCGGGCGCATCGCCATAGTCGATTTTGTCAGAGGAGAGCACCCCTTTGCAGCCCTGTTTGCCGTTAACATGCTGATTAATACGGAAAGGGGCGGCACCTGGACCCTGGCGGAATATACGTGCTGGCTGACCGGCGCCGGTTTTTTAAAAATAGAACTGCATAATGTGACCGGCCGTCAGGTAATTACCGCCTTGAAAGAATAAGTCCCCTTTTATTGGGGAAGAAGATCGGTCCTTAGCTGGACAGCTTCCTTAAGATAGACATGCTTTAACTCGCGCTGCGATTTCCCGGTATTGACATGCACCATGATTCTGATACATTTACCCAATCTCCCCGGTACGTCGATTTCCGTGGCGCAAAGAAGGGGTACGTACTTCCATCCCATTTCCCTCGCTGCCGAAGCCGGGAACTCGGCATCAAGGTCCCTGGTGACAGTAAAGATCGCACTGGCAATATCCTCCGGATCCAGATCGTTTTCTTTTATTATCGCTTCCAGCAACTCTCTTGTGGCAGCAATAATTTCTCCGGCATCGTTTCTTTCCACGGTAATGGCGCCCCGGATGCCACGTACAAAATACCTTTTCACCTGTCTTGTCCTCCTTGCCGGCAGCTTTTTAGCGCGTATTGTACTTGCGCTCCAGCCGCAGGCGAAAATTCTTTATTTCTTCATACATTCCAAAGATCAGTCTTTCTATATCGTGGCGGGTTAAATTTAGCTGGGAAGGCTCAAGAACCTCTATTTTTCTAAAATCATCCCTGGCCATAAAGCTTATCAGACTTTCCAGATTATCGGCCGAAATGGTCAGCATCAACGGGGCGTAAGCTGCTTCCGCGCCGGAAGCATCGTCATAGATCGTGTAAACTTCGGCGCTCATATCAATCTCATCAACATGGATTCCCTGAACCGGAACATTGCGCAGCAATGCCACCTGCTGTTCCCTTATCTCCTCTGCGGATTTTTCCGCCGGCCGGCCTTTAAATAAAAACCGGCCCGGCCTGCCGACGCCTTTAAAATCCAGGCGAATCTTAACCCGCAGTTTTCTGCCCTCGTTTATGTCCATTCTATCCAAAAAGAATCCTCCTTTCTGTTTTATGCAAATCCCTCTTTTAAGATAATAAACCAAAATTCCATTTTATAAATTAACTAATTTTTTAATCTTTCCCACTTCATTAAAAGAAAGATAGCGGTACTGACCCGGTTTTAAACCACTTAAATCAAGCGGTCCAAAGCGGGTGCGCTTTAATTTCAACACCGGGTGGCCGATATTTTCACACATGCGTCTGACCAGACGGTTGCGTCCTTCATAAATGGTGATCTCCAGCAAGGTGTTGCCTCCCTTTTCACCTTTTAAAAACACTTTTGCCGGAGCGGTCAGGCCGTCTTCCAGGATCAATCCTTCCTCCATCCGGGTGATTGCAGCAGGTTCGGGAACACCTTTCACGAAAGCTAAATACGTTTTCGGCACATGATACCGGGGATGAGTGAGGGCGTTGGCAAGCTCGCCATCGTTGGTTAACAAAAGCAAACCGCAAGTCATATAGTCGAGCCTCCCCACCGGGTAGACCCTCGTCTTTACGTCATGCAGCAAGTCAGTTACTTTTTTGCGTCCTTGCGGGTCGCGTAAAGTGGTGACAAAACCGGCCGGTTTGTATAAGAGTATATAACAAGCGGTAGGCTGTAAAGAAATCGCTTTTCCCGCCACTTCAATTTTCTGTTTGGCCGGATCAACCCGGCTGCCCAGGGCGGTCACCACTTCACCGTCAATCTTTACCAGCCCTCCGGTAATCATTTTCTCGCACTGCCGGCGGGAAGCAATACCGGCCCGCGCCATTACCTTCTGCAATCGCTCCATTATTTCTTAAGACTCCTTCGGCTATAACCTCTTTGCGTAAAAGGTAAGGACAAAAAAGTATTTTCGGAGAAAGACACAAGCTTGACATCGGCTTTTTTATTCTTTCTGAGAAACAGCTTGAAAATCCTTCTTCAACATAAAAAATACGGCATAAATAATTAGGGCCGGGTTTATCCCAAACCCGGCCTCGCAAATATTAAAATATAACATTTACAATATAAACCGACGCTACCAGCGTGGTCAAATCAGCCAGCAGGCCGGAAATGATCGAATAACGGTATTTCTTTACCCCCACCGAGCCGAAATACAGGGTCAATACATAAAACGTGGTATCGCAGCTGCCCTGCATGGTGGATACCAGTTGACCGAGAAAACTGTCCGGCCCGTGGATTTTAATAATGTCGCTGGCAATGCCCAGGGCCGCCCCGCCGGAGAGGGGCCGCATGATAGCGTGAGGCAAGACTTCAGCCGGCAGTCCCACCTGATCCAGTACGGGTGACAGGGCTGCCACCAGCACTTCCATAGCGCCGGAAGCACGGAAAATGCTGATGGCCACCAGCATGGCCACCAGATAGGGAATAATTTTCACGGCCGTGCTGAAACCAGCCTCGGCCCCATCCACAAAGGTTTCGTAAACTTTAACCCCCCTCACAAAAGCAGCCAGCAACACTATCAGGAGCACTCCAGGAATGGCCCAGCGGGACAGTTCAGCAATTAACGCAAACACCGGCTACCTCTCCCTGCCGCCAAATATTTTGCGCAACATCCGGTCGGCTATAATAGCCACCGCCATACTGAAAGCAGTGGCCATAATGGTGGGCCCTACAACGGCAGTCGGGTCGGCCGAGCCATAGAGGAGCCGGATGCCGATAATGGTGGTGGGAATCAAGGTAATACACGAGGTGTTCAGGGCTAAAAAGGTGCACATGGCATCCGAGGCCGTATCGGAGCGCCGGCGGTTTAATTTCTGCAGTTCCTGCATGGCAATCAGGCCCATGGGCGTGGCGGCGTTGCCCAGACCGAGGATGTTGGCGCTTAAATTCATCATCATGGCCCCCATGGCCGGGTGTTCTTTAGGCACGCCGGGAAACAAAAACCGCATCACCGGCTGTACCAGCCAGGCCAGCGCCCGCACCAGGCCGGCGGCCTCGGCCAGTTTCATCACTCCCAGCCAGAAGGTAATAATGGCGATGAGACCGAGCGATATTTTTACGGCCGCATCGGCCCCGTCGAAGGCCGCCCTGGTAACTGCTTCAATATTACCGTTGACGGCAGCCACGATAATCCCGAAAATGATCATCGCCAGCCATACATAATTGACCATTTACGGCCACCCCGCTGTCCAGAGAGTTTGTCTACTGCTACTTTATGAGCAGGGTTGGCCGGTTAGAACTTTTTGCTCACTGCACCAGTTTTTGTTTGAAAAGCCCGGCCAGGCCCGTTTTTTCCACCCGGGCCCGGATAACGGCATTATCGGTTGTATACAGGCCCCTTTCCCGCATGCGTTGAAAATAACCGGCGCCTGAGAAAGTATATTTCTTTTTCAGCCCGGAGGAAGTTTTCATCTCCCGGTGCATGAAAGAAATAATATCACCTGCGGCCAGACTGTCCGGCAAAACCAGCAATTCCTTGCCGGCCAGATACCGGACGGCGTTATGGCCGGCTAAAAAGCCGGTAACAATGGCTTCGGTATGTCCTACCAGCAGCCCGGCCTTTTCGCCGGCGCAAAAAAGGTTTTCCATGCCGCTCACTTTAAGTGCGTCATCGCACGGCGCAACGGCCATGAAACGAATGGAATTGCCGATTCCGCCGGAGTACGGGTCAGCATAACGGGCATCTTTGAATCCTTCCAGGGTGCGCAGCGCCTCCAGCGGGAAATAAGGGGTCATCAGCTTGGCGTGGCCGGTATCGAGGAGGACCAGGTTTTCGGCAAATTCGCCGCAGACATATTGCTGGCAGGCCTTTTTGGCCAGCATCTCCCGTTTGTATAATTGTGCCGGCAGGGGTATAACCAGCACTCCCTTTCGCTCCAGGTCCCGCACCAGTCCCAAATCAAGGGATTTCTTATCGAGCTTGCAGGATCCGCTCATGGCCTCGAAATGGGGAAAACCTTCGCCGGCCCTCAACTCGGCGATGCCGGCCCTGGTGCTCAAGCTGACCCGCGGGCCGAAGGTGGGACAGCGCAAAATGCACATGACACACCCGCGCCCGAACCTGGCGCAATTCTTTACCGGTCCGGCCGTGCCGGTACAGTCGATAAAGACATCCCCCCTGATATTTCTTCCATCGGCCGTGCTGACCGCGCCGATAATCCCGCCGCACTTTTCCACTCCGGTCACCCGCGTCGGCAAATGCAATTGAACGCCTGCTTCTCGTAAAGCGTTCCGTACCAGGGGCTCGATTCTGGTTACATCATATAAAGAAACGTGCCGGTGTCCGGGAAAATCCAGACACCGGTGCCGGGCAGCCCGTTCAATCAGATTAAAAAAACCGTCGGCACCCATAACCCGCAGTTCTGCAGCAGCAGTGAAACGGCCGTTGTTGTTCATAATCCCGCCGACCAGGCCGGTTCCCAAAAGCATATCGGTTTTTTCTATTAATACAACTTGCGCGCCGGCCGAGGCCGCGGCATAAGCCGCGGCGCAACCGGCCCACCCGCTGCCGGCAACTACGACAGACATAAAAAGTTCCCCCTTTTTGCCAAAGTATTCACGGAGGAACCAAAAAGTTATGTATTCAACAAAACAGTCTAAAACTATTTTCATAACATTAGTTTTTTTAAAAACCTATTCTAATGAAGAGAGCGTAATAGGCCAGCCCAAGAGCAATGCCGGCCAGCAAAAAGGTTCCGACGGCGCCGCGGCGGTGGCCTTTCCGCCAGGCCCACAGGCCGAAAGTAACGGTATAAAAAGCAACAGCAAGCGGTACCAGAAAAATTACGATCCGGATCATCTCACTTCCCGCCTCCCACCGGTGTCATTTTTACCAGCAACCCGGTGCGCCTGATCCTTGTATGCACCTGCAAATCCACCTCTGCTTCCGGATATAGCTCCGGCCAGTTCAAGTTTTCCCACTCCGCCCAGGTAGACACCAGGTGTTTGGCAAACTGGCCGAAACCAAAAATGTCGCTTTTAAACTCCCGCTGGCTTTTTTCGATCAGTTTCCCGGCATGTTCACCGACGTATTTGCTTATTTCACTTTCAATTTCTTTTTTCAGTTCAGGACGCTCATAATTTGTGCCGCTTTGAATACTGAGAAACTCCGCCTCAAGCGCTACCGTTACAGTAACGCGGGGTCTTTCATCTGCCAGTTCCACTTTTACCTGCGGGCTGACCGGCTGCCGCAGGTCCAGTACGATAATCCGGTCTTTTGCAGCAGGGTCCTGGATGGTCAGAAATCCCCGCCTGAATTCGCCGCGCAGCATCAGCATCAGCCTGGTCTCCTCTCCGTCGATTTCCCCCACCATCCGATCGCTCCGGAAAACAGCCGTGCCCATCAGTTCCGCCGGGTTTACGCCGCCGCGGGGAATCTCCCCGGCCAGGTAATGACCCTCGTGGGGCCGGTCTTCTGTAACTCCTCCATCGGGATTTTTATTTTCTGCTTCCGGCCCACCGGAAACAGCAGAAGATTTCCCCTCCTCTTTCCCCCTTTTTTCTTTTTCCTGCTTCACCTCATGGTTTATATCCACCAGGGTGGCAATCGGCTGGCTTGCCTTGCTCTTGGTATTTTCATAAAAATGATGCAATTGAACGCGCGGGATGAATCCGGTAAAACCGACACTCCGGTACATCTGCTCAAAGAACTTGGACGGGATGCTTTCCAGTGACGGTATGTTCTCCTGTAAAAATTCCCCGGCCTTACCGCGGCTGACAAACACAAAATTGGTCCGCCGCAATTCCCGGTAGCGTACCAGCGGCGCAAGATATTCCGCGATTCCTTCGCGGGCCAGCTCCGACGAGTAAATAATGACCTTGTTATGCATCAGGGAAAGTTCCCGGCTGGCCGTGGAGTTTAAAAGATTTAAGCCGCCGATTACCGAGGGCGCCTCAATAGAAGCAACAATAAACGGCTTTTCTCCCGAACCGCCGGAAGGCGCCCCGCCGCCTCCTCCTCCGGCGGCAGCTTGCGGGTTGGCAACCTGCAGGGTTATTTTTATTTTATCTTTTTCCCCTTCATCCAGGTCCAGGGCCAGGACGTAAGCCGTTTCATCGGTCTCCCGCTTTCCCCAGCATCCCGTCAGGAACAGGCAAAACAGCAACGGTAAAAAAAATAAAATAACTTTTTTAGCCACCTTCCTTACCCCCTTTACCCCCCGCCCGGCGCAGAACGGCAATTAACAACAACAATGCCGGTAAAGCAAAAGCCGGAATCCAGCCGAACATACGTAAAATCATGGTATCCAGGTATGTGGCCGTCGGCAAATCAGGCGGCAGCAGGCTTAAGGTAAATATCATCAAACCGACCGGCCATAAAAGCGGCCGGTAATCAGGCAGCCGTAGCGCATTGGCGATACTGAAAGTGGCGGCGTAAAAACCGGCAGCTAGCATGATCATACCTGCCACCGACCAGAAAAGGACAAAAACTGCTTCTGTACGCTGAAAAAACCGGCCCAGGTAAACCAGGCGGCTCATATTGTAAAACGGCAGGTTGAGTTCCCGGCCCGTTTCCGGAGAAAAAGCCAGTTCCATGCCGGCTACCAGCAGCAAGATGCTCAACCCGGCCAGCAGCACGCTGTAAAATCCGGCCCGCAAACAGCGGCCGGCTCCGCCTAAAACCGGCGCCAGGTAGGCCACCAGTAAGATCTCTCCAAACGCCGAACTCCTCAACAAACCCATTTTGGTTATCTGCTCCATCCCGGCGCCCCAGACCGGGAAAAAATTATGATAGTTCCAAAAAGAGTAAAGCAGGAAGACCGTGAGCGCTCCGGCTGTAGTCAGATACGGCGCGGCTAAAAGGGCGCTCCGGCCGATAACCTCGATGCCCAGGTAACAGGCCAGAAACATAGCCGCCATAAATACCAGTTCAATAGCGCTGATTGGAGTCAGCGGCAAGGCGGCGCTGATCATGGCTTCACCGAACTGCCGCAGGGTGAGGCTGGTTATAGTGATAAAGAACCCGAAAAACACGACACCGGCAGCCAGCCCGCCGACGGGACCGAGTATTCTCTCGGCCGCCTCGACAATGGTCGAGTCCGGAAAAAGGCGTATTAATGCGGCAATAACAAGAAACCCGGCCAGACCGCCGCATAAAGATATAATGACCATTATCCATCCCGCCGAAAGGCCCTCGTCGATATAAGCCACCGGAAAAGGCAAAAAAACCTTGGCCGCGATGAAAATAAACAGCACCATGGAGGCTTCGGCCGTACTCAGCTTATTTTTGTTTATCACCCGGCCCCCCTTCCCGGGATTTTTCTTTTATTACCCAGTTCCGGCTGATTCCCGGCTGACTTTGTTTATTCAACGGCTTCAAAAAATCCGGGCGCAGTTCCTGCTCCCAGACCGGCTTGCGCAGGAGAACACTCCGGCCCGGCCCGGCTGAAGCCAGAAAGGAAACGCCAAAAGAGCGCATGCCGGTCAACATTAACAAAAAGAAGTAAAACCCGGCCGATATTCCGAGAAAGCCGAAAGCCGTGCCTAAGAAAATAAATACGAAACGCAACAGACGAACGGTAAAAGCCAGGGAGAAATTCGGTATGCTGAAATTGGCCAGGCCGGTCACCGCCACCACAATTATTAAAATCGGACTGACGATGCCGGCCGAAACGGCTGCCTGGCCCAGGATCAAAGCGCCGATGATGCCGATGGTCACCCCGATTACACCCGGCACCCGTACACCGGCCTCCCTGATTAATTCAAAAGAAAATTCCATTAAGACAAGTTCCACTATGGTGGGAAAGGGTACCCTTTCACGGGCCCCGGCTACAGCCAGGATCAGTTCCGTCGGCACCATCTCCTGGTGATGGTAAACCATAGCCAGGTAAAGTCCCGGCAAAAAAAGGGCGATAAAGAACGAAAACAGCCTGGTCAGCCGCAAAACGCTGCCGTACGGCCAGCGCAGGTAAATATCTTCCGGGCTGTGCAGCAGGGTGAAGAAAGTAGCCGGCACCACCAGCACGAACGGGTTGCCGTTGGCCAGAACAGCCACCCTTCCTTCCGCCAGCATGGATACCACCCGGTCCGGCCGTTCGGTGGCCAGTACCTGGGGCGCCGGCATAAAAGGGTGATCCTCAATCAACTGTTCCAGCACCCCGCTGTCGACCAGGTGATCTATTTTCAGCCCGGTCACCCGCCGCCTCACTTCCGCCACCAGTTCCGGGTTGGCCACATCACTCAAGTACATGATGGCCACATCAATTTTACTCCGCAGTCCCACCTTGGTCATCTCGGTAACCAAATCCTCAGTTTGCAACTGCTTGCGGATCAGGGCCGTATTTACCCGCAAAGTTTCGACGAAAGCTTCGTGCGGCCCGCGCACCACCTGTTCCACGGTAGGCGCGCCGACGGTGCGGTGCTCCCAACCCTTGGTTTCCACCACCAATGCCGCTTCGCACCCTTCCACAAAAACAGCCGTGCCGCCGTAATTTATCCTTTCTAAAATGGGTTGAAAATCGCTGTAAATATCCACCTGATTGCCGGGCAGGATTCTTTCTTTAATTAAGTCCAGCAGGTTTTTGTCTTTCCGGTCCTCGCTCATATTGGCCCAGAGCATCAGGGGCTCTAAAACAGCGTTGTTAATAATATTCTTATCGGCCATACCCTCCATAAAAACGGCAAAAGCTTCTACCGGAGGTTTCAAGGCAATCACAAAATCGCGCAAGACAAAGTCCTTGCTTAAAGGTAAATGATACAGTTCCTTGATTTTCTCCCGGTTGACGGATAAATCCCGGCTGACCAGCCCCTTCCCCTGTTCTCCACGCCCTGCGCCGGTTCTCAAAGCAGAAACCGGTACCGGTCTCTTGAATATCTGCTTCCGGTCGCCGCCGTCCGGCTTTTCCGGTTCCGCCTGTTCTTTCGCCCCGTCTGCTTCCTTATACTCCGAAAGGGTAAAAGGTTCCGGCCTTTTTCTTTCGTGGTAGGTGATCAGTTCTATCGCCCTTTTGAAAAAACTCATTGAGATTCCTCCCGTTTTATTTTTTACCGGAAGGAGGAATTTATTTATGCTGATTAGAATTATCGAAAAATATAAACAGCAAAGGGGTTGATCCATTTGGCTGAAACAAACGAGACAGTTTCTTCTTCCTACCACGAAAAGTTCAACCGGGGCAAAACCTGGTCCGGCCTGGAATTAAAGGAATTCTACAATCCTGCGGACACTGCCGGTATAGATTACCACCGCTCTATCGGCGATCCCGGCCAGTATCCTTATACCCGCGGCATCCACCGCAATATGTACCGGGGCCGGCTCTGGACCAGGCGCGAGGTCTGCGGTCTCGGCTCGGCCCGGGAAACCAACGAAAGACTGAAGTTTTTGCTGCGGGAAGGCGCCGGCGGCCCCAACGTAATTGTAGACGTGCCGGGAGAGTTGGGTATTGACGCCGACCACCCGCGGGCCGCCGGCGAAGTAGGGGTGACCGGGGTAAGCATCAACTCGTTAGCAGATATAACTGTTCTGACGGAAGGAATCCCTCTTGATAAAACCAGTTTTTCTTTGATTGTCGCCGCCCCCTCGGCGGAAGTAATGTTCAGCCAATACCTGGTCGAAGCACAACGCAGGGGCATTGATTTCCGTCTTTTAAGCGGTTCCATCCAGAACGACCCCATCCATCTCCGGTACTGCGGCTTCCCGCCGGCCGCCCCGCTCGACGTGGCCCGGAAAACGGCTGTGGATATCATTGAATACTGCACCAGGTATGTACCCCGCTGGTACACCACTACCATTAACCTTTACGACCTGCGGGAAAACGGCATCAGCGCCGCGCAAGAGATTGCCTTCGGTTTCGGCATCGGCCTGATTTACATCGACGGCGCTATTGAAAGGGGACTGCAGATAGATGACTTTATACCGCGCCTTTCCTTTTATTGTTCCGCCCATATTGATTTCTTTGAAGAAATAGCCAAACTCAGGGCGGCCCGCCGGCTCTGGGCTAAAATCATGCAGGAACGCTACGGGGCAAAAGATCCCCGCTCTCTGCAATTCCGGTTTGCCGTCCATACGGCCGGCTGTTCGCTGGTGCCGCAGCAGCCGCTGAACAACGCCATCCGGATCGCTTACGAAGCGCTGGCGGCTGTATTAGGCGGAGTACAATCGCTGCACTGCTGCTCCTACGACGAACCCATCGCCCTGCCCACCGAGCAATCACACCTGCTGGCCATCCGCACCCAGCAGGTTCTGGCCTATGAAACCGGTGTCGCCGCCGTAAGCGACCCGCTCGGCGGGTCTTATTACATAGAAAACCTGACCGATAAAATTGAGGAAGAAACCCTCAAGATATTTAAAGAGATTGAGGACAGGGGCGGCATGCTGGAGGCAATTAATTCCGGCTGGATTGATCAGGAAATGGAAAAAGCTGCTTTGGAAGAGCAGCAGCGCATCGAAAAACGGGATCGCCTGGTGGTCGGGGTCAATGTCTTCCGGATGCCGCCGGAAGACGCGACCCCCAGCGGCGTTCAGCGCATACCGGCGCAGGTAGAACAAAAGATCATTGAAGATGTCGAAAAGCTTAAAAAAGAGCGGCACCGTCCGGCCTGGCAGCAGGCCATCGACAACTTGAAACGGCACACCGAAAAGGGTGAAAAGGAAAACTTGATCCCGCCGGTCATTGAATGTATAAAAGCCGGTGCGACTGTGGGAGAAATAATGGGCGTAATCCGGCAGGCATACGGTCATCCGTACGACCCCCTGGAAGCAATCCAACCGCCCTATTAAACTTATATGCGTCAAGGGAGGTTTGAAATGGCTAAAAAGATCAGGGTTATTTTAAGTAAAATCGGTCTGGACGGTCACGACCGGGGGATTAAGATGCTGGCCCGTATGTTCCGGGAGGCCGGGATGGAAGTAGTCTATATGGGGCTGTACCAGACACCGGAAAATGTGGTGCGGGCGGCAGTGCAGGAAGACGCCGACGTTATCGGACTGAGCATTCTCTCCGGCGAACACCTTACGCTGGTGCCAAAAGTAACCGCGCTTTTAAAAGAGCAAAAACTGGAAAATGAAATTTTACTGCTGGTCGGCGGGGTTATTCCGAGAGAAGATGTGCCGGCGGTTAAAAGCCACGGGGTGCACGAAGTGTTTACCGCCGGGTCGCTGGTGGAAGAGATTGTAGACTATATTCATCAATGGGTAAACAGGAGGGCAAAGACTTAAAGCACTCTCAAAGGCAACGGGGCTGCCACGCCTTAAGGCTCGCAATGACACGAAATGGTGTTCTTAAGGGGAGCGGGTTTATAAAAACCTTTTGCTACCCTTTTCGCCGTTGTAGGTAAACAAAACCGGTTTGTCATCAATTACCGTCTCGATATGTACCGCTCTTCCCCAGAGGGTGTAGACGTGAGGAAGAGTTTTTTCCACATAATGAACGTCCAGTTCCACTCCCTCATAATGGTGTTTTAAGTATAACTCGCCCCGCTTGTTAAAATCACCGTCTTCTACTATGATATAAGGATAGCCGCAGTTAACCAGGCTGTTTACCAGGCCGTTCCGTACTTTTTCCCAGTCTTTCTCGACTATCTTCCAGTCAAAGCCGACCTTCTGGTAAAGATAGAGATACAGTTCTTCAACCAATTCTTTTGTCAGGTAATTGCGTAAAAAAGAAATATCATTTTCCGTTGCCCGCACTTCAAAAATTTTCTCTCTTCCTTCCCGGCCCGGCCGGCCGTATTTCTCTTTTTCTTCCGGCGCCGGATCATCCCATCTTTTTTCTATGTCTTCAAAAATTTTCAAACCGAGATAATAAGGATTTAGATGAGTGCGGGAAGTCTGAATGACACCGGCATGCATTTTGGCAAATTCCACCGCTTCTTCGCTGGTAAGATCCATTTCCCGGATAATGCGCAGGTGCCAGTAAGCAGCCCAACCCTCATTAATAATTTTTGTTTCCATCTGCGGCCAAAAATAGAGCATCTCCTGCCTTACCGCCGACATGATGTCCCGCTGCCATTCCTCTAAATCCCTGGCGTGTTGCAAAATAAACAACATCAAGTCCTTCTCCGGCTCGGCGGGGAACTTTTTCGGTTTTTCCAGTCCTTCTTCCGGGCAATGGCAAGGCTCGCCCAATACCCAGAGGTCATCGTAAGGCGTCTTTCGCTCCCGGTTGCGGCATAAACTATTTTGCTTTTCTTCCGGCGGCTCTTTTTCTTTTTTGATAAAGGTACGGGGTTCCACATGCTCTTGAATGGAAATTACCGCGTCAATAAAAGCTTCCACCCTTTCCCGGCCGAACTTAAACTCGTACTCTCTAAAGCGCTCTGCCGCGGCAGCCATCGACTCCACCATGGCATGAGAGGTATTTTTGAAATAAATGTTATTTTTAAAAAAGTCGCTATGGGCCAGAACATGGGCGACAACCAGTTTATTCTGGATTAAGCTGTTGCCTTCCAGTAAAAACGCATAGCAAGGGTCGGAATTGATCACCATTTCGTAAATACGTCCCAGGTTGTAGTCATACTGGGTTTTCATTTTATGGTAGGCCTTGCCGAACGTCCAGTGCGAATACCTGGTAGGCATCCCATAAGCGCCGAAAGTATAAATTACGTCCGCCGGACATATTTCAAACAACATATTATAAAAGTCCAGATTAAACTCCCTGGCCTTAGCGACAATCATTTCTATCGATTCTTCCAGTAAGGATAATTCATTTTTCACCATAAACACCACCCCTGTTTAACACCAGATGACAAAAAGAGGTTTTCAACCTCTTTAAATGCTATATCGGATCCCGGCTGAAAAATTTCTTTAAGGCCGGGTAGACACCGCTTTTGTCCCGGATCGAAACACAGGTAAATTTCGGATCGATTATCCGCTTGAAGGCGGAACGAAGCGTGCTGGTATAATAGTACGGGCCTTCTATTTCGCCGTAGCCAACCATGTTGCAGAAGTTTAAAAGTTCACCGGCAAGTTTGACGCAGTGATCATTATCCGAAGCCAGGTTGTCTCCATCGGAGAAATGAAAGGCGTATATGTTGTAGTCCTGGGGACTGTAACGATTCTCAATTACTTCCAGCGCCAGTTTGTAAACAGAGGAGCAGCGGGTGCCGCCGCTGGCGCCCTTGGTAAAAAATTCTTCCTCCGTAGTTTCCTGGGCTTCAGTATGGTGAGCCAGAAAAACAATCTGCACATTGCTGTATTTGGTACGCAAAAACCGCACCATCCAGAAGAAGAAACTGCGGGCAATGTACTTCTCAAACGGTCCCATTGAACCGGAGGTGTCCATCATGGCCAGGACGACGGCGCTGGACTCATATTTTACCGTTACTTCCCAGGTTTTAAAACGCAGGTCGTCCGGTGTAATTTCGTGCAAACCGGGCTTTCCTTTTAAGGCATTACGCTTGAGTACCTCCATAATGGTCCGCTTGCGATCAATATTGCTGGCAATCCCTTTCTTGCGCACATCTTTAAACTCCACTGCATCCGAAGCCAGTTGCTGTTTCTTCTTCTGCTCCAGGTTGGGCAGTCCGAGATCTTCAAAAATCAGTTCGGCCAGTTCATCAATGGTAATTTCAGTTTCGTAGTAGTCTATTCCCGGCTCTTCCCCGGCACCCTTCCCCTTACCAGGGCCCTGTTGCGGCTCGGAGTGCAGGACGTCTCCAACCTTGCTCTCGCCGTCGCCCTGACCGGCGTGTTTCCGCTTCCGGTGGTCATACCGGAAATGATACTCATCCAGCGTGCGGATCGGCACCTTAATAATTTTCTGGCCGTCGTGCATAATAATGCTTTCCTCGCTGACAATATCAGCCAGGTTCTTTTTTATGGCTTCCCGCACCTTTTCCCGGTGCCGCTGCCGGTCAATTTCCCCTTTCCGGTGCAGGGACCAGTCTTCCTTTGAAACAACAAATTGTCTCCCTGACACAAATAACACCTCTTTTAACGGTTGAGCAGGCTGCCTACGTACTTTAACAGTTCATTGGCGCAAATAGGACAGTAGCCGTGATCGGAAATCAGCCTGGCGCTGACTTCGTTGATTCGCTTCATTTGCTCGGCATCGGGGTTTTTGCTGGAGGTGGTAATCTTCACCACATCCTTCAAATCGGCGAATAATTTTTTCTCGATGGCTTCCCGCAACCGCTCATGGGAATTATAATCGAACCGCTTGCCTTTACGGGCATAACTGGAAAGGCGGATTAGAATCTCTTCCCGGAAACTCTTCTTGGCACTTTCCGATACACCAATCTGCTCCTCAATGGAGCGCATCAATTTCTCATCTGGATCCATCTCTTCATCGGTAATGGGATCTTTTATTTTTACCCCGTTACAATAAGCCTCTACATTATCCAGGTAGTTGTCAAACAAGATCTTGGCCGACTCCTCGTAGGAGTAGACAAATGCCTTTTGCACTTCCTTCTTGGCCATTTCATCATATTCCTTGCGCGCCACGGAAATAAAGTTCAGCAGGCGGTCCCGCTCCTCCTTTGTAATGGAGGGATGCTGATCCAGGCCGTCTTTCAAGGCCCGCAGCACGTCCAGAGGGTTGATGCATTCTGTAGAAGTACGGATTAAAGCCGAAGAAAGCCGGTTAATCACATAACGGGGGTCAACACCGCTCATTCCTTCATCGACGGCCTCCGCCTGCAGTTCGGCCAAGTCTTTCTGCTTGAATCCTTCGACATCTTCCCCATCATAAAGCTTCATTTTTTTAACCAGGTCCATGCCCTGCTTCTTTGATTCCTTAAGCCTGGTCAATACTGAAAATATGCTGGCTACCCGCAGGGAATGGGGCGCAATATGGATATTATGCAAGTCGCTCTGACGAATCAACTTTTCATAGATCTTTACTTCCTCACCGACCTTTAAATTATAAGGGATTTTCATTACAATAATGCGGGACTGCAGCGCCTCATTCTTTTTGTTGCTGATAAAAGCCTTATACTCGTTTTCATTGGTATGGGCCACGATCATTTCATCGGCATAAATCAAGGCAAACCGTCCGGCCTTGAAGTTTCCTTCCTGTGAAAGGCTTAAGAGGTTCCATAAAAACTTCTCGTCGCATTTAAGCATCTCCTGAAACTCCATCAAGCCGCGGTTGGCAATGTTTAGTTCCCCGTCAAACCGGTAAGCCCTGGGATCCGATTCCGACCCGTACTCGGCGATGGTGGAAAAATCCACGCTGCCGGTCAGGTCGGCGATATCCTGAGACTTGGGGTCAGAAGGAGTAAAGGTGCCGACGCCGACCCGGTCGTCCTCGGATAAAAATATACGCTCCACCGGAATATCTTCAATATTATTGTAGAAATCGTTTTCTACCATCAGCCGGCAGGAAGGGCACAGTTCCCCTTCGATATAAACGCCGTACTCCCGGGAAAATTCCGCCCGTAACTCCCCGGGAATCAAATGCAATGGCTCTTCATGCATCGGACAGCCGGCAATAGCATAAATAGCCCCTTCTTCTGTCCGGGAAAACTGCTCCAGTCCTCTTTTGAGCATGGCCACCAGGGTAGACTTGCCGCCGCTGACCGGTCCCATCAGGAGCAATATTCGCTTGCGCACATCCATGCGCCGGGCTGCAGGATGAAAATATTCCTCAACCAGCCTTTCTAAAGTTTTATCCAGACCAAAAAGCTCGTTGGTAAAGAAATTATAGCGTTTTTCTTCCTCCTTTATCTCTATTCCGGCACATTTAATCATATTATAGATACGGGCGTGGGCAAGCCGGCAAACCCAGGGTTTCTCCTTAACAATTTCAAGATACTCTTGAAATGTGCCTTTCCATGCTAACTTTTTTCCTAAGGAGCGGTATTCTTCCAGACGCTTAAGAAAATCCATAACTCTCACTCCTTAATCTTTCTATAAAATAGCAGGTTCTTTCGCTTGTTGTTAAAAGTTTCTCCTAAACATGATATGCAAAAATGGTAAAAAGAAGAATAATCGTATTGTGAAAGGTCGTTTAATTATCCATTAAAAAGAACAAATTCGCCCTTCGCACGAGTTAAAAGTTATCCACAAAGCGGCTTTAAAGCATGATTTCCCAATAAAAAAAGACCGCCGCAAAAAAAGCGGCAGCCATATCTAAAATAATTTGACGTTCTTTTACCAGCTTACAGGGACAACAACTTTATCCAGCTCGCTGCCGTCCTTGGGGCTTGCCCAGAATACCTCCAGGCTGCCTTTTCCTACCGGCGGCACAGCAAAAGGCATCTTCAGTTCAAAATCCCCTCTCCCCATACCTTCGGAAGCAGTGGTAAAACCAGTTGCCAGTATCTTTCCTCCTTCATCTTTAAGCCGTACATTCACCGTACCCTCAAAAACCATGGCTGAGCCTTTTATCTCAACCGGATCGTTTACTTTTTGACCCGGAACAGGTTTGGTCACCCAAATTTTCGGTTCGTAGACCCTGGATAGATCACGGGTAAAAGGTTGCCGGTAAAGACCGACGTGGCCCCACCAGTCCCTGGTTTCCGGATCCAGTCTCCCATCAACCAGAAAAGAAACTTTTTGCACAGCCGGGAACTCGCTTAAGGTATTGACAATGCTCTGAATGCCGAGAGTTTCTCCCATTGCCCCCACATTGGCCTGAAGCACCTCACGGGAAAAATCCACCACCGCCAGTCCGTTCCGGATGGAAACGCCCCTGACGGAGGTAGCTGGCGGTAAAACTTTGGAGGCTCCAGGTGTTTCTGGGTTGCCGTTAATCAACTCTTCCAGTGCCGCCCTGGCTACCTCCTTTGTAAAAGGGACCTCGTGCACTTCCCGTACCAGGTAAGAATCACCGGCAGTCATTTTGACGTAATATACGGCTACATTCAACTTCTGCTCAGAAGGGATAACCTGATTTTCAGGGCCGGGAACATTGTCAGGAGCATTCTTTTTGCCGGAAAGGCTGCACCCTGTAAAAAGGCCCAACGCCAGTACCATTATTAAAATAAACCCAATTTTTCTCCCGGTTCCGCTAATTATTTTCATTTTTTCTTTGCCCCCATACCCTATTTTGTCTTTACGGGTTTTTATTATCATAATTAATGTTCGCTAAAAAGTAAAATAAAACCTTTAATCTCCAGCGTTTTAAAGCAGTCTGTCCTGTAATACCTTACAGGCCCGTTTTTCAAAACGATCATCCAGCGGTATCAGGGGCAGATCCAGTCCCCGCCGTTTTAAAGCCAGAGCAATCAGGTGGTCGGTCAACCCGGCATTTTTCGGCAACAGAGGCCCGTGCAAATACGAGCAAAAAACATTCTTATAACGGGCGCCTTCCCAGCCGTCACAGCCGTTGTTGCCGTTGCCGGCCAGCACTTTCCCCAGCGGTTCTGTTTCACCTAAAAAAGTCCGGCCGGAATGGTTTTCAAAGCCGTAAACCCGTACCAGCGCTCCGTCAAGCATAACTTCAATCACCACGTTGCCGAGAAGCCTCTTTCCACCTGCTTCAGTATAAAAATCCAGTAATCCTAATCCGGGTATAACCCGACCGTCTCCAGTCCGGTAATACTGACCCAAAAGCTGATAACCGCCGCAAATGGCCAGCACCACCAGACCATTTTCAATGGCGCTGCGCAGTTCTGCACGGCGCCTTTTTATGTCACCGGCAATCAGGTCCTGTTCCCGGTCGGAACCGCCGCCAAGAAAAAGAAAGTCTGTATCACTAAAGTCGACCGGGTCACCCAGGTTCGCTTCCCGGGTTGTCACATCCACGCCTCTCCACTGACAGCGGCGCACGAAGGCAATAATGTTGCCCCGGTCTCCATAAAGGTTTAACAACTCAGGATAAAGATGGCAGATTTTGATCATAATTTCCCTTCACGGCCATGCGGCTCAAAATCTTCCGCGCCGGCCAGAGGGCGGTATAAGTAGTATAAAGGTAAACTTTTTCACCTGTTCCGGCCAGCGCCTTCCGAATAGCTGCTCGCATGTCCCGGCTTAAACCTATCCTGTCGGTGGAAATGCCTGCGTATTTCAAACGCAAAGCCATTTCTTCTCCGCGCCTGCCGGTGCAGAAGAAAGACAGGCGGCCGGTTTCGGCCAGAACTTCAAAATCAACGTCCCAAAGCCAGGAAATATCCCGCCCGTCAGCATCAAGATCGTTAATGGCCAATAAGACATCCTTAGATCGTTCCTTCCCGTTCAGCAGGGCGGCCAGTCCTTCGTTAAATCCGGCGGGGTTCTTAACCAGGTTTAAATAGACCGGCTTTCCATGGTAAATAAAAGCTTCCATCCGCCCTGAAACCGGCACGTAGTTCTCCAGAGCACGGACGATGCTCTCAATCCCGATTTTAAGCGCCGACCCTGCTGAAAAAGCAGCCAGAGCATTATAAAGGTTATGCAGGCCGTGGGCAGGTACGGTCAATAAAACCCGGCTATGGTCATAAACCACCATACTTGTAGTTGAGCTCGGCCCCAAAACAATCTCCGTCGCTTCTACCTGCGCTTCCGGCCTGACAAAAGGACACCCCGAACATTTGTATATCCCCAACTGGCTGTAATAAAAGTTATCGTAAACTAAAGGCGCACCGCAAAAAGGGCAAAATCTTGCTTCCCGCACCCGGTCGCCTGTCCCTGACCTTCTTTCAAATCCGCCCAGGCCATAGAAAGTACAAGACAGGCCTGTCTTTTCCCGGAACTGCGCCGCCAGCGGGTCGTCGGCATTTAAAACCAGACGGGTACCGGGCAACTTCTGCAAGGCAGTATTAATCAGCCCGACTATCTTGTCCACTTCCCAGTAACGATCAAGTTGATCGCGAAAGAAATTGGTCAATACGACAATCTGCGGCCGCACTTCCGCGGTAACGCCCGGAAATGAGGCCTCATCCACTTCCAGGACGGCATAATCGCAATCGATCTTCCCCCATAAGCTCGATTTCCGGACGAAACTGGCCGTAACCCCGGTGATCAAGTTGGCCCCTTCCCGGTTGTTGATCACCTTATAGCCGGCCGCCAGCAACACTCCGGCAATCATATTGCCGGTGGTAGTTTTACCGTTAGTGCCGGTAATCATAACCACTCCCCGGTGGACCTGAGCTGCCAGCTCCACCAATATTCCAGGGCAGATTCTGCGGGCTACCAGGCCAGGCAGGGAAGAACCCTGATTCCCGCTTAACCGGCTCAGCCAGCAGACGAACTTCCCGGCGGCAATTGCCATTATTCGTTTAATTGGCGCCGTTCCGCCGGTAATATAGCACACCTTCGCGGTTTTCACAGACGGCACTGCCTTCCTTGCAGAGGTAATCCAGGTGGGCAAGCACTTCGGAAACACCCAGGTAAACCTCGAAATCCTTAATCTGTGGATAAATCACCTGCATTGCCTGAAAGGTGTTCATACTCTTATTATCCAAAACCGAAAGAACAACTTCCAGCCGGTCCTTGTGGTGCTTTTGGGCTTTGGACACTGCTTCCCGGCAGTCGTCAATGTTTTCCCCGTGACCGGGCCAGACCACCCGTACCGCCATTTTTTCTAAAATACTCAAGCCGTCCAGATACTGGCGGAGGCTTTCCAACCGGCACCTGGGGTTTTCCGGAACCGGTTCAATCAGCGGATTGGGTGAAATGTGCTTAAGCAAAAAATCACCCGAAAATAAATTTTGACCTTCCCGTTCATAAAGACAAATATGCCCGGAAGAATGGCCGGGCAGGTGCAACACCTGCAAAGAGCATTCTTCCATATCCAGTATCTCGCCGCCCTGAACAGCTACCACACCATCTTCCGGCAGTTCCGGCCTGGGCAGGGGATTCTTAATGCTACTGACTTTTTCAATCCATTTCGGTGGCATCCCAGCTTCCAGCAAAAACGGGATTCTTTCCTTAAGGTAATCATAATCCCGGCCAAACTTCGGAATCTCCCGTTCGTGAACGTAAACTTTTGCCCCTGCCGTTTCCGCCATCCACCGGGCCAGTCCACAGTGATCGGTATGGCTGTGAGTCAGAACAATTCTTTCAATTTCTTCTATCCTAACCCCTGCCCCGGCCAGGCTCCTGATCAGGTATTCTCTGCCTTCTGCCGTTTCCGGACCGGGATCAATCAAGGTGTAAGGCCTGGATTTAAGCAAGTAACTATTAACGGGACCAATATCGTATGGTGTAGGCACTGGTATCTTACAAATCAAACAAACCCCTCCCCGCAATTCCAAAACTTTTAAATTCGCCCTGATAGTTTTGCCAATTTTCCTTAATATCAATAACATGTGCCCGTGGCGGACCATGCTGGCACCATTCAATCATTTTAAACAGATTTTTTGTGGTGCCTTCAAAGACCCCCTCTACGGAACCGTCGCTGTTATTCCTGATCCACCCTGTAACCCCTAAAGCATCAGCTTCTCTTTGTGCGCTGTCCCGGAAATATACTCCCTGCACCTTTCCTGTAATTACGACATGTACTCTAGCCTTAGACATAATAACAACCCCGCTTTTTTAATAAAAGCAACTATCTTCCAACTTCTTATTATACCAGAAAAGAAATAAAAATGACCGGCGCCGGGTATAAAACACAAAATTTCCTGCCGGTTTAAAGAAATTTACCTGAAGTTTATTTAGCCTGGAGGCCGGGTAGCAGCTTAGTTCCTACTTTATTCTCTCGCGGATTACGGCCACGGCTTCCGCCACTGTCAGCGGAGTATGGGTCAGGTCCAGTTCGGGAAGTTGCTGGAAGATCCGGGCCACTACTGGAAAACACAGGCCTGCTTCAACTATTACAGATTCTTCGGCCAGAAGTGAAGCCCCGCCCTGCGCCAGAGTTCTGCCGTTTTTAATAACAACCACCTGTTCGGCCCACTCTGCGGCCAGATCGACGTCATGGGTGGCAACAATGACGGTGTTGCCTTTCCTGTTCAGTTCATCAAGAATTTCTACCAGTTCCATTTTTCCCTGTGGATCAAGGTAGGCCGCCGGTTCATCCAACACAATTACCTGCGGACTCATGGCCAGCACCCCGGCAATGGCCACTCTTTTCTTTTGCCCGTAGCTTAAATGATATGGAGGTTTATCTTTATAATCAAGCATTCTCACTGCTTTCAGAGCTTTTTCCACCCTGTCTGTAATTTCACTTAAAGCAAGGCCCATGTTTGTCGGCCCGAAGGCCACATCTTCCCATACAGTCGATGAAAAAACCTGGTCGTCGGGATCCTGAAATACCAGGCCGACAACAGTCCGCACCCACTTTTCATTTTTCGCCGTAACTTCCTGCTCCATTACCCTGACCTTTCCCTTCCGGGCCAGGTGGATACCGTTCAAATGCATCAGGAGGGTTGACTTCCCGGCGCCGTTAGGACCGAGCAGGGCCGCTTTTACTCCCTCTTCAACGGCCAGATTAAGCCCGCACAGGGCCCGGGTGCCGTCCTTGTATTCAAAATAAAGATTTTCTACTTCAATAACATTGGCCACTGTACTCCCCCAAATTCTATTAACCATAAGCCTGCCGCAAAAACCAGAATAACAGCGCCCCAGCACAGATCTTCCCTTCCCAGTCGCGGATCGCCGTCCACTCTTACCCCTCCGGCGTACCCTCTGGCCAGCATGGCATTATATACCCGTTCACTCCGTTCAAAAGAACGAATAAACAAAATACCGATTAATTTCCCTGCCACCTGAAAAGTACAGCGGTGCAGCAAACTGCGCCCTTTCTCAAAACCCCTGGCTTTACGGGCTATCTGCATCCGGCGCGCCTCATCAGTCAGTACGGAAATATACCGGACCGTAAACTCAATCAAAAGAACAAAAATCTGCGGCACCCGCAATGCCCTGAAAGCCATCATCAAATCTTTAAACCCGGTGGTTGCGGTAAGGAGAGAAAGGGCGGCTACAGCGTTCAAGAGTCGCATCGTCAAAACAACAGCCTGCCCTGTTCCTTCAATAGAAGCATTCAGGGAAAAAATTTTAAAAAGAGGTTCTCCCGGCACGGCAAACGGCAAAATAATCACCAGGATACCGCCAAAAGGAAGAATCCAAGCCAGCCTTTTCACCAGGTAAAAGGCAGAAATCCGGGAAATGCCGGCCAGCAGCAGTAAAAACACCAACCCGGAGAGAAGCGCCGGCCAGGTTCCCAGGGCAGAAGTAAAGGCCACAAAACCAACCAGAGAAACCACCTTTACCCGTGGGTCAAGCCGGTAAAGCAGCGAATCCATATTGCCCCGGCAATAAAACAGGCTTTCCAGCATAGCCCCTCCTTAAAAATAATGAGCCCCTTCAACTCCCCCCGCTACATACAGGGAACAAGCCTTCGTGGACTCGCCGAATATATTTTATATTTAATTTTCTGGGTATCATTTGCATTTTATTAAGGACCTTCATGATCCCGTTGACAAAGCTATTATAATACAGGCCAGTCAGGCGGTCAAGAGCTTTTCCCAAAACTGTCGAAAAGTCTCTCTTACAAAAACAAAAGCTTTTGATGGCATACTTTTTGCATTGACTTTTGGCGCCCGTTCTTTTATGTTTACGTTTAGAGGTGAAAATAACATGTTTATCTTCAAGAGAGGCTTTGGCGGACAGTTGTTAACACTGATTGCCATCCTACTTATTCTGCCCATTATTTTGACCGTATACATGCTCCATGCCATTAAAAGGACCGAACTGGCTCTGGTGGAAAACCATAAAGCCAAGCTTTCAAAAGTAATGGATTTATTAGACAGTGGTTTCCATAGCAGTTTTGATGAGATTTTAAAGGAAAATAACGCTACTGATGCTACCAGAAGGGAAAAAGTACAAATTTTAAATCGTAAACTAAAAAGTGAGATTGTTGAAATAGGGCGTTCTTTTCCAGGAGTGGAACTGGGCTTTTATTCCCATGAGCTGGATGTTATTCTGGACGGTGACAATGAAAGTTATGGAGAAAACTTTTCTAAAAGACGTAAGCAGTCATTTGAAGAAGCTACCCTGGGAAGCAAAAAAGTTACCGATACTTTCGGCAAGCCTGAAGGGGGTTACCTGGAAACCTACCAGCCTCTTGTGCGCAACGGAAAGGTAATCGGAGCCGTCTGGGCCAGGGAAAACCTGGTGGAAATATACGAACGGGTGGAAAAAATTCAAAGAGATGCTTATTTAATCATTTTTTTCGGCGTTGTGGTCGGTGTGGGAGGCTGTTTTGCGTTAATCGGCAGTTTTTTGCACAATGTCAAACAGGTTAAAAAGGGTGTCCAGACCCTGGAAAGTGATTTAACCAGAATCCTGCCTTCGGCTTCCGGCGAACTGGGTGATATTACCACAGCCATCAATCATCTGGCGGCCAGGCTGGTCAACATCCAGAACTAAAACGAAGTAATCCTGTCCAGTATTGACGATGGCATCCTTGCCATAGACGTTACCGGCGCTGTAATTACTATTAACCCGGCTGCGACCAGGATGTTCGGCCTGACTGAAAAAAATCACCATAAAAGCTTCCACGAGATATTTCCCGGCGATTCAGTCTTCGTCGAGCTTCTCATCAAGGCTTTATCCGAACAAGAACTGGTAAAAGATTTTGAAACGACCTGGAACCAGCCCTCCGGTAAAACAAAACAGTTGCTGGTCAGTACATCTCTCCTACTAGACCTTAACCGGCAGATAATCGGAGCTGTTTTAACCTGCCGGGACATCACTGAAAGAACCCGCATGAGAGAAAAAATGCAGCGCCAGGACCGGCTGGCCGCCCTGGGCAAACTGGTTGCCGGGGTGGCGCACGAAATCAGGAACCCGATTACTTCAATCAGCGGTTATATTCAGTTCTGGCAAAAAGACAACAGCCCTTCTCCCCAATCCATTGCCACCATTTACCGGGAGGTCACCCGTTTAAATTCGATTGTTGACAAGTTGCTGCATTTCGTGAAACCGGCCCAGGCAAAACTTGTCCCCTATAATCTAAACCTGATGATTGAAAAAGTGCTGCAGTTTTTTGTGGACACCCATCAGACCAGGGTTAATATGATCAAAAAAATGGCGCAAAATTTACCGGATGCCTCACTGGATCCGGAACTGATTGAACAGGTCCTGATGAACGTTATCTATCTAAATCCGCCCAGAGGACTCCCGCCTCTATAGGCGGGTGGTGAATGTGCGGCCGGGCGTTAGTCCGGTAATTTTATGTTGCAATTTACCA
>JAGUVT010000076.1 GCA_020062745.1 Deltaproteobacteria bacterium
GAAAACTTCTTTTCGTTTTGGTGTTCCTCATGGCCGTTACTATGTCATGGATTAACTTTACTCTTAATATACTACATTTCGTCCAGCTCCGCCGCCACCTGGTTTACCTTCTTAAGTGCATCGGGGCTTACCTTCAAAGTATAGCCAGGTTTTCCTGAACCTCCGTAGATAAAAGGATAGCGATAAAGCCGTCGATCTACAATGCAGGGCAGGGCAAGTCCGGCCAGGGGAAGATTACCCGCTGCAAATCCGGTTACTCGTTCCACATCTTCCTTTTTTGCCAGCTTTGCTTGTCCACAACCCAAAGCTTGTGCTATCTTTTTAAAATCGACACGTCCTCTTTCTCCCGAAACGATTACTGCAAAATAGCCTTTTTCCGTTTCCAAAATTAGCACCGGCGCTGTTTGGCCTATTTCAATGCCTAAGAAGGCAGACCCTTCCCTGGCTGAATAAACCGGCTGATCATGTACAATCAGTTCGAACTCAACACCTTTTTCCAGCAGCATCTTTTTTAAGTTATCCAAAAACAATTCATTCACCTCTTATATATTGCTCCCCGGTTATTTCAGTTCCTGCCTGCTGGCCACCGGCACGCCGCTTAAATTTAACAGGAACACGGGTACAGAACGGCCGACCCACACCACTTCCCCACCGGCAAGCCGTACCCCGTCCCGGAGCGGGACCCGGAGTTGGCAGTTGCTGCCGATCAGGCGGAAGGGAGTTTCGGAAAGCGCAAAATCTACCCCCTCGATGGTTCTGTTTCCTTCTCTTGCTTTGATCAAACAGACCGTATCCAACTTTAACTCCGCCGGACACCTGATCGGCTTCACCGATCCGGCCGGAGCGGTCACCTATACTTACGACGCCAGCGGCCGTCTTATAAAAACCAGCCGCCCCAACAGCGCCGTTGAAACTTATTTTACCGCGGCGAGTGTAACTGGCGACAGCCGCCCCGTCCTAGTATGGGCTCCGGAAACAAGCCTCGGTACGAAACTGGTCCTCTTCCTGTCCAAAGAAGTGGGGGTGAGGGCCATCCTTACGAAAGACCCCTTGCGGGCGGCGACCAATTTGCAAAAACACCGTCCGCATGCCGGCAACGCCAGCCTGGTACTGCTCAAGGATGCGTTTCTTAGAACCCAGGAGGAGTACATTACGAAAGAAGTGGCGGGTCTGGCCTTTCACCGGGGCAGGGTAGTGACTTCCTTGCAGGAAGTTCCGGCAGAGGATAATACGGTAGTGATTGTTGCGGAGAACAATCCCCACCGGCCTCTTCCATCCGGCGGAGATGCCGGTAAACCGTGGCGGGTTCGATTTCCCTTTCGGCAAAACCAAACTTGCTGAGTTCCTGAATCAGTTCATACCCGTACGCCGGCTTGCGGCAGATAAAAATCAGGAGCGCCGGCTGAAACATTTCAGTGGAAAGACCTGATAAAGACGCTTCTCGAAAATTGTCGTTTTTACCGCTTTTTTCTCTTGCCATTATTTCACGATAATAACCTCAATCAACCGCCTGCTAGCAGAAAAATTGCAAAATATAGCTCAAGGCAAGGAAGAGAACCAATGCCGCCATGATCGCCTTCACAATGCCTTCCTTGAGGTATTTCTGGGTGTAGGCGCCGCAATAGGTTCCCGCCAGGCCGCCGATGCCGAACAACGCTCCTAAGAGCCAGTCGGGCGCCACGTTCACAGTTGCTCCGACGGCAGTCGCCGCCAGCATTTGATAAAAGCCTACCCCGGCGATGGAGGTGAGGAAAGTGCCGGCCAGCGCCGCCCCGGCCACCGTGTAAACCGGAAGGCCCAGGATCGAAACACAGAAGGGAGCGATGATGGCTCCGCCGCCGATGCCGTATATTCCTCCGACCAAACCGACAACCAGCGCCAGGACAAAGATGGTCACGGTGGGGAAGGAATAGGTCTCGCCCCAGAACTCGTATTCAATCTTTTTAAGGGAAAACGATTTTGTTTTTACGACGGCGTCCGCGGGAAGGCCGGCGGCGATTTTTTGACTGGTTTCGGCCTGCAGCCGGGCCACCTGTGCCTTGAATTTTTGATCCAGAGCTTTGTTTTGGGCTTTCTGCTTTTCAGAGCCCCCGGTAAATTCAACAATCAGCCGGATGCCCAGATATAAAAGTACGCAGCCGACAAAAAGTTTAAAGGCCCTGGGGTCCGGCAGGTAACTGATCCTGATCCATGAGCCCAAAAACACGCCCGGCAAAGTCCCTACGACGACCACCCAGGTGAGGGGCCAGGCCATGCGCCCTTCTTTAATAAAACGGTAAAGCCCGCCCGGAATGGCCACGATATTATAGATTAAGTTTGTCGGACTGACTGACGGACTGGTGTAATGCAAAAAGCTCACCTGAAAGGGCAGCAGCAAAAACGCGCCGGAGACCCCGGCGGACGCCGTTATGGATGAAACGATAAAAGCCACCAGCGGCGGGATAAACGGGTTGATTTCAACTCCTGAAACGGGAAAATACATTAAGTCAGCCCTCTTCCTCCGGATAAATGAGACCCAAACCACCGGACTGAACTGCCATCATCTTTGCCTATAATAAAATTCAATAAAAAAAGTCCCGGATGTTTGTTAACCGGTTTTCGGGAGGACAAATGTTCTTATCCAAATTGGATGAAAAAGCAATCTCAGCCCGGGACTTTGATCACTTCGTCCGTGGCAATGCTTTCTGCCGCCGGCTGCCCGCCGAACATGCCCATGCCCTGGCGGGGGCTTTTAGCCAGCGCCTGCTGCAGGAACCGGCCGGTATAGGACTGCGGCGCCTCCGCCACTTCTTCCGGCGTGCCGGTGGCCACCACCCGGCCGCCTTTGTCCCCTCCTTCGGGGCCCAGGTCGATGATGTGGTCGGCGGTCTTGATCACGTCCAGGTTGTGTTCGATAACCGCCACCGTGTCCCCGGCCTCTACCAGCCGGTGCAGGACGCCCAGCAGCCGCTCGATGTCGGCGGTGTGCAGGCCGGTGGTGGGCTCGTCCAGAATGTAGAAGGTTTTGCCGTTGGATCGGCGGGACAGTTCGGTGGAAAGCTTCACCCGCTGGGCCTCGCCGCCGGAGAGGGTGGTGGCCGGCTGCCCCAGGCGGATGTAGCCCAGGCCCACGTCCTGCAGGGTTTTTAAGCGGCGTTGGATCTTCGGGATAGGCTTGAAGAATTCCAGCGCCTGGTCTACCGTCATGTCCAGCACGTCGGCGATGCTCTTCCCCTTGTATTTCACTTCCAGGGTCTCCCGGTTGTAGCGCCGGCTCTTGCAGACCTCGCACGGCACGTAGACATCGGGCAAAAAGTGCATCTCGATCTTGATGATGCCATCACCCTGGCAGGCTTCACAGCGGCCGCCCTTGACGTTGAAGCTGAACCGCCCCGGCCGGTAGCCCCGCATCTTCGCCTCCGGCGTGCGGGCATAGAGATCGCGGATGTCGGTAAAAACGCCGGTATAAGTGGCCGGGTTGGAACGGGGGGTGCGGCCGATGGGAGACTGGTCGATATCGATCACCTTGTCCAGGTGGCCGATTCCCCTGACTTCCCGGCACTGCCCCGGCTGCGTCCTGGCCCGGTGCAGTTCCTGGGCCAGCCGGCGGTATAAAATATCGTTCACCAGGGTGCTCTTGCCCGAACCGGAGACACCGGTGACGCAGATGAACAACCCCAGAGGAAATTCCACATCGATGTTCTGCAAATTATTTTCCTGCGCCCCCAGCACCGTCACTGTTTTCCCGTTGGACCGGCGGCGTAACAGCGGCGCCGGAATCTGTTTGCGCCCGCTCAAGTACTGGCCGGTGATGGAGGCCGGGTGGGCGGCGACCTCCGGCACCGTGCCGGCGGCTACCACCTGCCCGCCGTGCAGGCCGGCGCCCGGGCCGATGTCGATGATGTAGTCGGCGGCCCGCATGGTTTCCTCGTCGTGCTCCACCACAATCAGGGTGTTCCCCAAATCCCGCAGACGTTGCAGGGTCTGCAGGAGCCGCCGGTTGTCCCGCTGGTGCAGGCCGATGCTCGGTTCGTCCAGGATGTAAAGCACCCCCATCAGCCCCGACCCGATCTGGGTGGCCAGGCGGATGCGCTGGGCCTCACCGCCGGACAGGGTTCCCGCGGCCCGGTCCAGGGTAAGGTAATCCAGCCCCACATTGACCAGAAAGCCCAGCCGCTCGCCGATTTCCTTCAATATCTGGCGGGCAATCAGCCGCTCCCGCTCGGTCAGCTCCAGCTTCGCAAAGAACTCCCGCGCTTCCGCCACCGGCAGCCTGGTCACCTCCGTAATGGACAGGCCGCCCACTTTTACCGCCAGAGCCTCGGGCTTGAGCCTCTCCCCTTTGCAGGCCGGGCAGGGGCGGTTGCTCATAAACCGCTCGATCTCCTCCCGCTGGCGCTCCGAAGCGGTTTCCCTGTAGCGCCTGGCCAGGTTGTTGATTACCCCTTCAAAGGGGGCGTGCATCTCATGCCTGCGGCCGTAGAACTCGTTTTGCAGGACAAAGTGAAACCGCCTGCCGCCCGTGCCGTACAGGATCACGTCCAGGTGCTCCGGCGCCAGTTCGGCCACCGGGGTGTCCAGGCTGAAGCCGTAATAGCCGGCCAGTCCCTCTAAAAACTGGTAGGCATAGTTGCCCCTGCACCAGCCCTCGACGGCGCCGTCGTTAATGGATCTGGTGCGGTCGGGGATGACCAGTTCCGGGTCGATCTCCTGTTTCATCCCCAGACCGGTGCACTCCGGACAGGCGCCGAAGGGGCTGTTGAAGGAGAACAGGCGGGGGGATATTTCACTCAAGCCCACCCCGCACTCCGGGCAGGCGAAATTCTCGCTGAAAATGATTTCCTCCCCGTCCGCTATGGAGGCTATAACCACGCCGCCTCCCGCTTTCAGGGCGGTTTCCAGGGAGTCGGCCAGCCGCTTCTCTACTCCCGGCCGGACTATAATCCGGTCCACCACCACTTCGATGGTGTGTTTCTTGTTCTTATCCAGCTTTATCTCCGCCGCCGCGTCCAGTACCTCGCCGTCCACCCGCACCCGCACAAAACCGTTCCGGCGCGCTTCCTCCAGCACCCGCGCGTGCTCCCCCTTCTTGCCGCGCACCAACTGAGCCAGCAGTTGGAGGCGGGTCCCCTCCGGCAAGGCGCACAGGTGATCCACCATCTGCTCCACCGCCTGCCGGGCGATGGGCCGTCCGCACAGGTGGCAGTGGGGGCGCCCGATCCGGGCGAAGAGCAAACGCAGGTAGTCATAAATTTCCGTCACCGTGCCCACGGTAGAGCGGGGGTTGTGGCTGGTGGCCTTCTGGTCGATGGAAATGGCCGGGGACAGCCCTTCAATGTAATCCACGTCCGGTTTGTCCATCTGCCCCAGAAACTGGCGGGCGTAAGACGAAAGGGACTCGACATAACGGCGCTGCCCTTCGGCGTAAATGGTGTCGAAAGCCAGGGAAGACTTGCCCGACCCGGACAGGCCGGTGATCACCACAAACCTGTCCCTCGGTATTTCCACATCTATGTTTTTCAAATTGTGCACCCGCGCGCCCTTTACCAGAACCCTGTCAAGCATTACCGAAACGACCTTCCTCCTGTTGACATGCAAACCTTTTAAATACCAGTCTTATTATACCATAATAGAAGGGCATTAACAGGCTGCCAGGCCGTTCTACGGCGGGTCCTGTTTCCGGTATTCCGACGGCCCTACGCCCACTCTCCTTTTGAACACCGTGGCAAAATGGCTGGGGTTGCAAAAACCGCATTGAAAGCAGATTTCTGTGATGGTTTGATCGGTAGTCCGGAGCATCTCCCGGGCTTTTTCCACCCTGATGTCCAATAAGTAATCACTTGAGGTTTTGCCGGTTTGAGCTTTAAAAACCCGGGTAAAGTGGTAAGGGCTTAAGTTGGCCACCCGGGCCACATCCGCCAGGTGATATTTCTTGGTAAAATTTTCGCGCAGGTAGGCAACAGCCCGGTTAATGTTTTCCTTTTCAACCTGGCTCAACCCCTGAAGTGACCGGTGTGCCGCCCGGGCCCGTTTCCTTACCGACTGGTGCAGGTGCTGGAGCAAAGCTGCGACGGCCGGAAGCGCTTCCTCTCCTCCGGCTTGGGCCAGCAACCGCAAAACCCGGCACAACACCTGTGGGTCGGGGTGGGCGGTTAAATCCAAAAGCAAGGGGGCGGCGGTGCGGCCCAGACGTTTTAAAATTTGATCTAGAAAGGACATTTCCAGTCCGTATTCAATCCCCAGCCTGAGCACAGGAAAAGCCAGTTCCCGGTAATCGATAAATATCTGCAGGTAATTCCCGGCGGCAGCCAGTTCCAGGCAACGCGCGGCATACCGGCGAGCTTCCCCGGCGTCGTCCCGGGCCAGACCTGCTCCCGCCAGAAAACCATACCCGATGCACAGGGAATAACTTGCCCCGATCCGCTCCAGAATTGCCACGGCCTGGTTCATCATCCCGGCCGCCGCTTGAAGTTTTCCCGCCTGGACGTAGGCCACGGCAGCAATCTCCAGGACCGCCCCGTAGATGTAATCGGATTGCTCCCTGGCTATTTTCAAGGCATCGTTCACTAAAGCCAGTCCCTCCGCAAGCCGGCCGCCGGCCGCCAACAACCTCCCCAGGAGGCCCAGGCTTAGAGCTTCGAAAAAGCACTCTCCGCCAGCTCCCCGGGCCAGTTCGACCGACCGCCGGAAACTTTTTTCGGCCCCTGTCATATCACCAAGACTGGATAACACAGCGCCCAACTGGCAGTAGGCCCAGGGCAGGGCCCCCAGCAAGCCCAATTGTTCTTTAACCTCGATGCTCTTTTGGGCATGGGCCAGCGCCCGGTCAAGATCACCCCAGTCCCGGTAGATAACGGCAATGCTGTCATACAGAGAATAGGCCGCCAGGCAGGGATCGGGAGCCATTTTCACCCCGCGCCGGTAAGTCTCCAGCGCTTTTGCGTATTCCCCCTTGACGTAGTAAACTTGACCAAGGTGTTCCGCCAATTTCGGAGCAATACGCTTTTCGTCTTCCCACTCGGCGGCCGCAAACACCTGTCTTAAAGAGTGCACGGCCCGGTCAAATTCACCCTGCAGGGTCAGCACGAAGGATTGTTCAAGGCTGACCTCGAACCACTCATTGACCGGCCGGTGGGTCAACCAGGGCAGAACTGTTTCCAGCAACGCAAGGCTTTTTTGATAATCGCCACGGGAACGGAAAAGGCGCGCCTGGTAAAGAAGGGCTTGGCCGAGTCCCTCCCGGTCCCCGGCGGCGGTGAAGGCCGCCCGGGCCTGCTCCAACAAGACATCAGCCTCCGCCAGCCTCCCCGCGCAGAGGGCAACAGCTCCTTCTAAAAACACAAGCCAGGGCCGCTCCCGGCGATCACTGGCGGGTCCGTGCCGGGGCGGCGCCGGGGACAACCAACCGGACAGGCTCCAGAGCCAGCGGCGCACGGTTTGCCAGCGACCATGACGCAACACCGGTACACCCGCCTTTTCTATAGCCGCGGCGGCCTGCTCATAAGCTCTGGCCTCCAGGAAATACTCTACCGCGGCCTCCGGTAAACCTGCTTCCAGGCAGCACTCGCCGGCTTTTCGCAGAAAAAGGAACCGGTTATTTCCTATTTTATCGAGGAGAAATTCGCGGAAGAGCTGGTGGTACCGATAGGCTCCTTCCTCCCCGGCCAGGGCTATCGTAAAGAAGCCGCGCATCGCCAGGAATTCCAGGATCCGCTGCGCGTCAGAACGCCCCAGAAACGTATCGCAAAAAGCTGGGGTCAGCACCTCCAGAACCGCGGTGGCCAGCAGAAAGGATTTAACGTCCTCCGGTAGGTCGTTGAAAACCTCCGCGGCCAGATAGGTATACAGGTCACGCCAGCCACGACCGGGCCGGGGTCTGCTCCGCCGGCCCGCCGGTCCGGTCGGCAAAACAGTTCCCGGCAGAACGGGCCGCTCTCCAAAGCCAAACCCCGCCAGGGAATCCGGGTCGGGAGCGAAGCCGGTCGACCCGAGCAGACGCAGGGCGACCGCCCACCCCTGGGTTTCCCGGGCTGCGGCGGCAACGTTCTGTTCCGAGACCGGCCCGCCCTTTTCCAGGGCAAGCAACGCGGCGATTTCCGCCCGATTGAATTTCAACTCCTCCAGACCGATCTCGGTTAGCAGACCGTCCGCTCTCAGGCGCGCCAGCGGTAAAGGGGGTGTAGCCCGGCCGGCGATCACCACGTGGACGCCGGGGGAAAGATACCGCAAAAGCACCTCCAAAACCTGGTGCACCTGCGGTTCCCGGATTAGATGATAATCATCAAAGACCAGCATCAGGCCTTTCTCCAACCTCGCCGCCAGTTCGTTGACCAGGGCGGCCGAAACCTGCCGGGTCTGTTCCGGTGAACCGCCGCCCCTGGCCAGCAAAGTCAGGGCTTGGTCGCCAAAGCCGGCCAGATGCCGCCTGATCCCGGCCGTCAGGTGTTGCACAAACACCGCCGGGTCATTATCAAAGGAATCGATCTGGTACCAGACCACCGGGGAATCAACTGTGCCAAGAAACTGGGAAACCAGCACCGTCTTTCCGTAACCGGCCGGAGCCGCCACTACGGT
Source organism: Deltaproteobacteria bacterium (assembly GCA_020062745.1). Classification (GTDB taxonomy): domain Bacteria; phylum Bacillota; class Desulfotomaculia; order Desulfotomaculales; family JAGUVT01; genus JAGUVT01. The sequence goes on from JAGUVT010000076.1 coordinate 8,554, forward strand.
CAGCTTCCGGTTTTCAGAACCGGCCAGGGCCTTTAACAGCCGGGGACGGTCCAGCAACCGGCTCCCCAGGCGCGGGGCCAACAGTTTTGTGGTCATCATCATGGCTGAACCGGACAAATCAAATCCTCCCAACGCAAGAGCGCCGCCAACAAATCATTTTAGCCCGGCTTAAATCCGTAAAACTCAGAATTTGTCTTTTTATCTTTTCTATACAAATTTTCTATACAAAGTCTGATAATTCCTACCGCAGATGAAAAGTTTTGGGTAATCCGACAACGAACAGCAACACCAGAAGATCGCAATACCGGGAAAGAAGAACGCAATACAACAAAAGATTCTCGGTGAAAAACCTTTAAAATCATATTAAGACAAATGGAAGGCTTTGGCGGAGGCCCGGGAGAGTTTCCGAGAATCTACTGAACAAAAAGAAGGGGGGTAAAAGGGAGGTAAAATGAAGAAATCTTTCTTTTTCATACTGCTCTTGTGAATTAATGATTGGAGGGTAAAAAATGTCAAGAAAAGTGTTTTATATTTTGTTTAGCTTGATGCTATTGCTGGTTATCAGTATGTTTTCTTATTCTCCTCTTGCTTTAGCCCACAATGAAAGTTGGACCTGTTCGGCTGACTACGGCACAACGCCTAAAATTGACGGAAAGATAAATCCAGCCAATGAATGGGCGGACGCCAACAAGGTTATTTTTAATGCCCCTGATGAAAAAAGCCGGGTAACTGTTTATATGAAGGCCATTCCTGGTGATTATCCCGGCGGCGGGAGGCTTTACTTGTGCTATGTCGTCCCGAATGCCTTAGCAGGAACGAGCTTCCAGTGGGATTCCAACCACGACCTGGGAAAAGCGCCCAAAGTAGATGATCGCCGCATACAAACGGAGACTGCCAGCGAGGAGTTCGGCGGCTTTATTTTTGCAGAAGGTACAGGCAGTGATTGGAAAACAGTGGATCAGCCTTCCGGTTTTTCAGGTACTATCAGTCCTTTAGGGAAAACTAACTATATTGTAGAGATGGCCATTCCCTATTCCTGGCTGGGAATTAAAATTTGTGATTCCAGCCCGCGCGGCTGCTCCTTTTATGCTTCCGGCTTCAATTCTGATAGAAAACTTGCCTTTTACTACTGGCCGCCGGTAAATGCCACCGGCACAAAATATAATGTTCCGGCAACCTGGGGCAATATGGTTCCCTCCGATTGCTGGGGTTCCCCCCGCGGCCGCCTGGTGATACAAAAAGGGCCCGATTCTCCGCCGGATCATACCTGGATGCCGGGAGGACAAAAGAAGTATAACGAAATGATCCAGTTAATGCTGCACGAGGCGGCGAGTGAAAGCCATGAGGACATTTTGCTCAAGAGCCTTACCATTACCGCTTCCGGCACGGGAAATGACCAGACTGATATTGCTGCGTTGGACGTTTTCCGCGATGACAACAAGAACGGCCTGGTGGATGCTGGTGAAGAACTCCTTGCCTCCGGCACCTATCCGGCGGATAACGGTTCGATTACCTTCACCTTCCCTGGAAACGGCTTACTTGTACCTGACGGGGAAACCGTCTATATTGTTATCGCTTATGTAATGAAGCAAACTGCTCCTGCCGGCGCTGATTACCAGTTTAAGGTAAGCGGCGGAAAAGCCTGGGGCGTCAAATCCAACCAGCCTGTGCCAATTACAGGTATCATAGAAAAGCCGGTATTTCTTCTCTGGAGCGCAAAAAAGAAAGTAGAAGGAGGAGGACCTTCCGGGCCGGTTCTCTCCATCCAAAAAATAGCTGCTGCCGACTCGGTAATGGCAGGCGAGAATATCACCTATAATATCCTGGTGGCCAATACCTCCTCGCAGACTCTTTCCCAGGTAAAGGTAACAGATGAATTGCCGCCACAAGTTTCTTTTGTTTCTGCTGATAATGGCGGAGTGTACAATCCGGGTACCGGCGTCGTTACCTGGGAACTGGGTACATTTAACCCCGGGGATTGGAAAAGTCTTACTCTAGTGGTAAAGGTGGATTCCTCTACCCCTGACGGTACCATTATCCATAATAAAGCAGTTGCTACAGCTCTCCGTCATCCGCCGGTAGAATCGGAAGATGAAGTGGTAGTGGTTGGCAGCAAAGTGCACGAAGCATTTATTAAGGGTTACCCGGATGGGACCTTTGGACCTAACCGCAATGTTACCCGGGGTGAGATCGCAGCTATTATTGCCCGTTTGCTCCATTTAGAAGGAACGGTTACCGGTACCCAATTCTATTCTGATGTTCCAGGTACCCACTGGACATTTAAGTACGTTGAGGCGGTAACCAGGGCCAATATAATGAAAGGCTTTCCGGATGGCACTTTCCGGCCCAACCAGCCAGCCACCCGGGCTGATGTGGCTGTTGCCATGCTCCGTGCCCGTGAAATTGACCCGGTGGTCTTTTTGCCCGCCCCTCCTTTCCCCGATATTGCCGGGCACTGGGCCATAAAAGAAATTGAAACGGCCTACGTTCTGGGAATTATTGAAGGTCTGCCTGACGGCACCTTTCACCCCAACGATCCCATTATCCGCTCGGAGACAGTAACTCTTATGTGCCGGACCCTGGGCAGGGGACCGTTGCTGGAAGGCCCCGTCACCCAGCATTTCCCGGATTGCACCCCGGCCGACTGGTTCTACGGATGGGGGGAAGAATCTTTTGAAACTCATAAAGGGGTGCATATGGCTTCTGGAAATGAGAGGTTAATCGAGTACGTTCCTTCTTCACCGGTTTGGTAAGATAAGCAAAGGCGTAGAGATCGCGGGTGCCGGTGAAAACGCCGGTGCAAGTGGCCGGGTTGGAGCGGGGGAAGCGGCCGATGGAGGGGCTGGTCGATATCGATCACCTTATCCAGGTTGCCGATCCCCCTGATTTCCCGGCACTGCCCGAACAAACAAGCAAACAAGGGGACGGTTCTATTGTTTGTATTTTGAACATAATTATGCTACAATTATGCGCAAAAGGCGACCCGACTTTTACAGTTTTAAAAAGGTGAAAAGCCCGTAGTCGTTGAAACTATGGGCTTTTTCGCGGTTGGATCGTATATGAATTTTGTTATGCTACAGTGATATCTTCTTGTGAAAAGATAGCGCTGGTGTAGCTTAGCGGTAGAGCAGCGCACTCGTAATGCACAGGCCGTGGGTTCAAGTCCCACCATCAGCTCCAGTAAAGCCAGACCCCGCAAAGAATAGCGGGGTCGTTCTGTTTAGTGCAAACTCCTTAAAAATTGCTTTTTGGGGATAGTTATGTTTGGTTTTTTTCCGTGGCGGATGGGGCTAGCGGCAGTGCCGCCGGGAAAGCAAAGGAAATTTTAAAAAAAACTTCTTGAATAATTTCACGGAGAAAAAATAATCCTAGAAAAAAATAATAATCCTAGGAGGGGGATGGGTTTGAAGATATTAGCAGGAATCCAAAAAATGGTCGATATCGGTAAATCTGACGAGGAATTACAGTCACAGATTACAGTTACTGAAGTATGGCATCTCTGGCAGACCCTTGTGCAAAAGTATGATATTATTGAGCTTACTCAGATTCTACTGAACTATGCCGAAAATGCTGATCTTAGATTGGTATTAGAACGTGGGCTGGTTGCACTTGGAGAAGAGAAAGAAATAACGGAGAAGGAGTTAAAAAACTATGGAATTACGGCGCCGAAAGGACCGCCTGCCTTTGCGAAGACAGCTCTTGATGTTGAACCAATAACAGATTCGTTTATCTTTCGCCGCGTATTTTATGGTATACAAGGGGTTTTGCCTATTCGTATGCAAGCATTTATAGACTCCACATCACCTAAATTGAGAGAAATCTTTAGAGAGCACATGATGAAAGAAATTGAAATATATGATTTACTTATGGAGTATGGGAAATTTAAGGGATTTTTAGATGTGCCTCCTGCATTCCGCATCTAACAAACAAGGGGACGGTTCTATTGTTTGCAAGTAATTATGTGTTGTGCCCCCGGGCCGGCAAAGATGCTTCACCCGGTATAGACTCTGGTCAAGCCGGCCCGTTCCGCTGTTTTGAGCGCTTCCCGGTATTCCTCCCGGGTGATCCGCCTGCTCAACTCGGGATAGCTCAACGCCCTGTATGCGGGATGGTATTGATCCATCACGTTCACAAAGGCATTCCGGGAGATTTCTTCCGCCAAAAACTCCATCACCTTTCCCGTGCGGGCCAGGTCCCCGGGCAGGAGCAGGTGCCTGACAAGCAAGCCCCGGGCGGCAATCCCCCTTTCGTCCAAAACCAGGTCGCCCACCTGCCCGTACATCTTTTTCACCGCCTGTTTCGCCACGGTAAAATAGCCGGCCGCGCCGGCATACTTGCGCCCGGCTTCGTCGTCCCCGAACTTGATGTCCGGCATGTAAACGTCAATCACACCGTCCAGCAAATCCAAAGTATCCAAAGAGTCGTAACCCCCGGTGTTGTAAACAACGGGAATTCTCAAGTCTTTTTCCGCGGCGGCCGCCAGCGCCTCCAGGAATTGCGGCACAAAATGGCTGGGAGACACCAGGTTGACGTTGTGGCAGCCTCTTTTCTGCAGGTCCAGCATCATTCCGGCCAGTTCCTCCGCCGACACCTCATCTCCCTCGCCGTGCTGGCTGATGTCGCAGTTCTGGCAGAACCGGCAGTTTAAATTGCAGTAGGTAAAAAAGATGGTTCCCGAACCTCTCGTCCCCACCAGCGGAGCTTCCTCGCCGAAGTGGGGGCCGTAGCTGCTCACCACCGCCTGCCGGCCGCCCCGGCATACACCCAGTTCACCTTCCAGGCGGTTGACCCGGCACTGCTGCGCGCATACGGTGCAGTCCGCCAACACTGCTGTCGCCTGCTCCGCCCGCTTCGCCAGTTCCCCCGGCGTCAGCTTCAAATAGCACCCTTCGACCATATGACTCCCCTTTTAATAATTACGTATGGTGTCCCCCGAATTTCCCCCGAATTTTAGCTGCAGGCGCAGCTCGATAATCATGTCCCGCAACTGGGCCGCCTGCTCGAAAGCCAGCTCGCGGGAAGCCTTCTTCATTTCTTTTTCCAAAGAGGCGATGGTCTTCTTCAGCTCGCTTTTGGACATCTTTTTGCCGGTGCGCCGGCCGGCGTCGTACACGGCTTCCGGCTCCGCCACCCGGGTGGCTTCGAGGACGTCCCGCACTGCCTTTTTAACGGTTTCCGGCGTAATGCCGTGCTGCCGGTTGAATGCCAGTTGCCGCTTCCGGCGCCGTTCCGTCTCGCCGATGGCCCGGTCCATGGAATGGGTGACGCTGTCGGCATACATGATCACCCTGCCGTAAACGTTGCGCGCCGCCCGCCCGATGGTTTGAATGAGCGAGCGCTCCGAACGCAGGTAGCCTTCCTTGTCGGCGTCCAGGATGGCCACCAGGCTCACCTCGGGCAGGTCCAGCCCCTCCCGCAGCAGGTTGATGCCCACCAGCACGTCGAAGACCCCCAGGCGCAGGTCGCGCAGGATTTCCATGCGCTCGATGGTGTTTATGTCCGAGTGCAGGTAACGTACTTTTACCCCCGTTTCCCGCAGGTAATCGGTCAAGTCCTCGGCCATCTTCTTGGTCAGGGTGGTCACCAGCACCCGTTCCCGGCGCTCCACCCGCTGCCTGATTTCGCCCAGCAGGTTGTCGATCTGCCCCCTGGTGGGGCGCACCTGGATTTCCGGGTCCACCAGCCCGGTCGGGCGGATGATCTGCTCCACCACCCGGCAGGCATGTTTCAGCTCATAGGTGCCGGGCGTGGCGGAAACGTAGATCGCCTGGCTCAGCTTAGCTTCAAACTCACTAAAAGTAAGGGGCCGGTTGTCAAAAGCCGAAGGCAGGCGGAAACCGTGCTCCACCAGCGACTGTTTGCGTGACCGGTCGCCCGCGTACATACCGCCCACCTGGGGGATGGCCACGTGGGACTCGTCCACAAACATTAAAAAGTCATTGGGGAAATAGTCCAGCAGGGTGTAGGGAGGCTGGCCGGGCGCCCGGCCGGTCAGGTGGCGGGAGTAATTTTCAATCCCGCTGCAAAACCCCATTTCCCACATCATTTCAAGATCATACCCGGTCCGCTGCTCCAGCCGCTGGGCCTCCAGCAGCTTGTTCCGCGCGCGCAGTCCGGCCAGCCGCTCTACCAGTTCGGCCTCAATGGAAGCAATGGCCCGCTCCATCTTTTCCCTGGAAGTGGCATAGTGGCTGGCCGGAAAAATAGCCACGTGCCGCCGTTCGCCCAGTATCTCCCCGGTAAGCACGTCAAACTCCAGCAGCTTCTCCACCTCGTCGCCGAAAAAGTCCACCCGGATGGCCCGCTCGCCGGCCGAAGCGGGAAAAATCTCGACGACGTCCCCCCGCACCCGGAACTTGCCCCGCGTAAAGTTCACGTCGTTGCGCTCATACTGGATGCTCACCAGCCGGCGCAGGACATCGTCCCGGTCGTAAGATTCCCCCCGGCGCAGCGAAAGCACCAGGGCGCCGTACTCCGACGGGTCTCCCAGGCCGTAGATGCAGGAAACACTGGCCACGATGATCACGTCCCGCCGCTCAAAAAGGGCGCAGGTGGCCGAGTGGCGCAACTTGTCAATCTCCTCGTTGATGGAGGAGTCCTTCTCAATATAGGTGTCGGTATGGGGGATGTAAGCTTCCGGCTGGTAGTAATCGTAGTAGCTGACGAAATATTCCACCGCGTTGTCCGGGAAAAACTCCTTGAACTCGCCGCAAAGCTGGGCGGCCAGGGTTTTATTCGGCGCCAGCACCAGGGCCGGCCGCTGCACCGCCTGGATCACCTGGGCCATGGTATAGGTCTTGCCGCTGCCCGTAACTCCAAGCAGAACCTGCTCCCGGCAGCCATCCTTGAGACCCTCCACCAGGGCCGCTATGGCTTCCGGCTGATCCCCTCTGGGACTGTATTCCGATTTTAATTGAAACATAAAAACCACCAGCTATATTATACCACAGAGGAAAAATCCCGCCGGGCAGCGAATAAGTTGCAGGGGAATGATAAAGATGAAGAACTGCCGCACAGCCCTGCTGGAATTTAAAAATTTAACCTTTGCCGTCGGCACAAACGGGTCGAACTCCCGGCGGATCGAGGCTTCAGCCGCTCTTGAAGCAGGCGGCGTCCTGCTGGTGCGCGGGCCTTCCGGCTCGGGCAAGTCGACCCTGCTCCGGGTACTGGCCCGGCTCCAGGAATGCACCGGCGGAGAAGTGATGCTGCAGGGCGAGGCCTGGACAAACTTTGCGCCCAATCACTGGCGGCGCCGGGTGCATTACCTGGCTCAGAGGCCGGTGGTATTTGACGGCACCGTATCCGAAAACCTTATCCGGCCCTTTAAAATCGCCGCCCTGAAAAACCGGGACAAACCGGACAATACCCTGATTAAAAACAAAATGGAGCATCTGCTGCTGCCGGCCGGTATGCTGGAGCAGGACGCCCGCACTCTTTCGGGAGGAGAAACGGCCCGGGTGGCCCTCCTGCGGGCGCTGCTGACCGGCCCCGACGTGCTGCTCCTGGACGAGCCGGCGGCCGCCCTCGACCAGAATGCTGCCGGTGCGGTCATGAACGTGCTCAAAGAATGGCTGCGGGAAGCAGAAGGACGGGGAATGCTGCTGGTTTCCCACGACGACAGTTGTGAAATGCTTCAGCCGGCTCACGTGCTTAACCTGGGAGGAGTTTAATTGATGAACGAAGGCGTAATTCCCATTTCCAACCTGCAACTGGCATTAAGCGTGATCCTGGTGTTCATCGCCGGGTCAGTCTCGGCGGCCCTGAAGCTTGGTCTCTTGAGGGCCCTGGTCTGGGGCACGATCCGCACCTTCGTCCAGCTCACCCTCATCGGTTATGTTCTTACTTACGTTTTTGCCTTGAACAACCTCTGGCTGATCCTGGCTCTGGTCACCTTGATGTGCTTTATTGCCTCCCGCAACGCCGTCCGCCGCACTCCCAACATACCCGATTTCCCGGTAATGCTGGCCTTTCTCTCCCTCCTGGCCAGCACCTACCTGGTCGGGAGCATCGTCACCGGCCTGATTATCGCCCCGGAGCCCTGGTATTCGGCCCGCATTGTCATCCCCATCTTCGGTATGATCCTGGGCAATTCCATGAACGGCATCGCCCTCTCTCTGGACCGTCTGTACAGCGAGGCCCGCGGCCGTTCCGCCGAAATAGAAACCCTGCTGTCTTTCGGGGCCACCCCCTGGGAAGCAATCCGCCAATGCGTACGGGAAGCAATGCGGGCGGGCATGATGCCGATTATAAACTCGCTGATGGTGGTGGGAGTGGTCAGCCTGCCGGGGATGATGACCGGGCAGATTTTAGGCGGCGCCGATCCCAGGGAGGCGGTCCGCTACCAGATTGTGGTAATGCTGATGATCGCCGCCGCGGTGGCCATCGGCTGCCTGCTACTGGTAGGGCTCTCCTACCGCCGGCTTTTCACCGCGGACGACGCCCTGGCCCCCCGGCTGCGGCAGAGCCGCCGCTAGACGGGCGCGGGATTGCTACACCTGCGGCGTGCAATGACATGCATCCTTACCTGCCGGCGGTTCCTTCGCTCCGCCCGCCGTCTTTTTTGCCGCCCTTACCGCCTTCAGTGCTCTCGATTTTCTTCACTTCCCCGTCTATCTGCACCTCCACCGTTTTACCTTCCTTAGTGGTTATTTTCAAAGTCGTTCTTTTTCCGGCAGCATTTTTGCCTCCCTGCTCCTTCCCGGCTTCGCTTTTATCTTCGCCTCCATTGTTGTCTTTCTTTTCATCGCTGTTCCCTTCATCACCCTGACCATTTTTCTGATCATCCTTCTCGCTCCTGCCTTTATCCCCTTTGCCATTCTGCTTTTGATCACCGCCGCCTGCCTTACCCCAGCGCTCTTCCAGCAGGTAAAGATCTTTTGCCGTAATAAGCCGCACCGGCGTTATTTTAGCCGGTACACTGAAATTACCGCTTTTCACCTGCCGGTCATACTGCCAGTAACCGGTAGTAGCCAGGCCGACAGCAGCATCACAGGCATATTGACCTAAAAGGTCGGGCCTCAAATCCACTTCCGCATCATGATCACCGGAAGCCAGATATTTATACGCCTGCTTATCGGCGCCGGCCCCAACCGTCACCACCCGCCCGGCCAGGCCGCGCTCCTTTAAAACTTCTACGGCAGCCCCCGCCAGCCTGCTGTCGGTGGCCAGCACGGCATCAATCCGGCTACTGCTGGCTTCCAGTACCTGCTCCATGGTGGCCCTCGCCAGCACCGGGTCGCCCCGGGGATGAGCCTTAACCACCGCCATCTGTACCTCCGGCCGGTTTTGCAGAACACCTTTAATCGAAGAGACAATATCTATAGCCGCCTGATCATTTTTGTCCCCCTGCAGGACAACTGTTTTAACCGGAGCACCTCTGCTTTGCGCCAGTTGCAAAAGGTAACGGGCCTGGAGTTCCCCGGCCGTGGCGTGATCCGACGCCACGTAGCCGTCAACCGGCACATCGGGGGGAAGTGTTTCCAGCGCCACAACCTTGATCCCGTTCCGGCTCAGCCTGCGGATCAGGCCGGAACCGTCAACTGGATCAACTACCTGGAGAATAACCGCCTTGATTTCCTTCTTTGCCAGTTCGTCCAGATCCTTTTCCTGCCGCTGCGGGTCGTTTTTAGCATCCAGCCAGGTAATATCCACCCCTTCCTTACAGGCGGTTAATGTTTTCTTGATCGTCTGGTTGCCGTCCCTCTCCATATCGGCCACACTGACCGCAATTTTTACGGCCTTTCCCGCCGGTTTGCGAGCCGGTTCTTTACTGCCGCAACCGTATAACAAAGGTAAAATCAGCCAGACAACAACCAGCCATTTTAAACGTCTCATGGTACTAAATCACCACCTTGCGTTCTGTCAAAGATTGCCTCCAAATTCTTTGCTTTATCCTGCTGAACGCTGACGGCCGACAACTGATAGCTACTCATTCTGAATTCCAGCTTCTGACTCATGAATTCTTTTCTTATTATGCTTCACCCAACAGCACAATATATCCAAACAAAAAGAACTGTTAATGGCAACAGTTCTTTTTCTTACCAGCGTATAAACTAAATTCTTTTTACGCCCGATTTTTATTCATCAGCTATCTTCATATACTCATCCCGTATTTTCTGCATATCCTCCCAAACCGGCGCCTTTTTGCCGGGATCTCTCAATAATGCCGCCGGGTGATAAGTAGGCATGATCTTAATACCACTTTTGCTAACCAGCCACTGCCCCCTCATAGCAGTAATCCTGGCCTGAGGATCAACCAGGTTCTGCAGGGCGGTACTGCCCAGCAGCACTATTATCCGCGGCGAAATCAACTTCAGTTGCTCGAACAACCACGGGATGCAAGCCGCCGCTTCGGCCCGGGTAGGCACCCGGTTGCCGGGCGGGCGGCACTTAACAACGTTGGCGATGTAAACTTCCTCCCGTTTAAAACCGGCCGCCGCCAGAATGCGGTCAAGCAACTGCCCGGCCGCCCCCACAAAAGGCCGGCCCTGACGGTCTTCTTCCTCACCTGGTCCCTCCCCAATCAGCACCATCCTGGCCTGGGGATTTCCCTCTCCGAAAACAACCGTGTGGCGGCGCTCAGCCAGGTTACACTTTGTACAATTTTGCACCTCTTTCGCCAATTCCGCCAACATCACAATTTTACTCTTTCTCCAGGATAATCTTATGGTCAACCAGGGCCATTTCTACAATCCGCGCTTTTACCAGCTTCCTCTTACCGAAAATATCTTCCAGTAAAATCCCATCTTCCTGCGGTATCACCCGGTCCACCATTTCCAACAAAAGCTCGTCTTCTCCACCCTTTTGCCGCAGATAAGCATTGGCTTCACACATATTTATCACCTCCACTTGAGTAAACACCCGCAGCATCTTTGCAAATATACCGCGGGCCAGCAAAACAGCCTCATAATCCGGGACCGCCTGTCTCGATTATATCTTTTCTCTATAACTGATGTCAACTTTTACCCCTTCACTTCCCCCTTCATAATCTCAAGCGCTTTTTGCATCTGGACATCTTCAGCCCGGTCCGACGGCTGCTGGACCACCACATCGGGCAAAATCCCCTTCTCATTTATGTCGTTCTTAGAAGGAGTAAGATAACGGGCCGTAGTCAATTTTAAAGCAGCCCCATTATCAAGCGGAAATACAGTCTGTACCACACCCTTACCAAAGGTTTTGGTACCCACCAGGGTACCCATCCTTGTATCCTTCACTGCCCCGGCCAGTATTTCCGCTGCACTGGCGCTATTATCGTTTATCAATACTACCAATGGCAACCGTAAAGCATTGCCGTCGGAATAGAATGTCTCATCCCGTCCGACCCGGAAATCAATATAAACTATTGGACCTTTGGGTATAAAGAATTTAGACACCTCAACCGCAGCCTTTAATTCGCCGCCGGGATTATCCCGCAAATCCAGAATCAAACCCTTTATTCCGGCTGCTTGCAAGATTTCCAGCGTCTCTCTCATCTCACCGGCAGTTTTCTCGGCAAACTGACTGACAACCACATAACCTATGCTGGTACCGGAAATAACACGGCTTTCCACAGTCGGTACACTGATTTCTTCCCTGGTTAAAGGAATTTTTAACAGTTCAGAAGCACCCTCCCGTTTTATACCAAGCATTACTTTAGACCCGACCGGACCACGCATCAACTGCACCGCCGTCTCCAGGTCGATCCCCCTGACATCCCGGTCATCAATACTGGTAATCACATCACCGATAATAATACCGGCTTTTGCCGCCGGCGTCCCCCGAAAAACACGAACCACTCCTATGTACTGATCTTTAAGCCCGACCAGGACACCTATGCCGCCAAAAGAACCTTTGATTACCTCCTGCAACTGATTAAAAGTTTTCGGTTCCAGGTATACTGAATAAGGATCACCCAGTGAATCAACGATACCTTTAATGGCCCCGTCTACCATGGTAGATGTGGCCACCGGCTTCAGATAATGGTTACGTACCAGAGAAATTACTTTGACCAGGTTGCCAAAATGTTTATAGTTATTGACCAACAGAAAACTGCTTGCGAAAAAGACCACTAAAACTAAAACCGCCAGAAACAGAAGCCACCTGTCGCCTCTGGCTCCGGCCCTAAAACTACTATATCTCATCCTTCTTAAAACCACCTGCCAGTACCGTCATTGCATACGTTATTATACTACAATAAGCTGGCAAAAATTACAACCGGGCAAAAAACTTAAAGCCACTGAGAGTGGCTTAAAGGTAATTCATCGGGTTCACCGGTGTCCCGTTGACCCGTACCGAGAAATCCAGGTGGGGCCCGGTAGAAAGGCCGGTATTGCCCACCCTGGCAATTACCTGTCCCTGCCTAACTTCTTGCCCCACGCTTACCAGTTGGGCGGACAGGTGCGAATAAAGGGTGGTTACCCCCCCTCCGTGGTCAATCATTACCACCTTGCCGTATCCGCTCATGGTGCCGGCGTCAATGACCGTGCCGCCTTGCGCAGCTACCACCGGGGTGCCGGTAGGAGCCGGGATATCAATACCATTGTGCATTCGTTTAGTATTTAAAATCGGATGTGTACGGTAGCCGAAAGAAGACGATATGTTACTATAACCGGGTACCGGCCAGGCAAAAGCCCCAGTCCGGTGAACGGTTGTTTTCTTGGCCCGCTGCAGGGCAATCTGCCGGAAAATTTCCTGCTCCTGGGCTTCCAGACGGTCAATTTCGCCTTCCAACCGGCTTAAATCCCGTCGCGCCTCTTGCAAGACAGCCTGCCTTTCATCCTTTTGCGCTTCCAGGTCCCGGCGTACTGAATTCTGTTGCCTGAGCACGGCTTCGATCCGGTCCCGCTGGATCTCTACGTCCGCTTTGCGGGCAGCCAGGCGCTGCCGGTCGGCGTCAAGCTGTTCTACAATAGAAACATCCTGTTGCACTACCCGCCTCAAAAGCTCAAAACGGCCGACAAAATCACTGAAATCATGGGCCTCAAGCAATATCTCCAGGTAACTGACAGTGCCGATTTCATATATACTGCGCAGCCTTTTTTGAAAAATCTCTGTGCTGCGCGCCAGCTCGGTTTCCGTATAACGCAGGTCGGCCTCGGCCCGCCGCAGTTTATCCCTGGCCGCCACCACCTCCGCTTCCAGGCTTTCAACCTGAAGTGTTTTCTCGGATATGGCATTGTTCAGCACGGCTACTTCCCGGGAATAATTTCTGACCTCTCCCCTGGTCAGGTTGGCCTCCCGCTTTTTTTGACTGAGCTTATACCTGGTATCGCTCAACTTCTGCTCCAGGCTTATCCCGTAAGCCGCTCCCTGAAAGGTTACCAGCAACGCTACCAGCAACCAGGAGATTAAAAACTTTTTGAAACTCACCGGCATATCCCCCCAAAAAGGAATACAACATTGCTTCGCTGTCGCCCGCAATGACAACCAACCTGTAATTTTTCACCGGCTATCCCTCAAACCATAAGGAACTTCCGCATCGAAATAGTACTTCCTGCCGCGCCAATGATCAAGCCCAGGGCAACCAAACCCTCCAGTACAGGCAAAATCAGTCCGGGATCGGTAACCGTCAGCATAAACAGCAGGGAAACTTTTATTGTTCCAACCAGGGAAAAGTAACCGAAGTAGATAACCATCACCGCTAACACGGAACCCAAAAACCCAAGGAGCATTCCTTCCAGCAAAAAAGGTCCCCGCACAAACCAGTTAGTCGCCCCCAGGTACTTCATAATGCCAATCTCCCGGCGGCGGGCATATACCGACAGGCGGGTGGTAGTGGCAATCAAGAAAACAGCGGCTATTGCAAACAAAATCATCGCCACCAGGCCGGCCAGGCGTACCCAACGGCCAAAAGCTACCAGTTTCTCGACCACATTCTGACCGTAGCGAACCTGGTCAACCTGAGGCAACCCCTCAATCTGTTGGGCCAGCGGCTGCACCATCTCGATACTGGCAGTTTTAATCCGGAAAGTATCAGGCAACGGGTTTTTCTCTTCCAGACCGGACAGGATTTCCTTTTTATCGCCAAACTTCTCCTTCATCTCCTCCAGGGCCTGTGTTTTGGATATAAAGCGCACTTCGCTGATATCCGGCATGGAACGAAGTCCCTCTTCCATTTCCTTAATCTGAGCCGGAGTAGTTTTATCTTTTATAAAAACATTTATCTCCACCCTGGATTCCAGAGCCCCCACCATACTGTTAACATTCAACACCAGCAAAAGGGAACTGCCCAAAATAAAAAGGGAAACCGCCACCACCCCGATTGAAGCCATGGAAAGCCAGCTATTGCGCCAGATCGACTGAACAGCTTCCCGGAAATAGTAGCCGACAATATTAAGCTTCATAGCAATACGCCCCTTGTTCTTCGTCCCGGATCAACCGGCCGCCGGTTAAAGCCAGCACCCTTTTTTTCATAGCATTAACAATATCCCAGGCATGCGTGGCCATAATCACAGTTGTGCCCCGGCGGTTGATGTCCATAAGCAACTTCATCAACTCCCAGGACGTTTCGGGATCCAGGTTGCCGGTCGGTTCATCGGCTATTATCAACACCGGATTGTTTACAATAGCCCGCGCCACGCATACCCGCTGCTGCTCGCCGCCGGAAAGCTGCGCCGGATACATGCCGGCTTTACCGGCCAGCCCGACCATATTCAGTATCACAGGCACTCTTTTCCTGATATCCCGCCGGCCGGAGCCCGCAACCTCCAACGCAAAAGCCACATTCTCGAAAACGGTCTTCTGCGGCAATAATCGAAAGTCCTGAAACACCATCCCAATCCTGCGGCGCAAATAAGGCACTTCTACCATACGCATCCGGCCCACGTTCTTACCGTTAAAAATAACCTGACCCCTGGTAGGCAACTCCTCCCGGAAAATAAGCCTGACCAGCGTGGTCTTACCAGCCCCGCTTGGGCCGACCAAAAAGACAAACTCCCCCTTCCGAATAGACAGGGTAACATCAGAAAGGGCTTTCACTCCGTTAGGGTAGATCTTCGTGACATTATAAAGATGAATCATTACGGCACCCCACTGAAAATATCGGCACACATAAAATGACACTTCACCCCAGCCGACAATTTATTTCGACACATATTTTTGATAATCCTCCCTGCAGATGCAAGAAAAAGAAAAATCGTTCGGGAATTCGGGGAAGAGGAGGGGAAAGCTTGAAAACCGGAAGGCTTTCGATTAATGGTCATTGCGATAAAAACGGAGATTGTTTCGTTGCCCGCTGCGCTGTGCTCGCGGCTTTGGCCTGCAATGGCTAATTGCCTGCCTGAAACAATCTCCTGCTGATAGGTAGCTAATAGCTACCCTGAAAATCAATCGCTCCTGTTTTGTGCTAGAGAACCTTCCCTTGCTTTCTGGCAATAACTCCTTTTACCGCCGAAACCAGCGCTTCAGGTGTCAGCCCGTACTTTTTCAGCAGGTTTGACGATGGGCCGGATTCGCCGAAAGTGTCCGTCAAACCCACCCGCTTCAGCGGAACCGGGTAAGTTTCCGCCAATATTTCAGCCACCGCGCCGCCCAGGCCGCCGATGATACTGTGCTCCTCGGCGGTGACTACCGCTCCCGTCGCTTTCGCCGCACCCGCCACGGCCTCCAGGTCCAGGGGCTTGATGGTATGGACATTCAGCACCGTTACCTCTATCCCTTCCTGCTGCAGCCGGCCGGCCGCCTCCAGGGCCATTGCCGTCATGATGCCGGTGGCAATTATGGCCGCATCGGTACCTTCCCGCATGGTGACAGCCTCGCCCGGCACGAACCGGAAGTCCGGCCCGTGCAGCACCGGCACCCCGGACCGGCCCAGGCGGATGTATACCGGCCCGTCCAGTTCCGCTGCCGCCCGCACCGCTCCGGCCGTCTCCACCGCATCGGCCGGCACGAAAACCGTCATGTTGGGCAGCACCCGCATCAGGGCAATATCTTCCACCGACTGGTGGGAAGCGCCGTCCTCGCCCACGGTAATACCGGCATGGCTGGCGCCGATTTTTACGTTCAGCCGCGTATAAGCCACGCTATTGCGCACCTGGTCAAAAGCCCGGCCGGCCGCAAACACCGCAAAAGAACTGCAGAAAGCTATTTTTCCGGCTGCTGCAAGGCCGGCAGCCGTACCCAGCATATTTTGCTCGGCCACTCCCATATCAAAAAACCGATCGGGGAATTGCTTGCCAAAAACGAGGGTCTTGGTAGACTTGGCCAGATCGGCGTCCAGCACCACCACCCGCGGATTCTCCCGGCCGAGTTGCGCCAGGGCTTCCCCGTAGGCTTCCCTGGTCGCTATTTTCTTGCTCATTAGAATACACTCCTTCAAAAACTTTTGGTTATACCAATTCGGCCAGGGCCTGTTCCGCCTCATCGGGCTTGGGAGCAACACCGTGCCAGCCCACCTGGTGTTCCATAAAGGAAACCCCTTTGCCCTTTACAGTTTCGGCCACGATCATCGAGGGTTTCCCTCTTACTTTCCTGGCTGCAGCAATTGCATTAAGGATCTGCTTAAAATCATGGCCGTTTATAATCTGGACATGCCACCCAAAAGCCTGCCATTTGTCGGCTACCGGCTCCGGTGACATTACTTCCCGGATCGGGCCGTCAATCTGATAACCGTTATGGTCCAAAAAAGCCGTCACGTTATCCAGGCGGTAGTGAGCGGCAGCCATTGCCGCCTCCCAGACCTGGCCCTCCTGGATTTCACCGTCTCCCAAAAGGACATAGACCCGGTAATCCCGCCCGTCCAATCTGCCCGCCAGGGCCATCCCGTTGGCAGCCGAAAGCCCCTGTCCCAGGGAACCGGTGGACATCTCCACCCCCGGCAGCTTGCGCATATCCGGGTGCCCCTGCAGGCGGCTATCCAGCCTGCGCAGGGTCAGCAGTTCATCCGCCGGGAAAAAGCCCCTTTCAGCCAGGGCGGCATAAAGCACCGGCGCCGCATGCCCTTTTGAGAGCACGAAGCGGTCCCGCTCCGGCCAGTCCGGACGCGCCGGATCCAGGCGTAGCTCATGAAAATAAAGGGCAGTTACAATATCAGCCGCCGACAGCGAACCGCCCGGGTGCCCCGAGCCGCATTCACCGGTCATCCGGATGATGTGCCGGCGAATCACCTTTGCCCTGGCCTCCAACTGTTCAATCAACTCTGTATCCATCCCAACCTCCTCCTTTTGGAGGTAATTTTCGTACGATTCTTTGCTATCCGGTAATGTTCCGCCGAAATTTACCTCCTGCTGCTGTATTGTTTAAAACCTTCGCCAAGCACCTCGTGTACGCTGGCCAGAATTACAAAAGCACGGGGATCCACGTTATAAATTATCTCTTTCAACTGGCCCACTTCCGACCGGTTAACCACCGACAGCAAAACCTCCCGCTCCTGGCCGGTATACACCCCTCTGGCCCTCCAGGCCGTTGCTCCCCGGTCCATCTCCTTGATGATGGCCGCTTCAATTTCGGCCGGCCGGCTGGAAATAATCAGAAAGGCACGGGCATAGCTGACACCTTCCTGCACCAGGTCAATCAACCAGGCCGTAACAAATATAGTAACCAGGGCATACATGGCCAGTTCAGCCGAATTAAAAGCAATGCCGGCGGCCAAAACCACGGAAGCGTCAACCAAAAACAGGAGCTGGCCGATATTCACCCCGGTGTAAGTGCGCAAAATAGCCGCGGCCAGGTCGGTACCGCCGGTAGTACCCCGGCAACGAAACACCAGACCCAGGCCGAGACCCATCAGCACCCCGCCGAAAAGCCCGGCCAGCAGCGGTTCCCGGGTAAGCACCGGCAGGAAAGGGGCCAGCGCGTCAATGGCCAGGGAAAGAGCAATGGTACCGTAAAAAGAGCGAAAACCAAACCGAAGCCCCAGGCGATAAATACCCAAGATAAACAAGGGAATATTCAGGGCCAGCATGGCCGCGCCTACCGGCGTCCCCAGCAGGTGATGAAGAATGGTGGCTATGCCGCCGACCCCGCCCGCAGCAATTTTATTGGGAATCAGGAACATATCCATCCCCAGGGCGACCAGAATAACGCCGGTGCTTACCCCGATAATTTCCCAGACCATTTTCATGCGTTTATACAATATCCCCTTTAATTTCTGCTTTTAGATCTCAGGTAAGCAGCAATGAAATCATCGATGGCGCCGTCCATTACGGCAGATACATTCCCCGCTTCCGCCCCGGTGCGGTGGTCTTTAACCAAGCTGTAAGGATGAAAAACATAAGAACGAATCTGGCTGCCCCAGGCTATTTCCGGCTGTTCGCCCCGTAACGCGGCCAGCTCGGCTTCTTTCTTCTTCAACTCCAGGTCCAAAATCTTTGCCTTTAACAACTTCATGGCTGCCAGCCGGTTGGCCAGTTGAGAGCGTTCATTCTGGCAGGATACCACCACGCCGGTAGGCAGGTGGGTAATCCGCACCGCCGAGTCGGTCTTGTTCACATGCTGGCCGCCGGCGCCCCCGGAACGAAAAGTATCAATTTTTAAATCTTCGGGATCAATTTGAATATCTATTTCATCCTCCGCTCCGGGCAGCACATCAACCGAAGCAAAAGAAGTATGGCGACGGCCGGCAGTATCAAAGGGAGAAATACGCACCAGCCGGTGCACCCCTTTCTCGGCCTGCAGGTAGCCGAAAGCATTCGGACCATCTACCAGGACGGTGACGCTCTTGGTTCCGGCCTCATCGCCCGGCAACCGGTCCAGCACTTCCACCCGGTACTGGCGGCGCTCCGCCCAGCGGATATACATCCGCAACAGCATGTCTACCCAATCCTGCGCCTCCGTGCCCCCGGCGCCGGCATGCAGGGCCACAATGGCGCCGCCCCGGTCATAAGGGCCGGAAAAAAGCGCCGTCAACTCCAAATCAGCCACCTTTTGCGTCACGGCAGCCAGCTCTACCCGCGCTTCGGCGGCAACACCGGCATCCTCTTCCTCTTCACCCAAATCCACCAGCACCGCCAGGTCGTCGTACACCCGGCGCAAGTCCTCGAAAAGCGCAACCTGGTTCTTCAACAAAGCCGCCTTTTGCATTATCTCTTGACTGTGGTCCCGGTCATCCCAAAACCCGGGTGCCAGCATTTTTTCCTCATTAACCGTTATTTCTTCTTTTTTCCGGTCGATGTCAAAGAGAAACCCTCAAATCATCGATCCGTCTCTCCAATAACTCCAGATCCCTTTTTAATTCCCCGAACATCATCCTCATACCTTTCCCAACGTTTAATCAGACGGCGATTTCCCGCCCGCAGCACCGCTTGTACTTCTTGCCGCTGCCGCAGGGGCAGGGATCATTGCGGCCGACTTTGCTCTCCCGGCGCACCGGTTTTTTCGATTCCTCTTCACCGCCCCGGTTCTCCACCGTCCGCCGCGCTTGCTGAGGCGCTTTTACCACGTTGACCCGGAAAATGTAACGGACCACATCGTCCTGGATGCTGCTGATCATGTTTTGAAACATTTCGTAGCCTTCAAATTTATATTCAATAAGGGGATCCTTCTGGCCGTAAGCACGCAGGCCAATCCCCTCCCGCAGCTGATCCATGGCGTCCAGGTGATCCATCCACTTCTCATCCACCACCCGTAACATAACCACGCGCTCAATTTCCCGCATGGCTTCCGCTCCAAGCTCCCGCTCCCTGGCTTCATAGATCTCCACGGAACGCCCGTACAGAAACTCCGCCAGTTCCTCGCGCCCCATACCCGAGAGATCATCCGCGGCAAGCTCGTGACCGGGCAGAAAAAGCTGAGCGGCGCGTTCCAAAAGACCGGCCAGGTCCCATTCCTCGGGATAAACACCCTCCGGAGCATGAGCGGCCACCGCCTGTTCAACCGTCGTCCGGATCATTTCCAGCACGTTTTCTTTCAAGTTTTCACCGGTCAGCACCTGCCGGCGCTGCCGGTAAATCAACTCCCGCTGCTGGTTCATGACGTCGTCATATTCCAGCACGTGCTTGCGCATGTCAAAATGGCGGTTCTCCACCCGTTTTTGAGCTGTTTCAATGGAGCGGCTGATGATATTATGCTCAATGGGCATATCATCTTCAATGCCCAGCCGGTTCATAATACCGGCGATGCTTTCCGAACCGAAAAGGCGCATCAGATCGTCTTCCAGGGAACTGAAAAACTGGCTGCAGCCGGGGTCGCCCTGACGGCCGCAGCGGCCGCGCAACTGATTGTCAATACGGCGGCTTTCGTGCCGTTCCGTTCCGACAATATGCAGGCCGCCCAGGGAAATTACCTGATCGTGCTCGGCGGCGCACTGCTCCCGGTATTTCTGGAGCAACGCCTGGTAGGCGGGATCAACAGCAGCCGGTCCGGTTGACGCAGCCGCCACCTCCCCGGCAGCCTCAAAACCGTCTCCCTGGCGGCGCAGTTCGGCCTGAGCCAGAAACTCGGGATTACCCCCCAGCAGGATATCGGTACCCCGCCCGGCCATGTTGGTGGCAATGGTCACCGCCCCCAGCCGCCCGGCCTGGGCTACAATCTCGGCTTCTTTCTCGTGGTACTTAGCATTAAGCACCTGGTGGGCAACACCTTTCTTTTTGAGCATACTGCTCAATACTTCCGACTTTTCAATCGAAATGGTGCCCACCAGCACCGGCTGGCCTTTCTTATGCCTTTCGGCGATTTCCTCCACCACCGCCCGAAACTTTGCCTGCTCGGTCTTATAAATCACGTCGGGCAAATCACTGCGGATC
The DNA here is from genome assembly GCA_020062745.1 of Deltaproteobacteria bacterium. Lineage (GTDB taxonomy): Bacteria > Bacillota > Desulfotomaculia > Desulfotomaculales > JAGUVT01 > JAGUVT01. Next base: position 29,211 of record JAGUVT010000076.1, read on the forward strand.
ATTGTCATGTTGGTGGGAATCACCACCACGTCGAGGCCGTAAATCTTCCTGAACTCCTGTTCTTCAGTAGCCGCGGTGCCGGTCATGCCGGCCAGCTTCTCGTACATCCGGAAGTAGTTCTGAAAAGTAATGGTGGCCAGGGTCTGCGACTCCCGCTCGATTTTCACGCCTTCCTTGGCTTCAATGGCCTGGTGCAGACCATCGCTGTACCGGCGGCCGAACATCATGCGGCCGGTAAATTCATCGACAATAATAACCTGCCCATCCTTTACCACATAATCCCGGTCTCGTTTCATCAACGCGTGGGCCTTCAACGCCTGGTTTAAATGGTGGGTAAGCTCAATATGCCGGTCCTCGTAAAGGTTTTCCACCCCCAGCATTTTCTCCACTTTGGCCACCCCCGATTCGGTAATGGCCACCGTATGAGCCTTTTCATCCACCGTATAATCGGTATCTACGCCCAGGCGGGGGACAACGCGGGCAAAAGTATAGTAAAGTTCGGTAGACTTCTCGGCCTGGCCGGAAATAATCAGCGGGGTGCGGGCCTCGTCGATGAGAATGCTGTCCACTTCGTCTACAATGGCGTAGTAATGTTCCCGCTGCACCAGTTGGTCCGGATGAATGGCCATGTTATCCCGCAGGTAGTCAAAGCCGAACTCGTTATTTGTCCCGTAGGTAATATCGGCATGATAGGCATTCCGGCGCTCCTCCCAGTCCAGACCGTGCACAATCAACCCCACCGTCAGACCCAGGAAGCGGTAAATACGGCCCATCCATTCACTGTCCCGCCGGGCCAGGTAATCGTTAACCGTAATCACGTGTACACCGCGCCCGGTCAGCGCATTTAAATAAACCGGCAGCGTGGCCACCAGGGTTTTTCCCTCACCGGTTTTCATCTCGGCGATGCGGCCCCGGTGCAGCACAATGCCGCCCATCAACTGCACATCAAAATGCCTCATCCCCAGCACCCGCCGGGAAACTTCCCGCACCACGGCAAAAGCTTCCGGCAGAATGTCGTCCAGAGTTTCACCGGCAGCCAGGCGCTCCTTGAAAACCGCCGTCATGCCCTTTAAACCGTCTTCCGACATGGACTGCATATGCGGTTCCAGTTCATTGATTTCATCCACAATCCGCTGCAATTTTTTTATTTCCCGGGCATTGTCATCCAGCAACCCCCGCAGGAAATTAAGCACTTAGAGAAACCACCTTTCCGGCAAAAGCTTATTCCTTATTAATTATACTGCAATCAAAACTCCGGTTCAATCAGCCCGTAGTTGCCGTCTTTCCGGCGGTAAATCACATTCACCTGCTCGGTTTCCATATTCGAAAAAACAAAAAAACTATGGCCGAGCAAATTCATCTGCATCACCGCTTCTTCCACTGTAATCGGTTTTATGGGAAACCGTTTGGTTTTAACAATTTTGGGAGCATCGTCAGCATCTGCCGAAACGGTTTCGGGCTCACCGGCAAACCGGGTGCCCCGCCTTACAAGCTTCCCCTTATATTTTTGAATTTGCTTTTCTAACTTTTCCACTACCAGATCAATAGATGTATACATATCTCCCGTGGTTTCTTCTCCCCTCAAGATAATGCCGCTAACCGGGATGGTCACCTCTATACGGTGGAAACCTTTCTCAACAGTCAGGATCACCTGAGCGCTGCCCATGTTGTCAAGATACCTGCTCAGTTTACCTACCCGCTTCTCAACATAATCTTTTAAAGCCTCGGTTACAGCAACATTCCTGCCCCGTACCTGCATGTTCATCAAATCATCTCCTTCAGCAATTGAATACCTCTATTATTCCCCGAATCAAAAGAAAATCCTGCCATCCTGACTGATTATACAAAAACCCCAGCCTGAGCTGGGGCTTTTACTACCTATATTTTTACCACGTTGGCCGCCTGCGGCCCCCGCGCACCTTCGACGACATCGAATTCAACCCTCTGACCTTCGGCCAAGGTCTTAAAGCCTTCCTCCTGAATCGCCGAAAAGTGGACAAAAACATCTCCACCTTCCTCTCTTTCAATAAAACCGTAACCCTTCTCCTGATTGAACCATTTGACTCTGCCTAACATTAAATGCATTCCTCCTAAAAACTTAATCCGTGCGTCAGGCACTCACGTTACCCTATGGTAGCACACTAAAACTTGCCCGTCAAGTCTTTCCAAATACAGGACATCCGCCAGCAGCCGTCTTGGTTCGATACCATGTCGAAAAATTTTTTGCCTGTGAAAGAAAACCTGTGGATAATGTGGATAAGGTTGTTAATAACCCAAAAATTCAGCAGTTCAGTTTGTGGGTAAATCCAAACCGCCGCAAAAAGGTGTAATAATTTGTAAAAAGCTGGCACGCTTTTTGTTAAAGATTAGCGAATATAAGCGGTAGATACTGTCGCAACTACCACCAAACGGGCGCCGGAACCAATCAGAGACGCTGCAGCAACCGACACGGTACTGCCGGTGGTAAAAACATCGTCAACTAAAAGGATTTTTTTACCAGAAACCATGTCAGGAAGATTTACTTTAAAAGCATCTCTTAAATTGATTTCTCGATCTTTTTTACACAGGCCGGCTTGCGGCGGCGTATCTTTCACCTTAACCAATGCCTTCCCATCCACCGGCAAACCCATAAACCGGCCTATCCACCGGGCCAGCAACTCCGACTGGTTAAATCCCCGTTGCTGCAGCCTGGCCCGGGCCAGCGGCACCGGCACTACCAAATCTGCCTGCCTGTATACCTCCTCCGGACTTATAACTGCAACCATCAACATGGCCAGGGCCCGGGCCAGAAACTTCCTGCCCCCGTATTTCAGCCGGTGAACAGCTGTCCGCAACCTCCCCTCATAAGGGCCAACAGCACGGGCAGCAAAAAAAGGGCTTTCCCCCGCCAGACAATCCGGACAGGTTACTGCAGGGTCCGGGCAACTGCCGCCTGAATGATTAAAAAAACGGCCGCAGCGGCAACAAACTCTCTGCCTGCGATAACCGGCAAGCAGTTCGCCGCACTGTTCGCAAACGGCCGCCCGGGTACCGGGCTTTTCACACAGAGGGCAGACCAGCCGGGGTGGAAAAAACAGATCTAAAAAAGCATCCCAAACCAACCGCAAAACCCCTTTAAAAAAAGAAATTTAAAATTCTCTTCCGGGGGCACTGCACCGCACGACCCGGTCCCGGCCGTTTATCTTGGCCCACTCAAGCGCTTGCTGGGCAGCTCCAAATAACTCGTCTACCGTACCGGCATCCCGGGGGAAGGTTGCCACGCCCATGCTAATCGTAATAACGGCCCGCTTTCCCGCCTCTCCTAAAAAAAGCTGGCTCCGCACAGCCCGGCGCAGATCTTCCGCTATCTCCAAAGCCACGGCGTCATTAGCCCGGGGAAGCAGCACGGCAAACTCATCCCCTCCGTAGCGGCCTACCAGATCACGTTTGCGGGTGGTCCCTTCCAGCAACATCGCCATTTCAAACAGAACCCTCTCTCCTAAAAGACGGCCATACCGGTGGTTAAAAACTTTAAACTGGTCTATATCAATAATAATCAGACTTACCGGATATTTATCAATCGAAGCCTGCTCACACGCCGCCTTAGCCTGCTCATAAAAATGACTGCAGTTACGAAGCCCTGTATGGCTGTCCAGGGTAGAGGCAGACTGCAAACGTTTCACAAACATGGCATTGGCAATCGACATACCGGCCTGAGCAGCAAGGACAGTCAGAACATGGCGGTCTTTCTCATCAAAGACCATTGGACGCTTATCCCCCAGCACAATCACCCCCAGCGTCTCTGCTCCGGCCACCAGGGGAACAATCAGCATGGAACGGAACACCTGACAAAGACCGGGTTCATCCTTAGTACGGGGATCTACCCGGGCATCGAAAACAACTTCCGCATCCCGGTTCTCCAACACCCCGCCGATAAAACCTTCTCCCTTACACAGGGCCGTATAACGAAGCTGTTTCGCATAAGGACCCACCGCCACAACCGGTAAGTAAGCCCGGCGTTCTGCAGACCACAGATAGGCAATACCGGAATGATAAAAAATCACCCGCCTGGTATTATGCAAGATCAGGCTGAGGAGCTTCTTCGGGCCATGCCCTTCTCCCAACCGCTTCGCCGTTTCATAAAACAATGTTAATTCTCTATTAGCCGCCTGCAAGCGGACATAAAAGCGCAGAATAAACTGACCCGCCAGCACCGCCAGAAAAAGAACCAGCGCACTAAAAAGGCCTACTCTAGCATATAATACGGCTATCAAAAGGCCTACGGGAATGGAAAAAAGGTAGGTAATTCCGTCCAGCCATAAGGCGTCCCACCAGGTCGCCTGAACAAAACGGCGCCTTATGGGAAGCAGGTAAAAATAAACCAAAACATGATTTATAATAATGTAGGCAAGAACAAAAACAGCCAGGGGGACCAGGTTCTCCACAGACAGCTTCGCGACAGGCGTTCCCCCGGCCAAATCATATAAAAGCGCTGCTATTGCCGCAGCCAGCACATACTGTCCGCTGTTAAAAAGGGTGGTTCGCACCGGGTTGCCCCGGTTAACAATACCCTGTCCGATCATAGTAGACAGACCGGCAACCCATGCCGTAGCAGGCAGCCCGTAAATTAAAAAAGTAGCCAGAATCAAGGCAAACCCGCCGGAGAGCTGCCCATGAGGCAACGAAACCACCAGCCACTCGGCCAGCACCCCCATGAGAACTATCGCCAGAAGTTCCCGCCCGTGGTCCAGGTCAAGAGCAGGAAAAAGCAAGGACAACTGCCAGGATGCCAACCCTATTATCAGCCAGGTATAAATAATGTGGGGAATACCCCGCTTCACCCGTACTTCCTCACTCTCCGAAAACTATTGCTACAGAGTTTACTTCGACAAAAAGCAGCTTTTACCTGCGTGAAAAAAGGGCAAATATGTTAAACAAAGGGGCGCGTAAAAGTTCATTACCCTTTAACCCCCTGGCATCAAAACATAATACTGCCGCACTCCGGCAGCCGGCCAGCCCGGCCTCAAAAGAGCCGCCCCCTTCCGACGGCAAAACAAGCTCAAAACTGCAGATTTCCCGCAATCTTTGTAGAATATCAACCGTCCCGTCTTGAGAATGATCGTCCACCACCACCATTTCCATTGCCGGCTGCCAGCGTTTCCGGCAGTCAGCCGCCTTACGCAAGAAACCTTCCACCCATTCTTCCTGGTCCTTAACCACCAGCAGAAGGGTAACCGGAAAAACGTCTTCCCCGGACGTTTTCCTCCTCCGGTTCAAACGCTCCAACAACCTCAAAAAGACATAAAAGATCAGTAATATCACCAACACCAGCAATAACTTGCCCATTACCATTACCTCACCCTACCCCCAATTGTGCCTACTTAGCACATTATGCAGAAGCCAGGGTTTTTGCCAAATAATTAAACGGCCCGGCTTAAACCAGTTAAGCCGGGCCGTTAATGTCGTTAAACCTTATTTTATTGCCGAAAACATTTAGCCTATTCTTTAGCTTTTTTTCGCAGGGCCTCCACCTTATCAATCCGTTCCCAGGGCAGGTCCAGATCAGTCCGGCCAAAATGGCCGTAAGCAGCCGTCTGCCTGTAAATCGGGCGGCGCAAATCCAGTTCCCTGATGATCCCGGCCGGCCGCAGGTCAAAAAGCTCGCGCGCCAGTTCCACCAGTTTCTGATCACATGCTTTCCCGGTACCGAAAGTATCAACCATTACAGAAATCGGGCGGGCTACTCCGATGGCATAAGCTATCTGCACTTCACACTTCGCGGCCAATCCGGACGCAACGATATTCTTCGCCACATAACGGGCGGCATAGCTGGCCGAGCGGTCTACTTTCGTCGGGTCCTTCCCCGAGTAAGAACCGCCCCCGTGGCGAGCCATCCCGCCGTAAGTATCTACGATAATCTTCCGGCCGGTCAAACCGGTATCCCCATGCGGCCCGCCGATTACAAAACGGCCGGTAGGATTCACCAGAAAACGCGTGCCGGCGCTAATCAGTTCCGCCGGCACAACCGGCTTAACTACCTTTTCAATGACATCCTCCCGGATTTCCGCCAGAGACATGTCGGGGTGGTGCTGGCTTGAAACAACAACCGTATTTACCCCCACCGGTCGCCCATCTTCATATTCAACCGTTACCTGAGTTTTTCCATCCGGTCGCAGGTAAGGCAGGATGCCGTTTTTTCGCACCTCGGCCAGGCGCCTGGCCAGGCGGTGGGCAAGGGCAATCGGCAGAGGCATCAGTTCGGGAGTTTCGTTCGTCGCATAACCGAATACCATCCCCTGGTCTCCGGCGCCGATTCTCTCCAGTTCATCTTCCACATCATCCTGCTCCCGTACTTCCAAAGCAAGGTTTACTCCCATGGCAATATCCGGAGACTGCTCATCAATAGCAGTCAGCACCGCGCAGGTATCGCAATCGAAACCATATTTTGCCCTGGTGTAACCAATATCGCGAATGGTTTCCCGCGCTACTTTGGCTATATCAACATAACAATCAGTAGTAATTTCTCCGCCGACCAGCACCAGCCCGGTGGTAACCATTACCTCGCAGGCCACCCTGGCGTAAGGGTCGTTACAAAAGATTGCATCTAAAACTGCATCGGCAATCTGGTCTGCAACTTTATCGGGGTGGCCCTCGGTCACCGATTCAGAAGTAAACATTTGCCTTGCCACTTTTTCACCCTCCTATAAATCATATATACCCCAAAACAAAATAACCCCCCCTGGGCACGGCTTCTTACCCCGGGCAGGCGGTTATTCCTGATAAAAAAACAAACCCACATACTCATCTTAACAAAACCTGAGAAATGTGTCAATAAATTTTACATTTTTACATTTTTAAAGGGTTACTTGTTAAGCTCGACCAGCACGGTATCCACACCGATTTTTCTCACGTTCTCCCAGGATACCATTACTTCCCGGCCGGCCCGAAAAAAACCCAGGTATTTTTTACTGGGAGAGAGCACCAGGGTCCGCACCTGCCCGGTTTCCAGGTCAATGTGCACATCCCTGACCGGTCCCAGTTTCGCTCCATCGGCCAGGTTAACGATGTCCCTCATCCCCAGTTCAGATATTTTAAATAACACGCTTACACCTCCCGGCCTATTATATGTTCCCGGGAGTAAAACTGTTAAACCACAAACCGATAAACCACAAGCCGGCAGGACAGAGCCTCCTACTGGGGCATTTTATTCGGCATTTTATCGGTTACATCCTGCACGTAATCCATCTGATCCTGCCTTTTATCCACGTAAAGGTTGCCGTCGGTATCCAGGCTGGCGTAAAGTACTTCTTTCAGCGATTGAATGCCCTGCCTCTTCAGTTCACCCAGCAGCCAGTCCTCGGTAAGATCGTTCTGTTTCAAGTTCTGCTTTATTATTGTCCCGTCTATCACCAGTTCCGAGGGAACTCCCCGGTATTTCGTAGGGACGTTAAGGTCGGCAGGAGTCAGCGGAGCTTCTTGACTTTTGAACAAAACGCTTAGTTCGCCGTTCGGCTCGGCAACGGCAAATTCCACATCGGCAATATTGAAAGCATTTTTCTGGCGCAACTGGGAGGTAAGATCGTCTACTGTATAACGCATCCGCTCCATGTTCCGCTCCAGGATTTTACCGTTGTGCACTACCACAGTGGGCTCATCATTCAGCATCTTGTGGGCCGGCCGGAACTTAAGCCCGGCCCACTGGGCTGTAATAGTCAAAACCATAAAAACAAACAGACTAAAAACGTAATAGCTGACATTGGTCTTCAGGTCGACAGCCATGGCAGCAGCAATGGAACCGATGACCACACCGTTCACCCAGTCGCTGATGGTAAGCTGCCCCACCTGCGACTTTCCCACCATCCGGGTGATAAAAACTACCCCAACGAAAGCGCCGGCAGACCGGAGTAAAACCTCCAAAAAAGGGTTCATTTTTTTCTCCTCCCACCGATATAATATTCTGACTTACTTAAATATAATTTAGTCTGCCAGCAGGCGCTTTGTTTATACCGGCGTTTAAGGCTTGAAATATATGGAAATAATGATGATAAACTCTTAAGGGTATGGGGGAATTATGATATGGAAAAAGCCAGTTTGCTAAAAAAGCTGGGCAGCAGGCGCAAAGCCCTGGAGGAATATCTGTTCCAGATTAAACATGCCGGGCAAAAAAGCGGCAGGGTAACGGATAAACCGTCCGGAAAAAAGTTCTTATTCAAGAAAACTTGCCGGTAACGGATAATTGGATCAAGATCCACCGCAAGTGTAGCGTATCATCATGTACAGGCGGACGTTATTGCTGGAGTGGATGTAGGGCATTTTCATCCTCTGCCGGCGCCGCAAGGCGGCATGGAGGACTTTTCGGCATAATGCGCCACCGTCTCCCGCAGACCTTCGGCCAGGCTATAACGCGGGCTCCAACCTACGGCTGCTCCGGCCCGTTCGGCAGACAGGTAACTGTGGGTTATATCCCCCGGCCGGGGAGGGCCGTAAACGGCCCCCAACGGGCTGCCGGTAATTTCCTTTAAACCGGCAAACAAAGTGTTGACCGATACCGGCGCCCCGGTACTGATATTGAGCACCATCCCGTTCCCGCCGTCAATGGCTGCCAGGTTTGCGGCAGCCACGTCTTTTACATAGATAAAATCCCTGGTTTGCTCGCCGTCCCCGAAAATACAGGGTGATTCTCCGCGGAGCAATTTCCAGGTGAAAACGGCTACCACCCCGCCTTCTCCCTGGACATCCTGGCGAGGGCCGTAAACATTAGCATAACGCAAAACAGTATAATTCAGCCCGTAAAGATGCCGGTAGGTTTCCAGATAAAGTTCGGGTACATATTTGGAAATACCGTAGCAAGAAAGCGGTTCTACAGGATGTTTCTCATCCACCGGCAGGTAGGAGGGGTTACCGTAAACCGCGGCCGAAGAAGCATAGACTACCTTTTTCACCCCAAAGCGGCGGCAGACCTCCAGCAGGTTAAGGGTCCCGCTGATATTAGTCTTTACATCGGCCAGGGGCTCTCTCAGTGAACGCTGCACATCCACCTGGGCCGCCTGGTGGAAAACCACCGCCGGCCTTTCCCGCTCAATCAGCTCAACCAGTTCCGCTCCTTCAATACTGCCCCGGTAAAAGTTCGCACCGGGGTTCAGATTTTCAAAACGGCCGGTGGAAAGATCGTCCAGAACGGCCACCTGCGCCCCGGCAGAAACCAGCACATCAACAACATGGGAGCCGATAAAACCGGCTCCGCCCGTAACCAGCACCCGCATTTTTTCTTCAATCCTTTCGAAAAAAGAGCCTTTAGCTATATCTTATCCCTTTACTACTGTTTTTAAGTATTCCCGGAAATCTTTAGCCAGGTCCGGGCGCTCCAGGGCAAACTCCACTGTGGCCCGCAGGTAACCAAGTTTGTCGCCCACATCGTAACGGCGGCCTTCAAAAGCCAGGCCGTAAACAGGCTGCTCCCGGCAAAACACCCGCAAAGCATCGGTTAGTTGGATTTCTCCCCCTGCACCGGGCTGAGTCTTCGCCAGAATCGGGAAGATACGGGGATGAATGATGTAGCGACCCATCACCGCCAGGCGGGAAGGAGCACTCTCCGGAGACGGTTTCTCAACCAGGTCTCTGACCCGGTAAACCCCGGGCTGCTCCTGCACGGCATCTAAAATACCATACTTTGAAACATCTTCTACCGGCACCTCCTGGACAGCTACAATGCTCGATTGCACTTCCCCGTAAAGGTCCAACAACTGCTTTAAGCAGGGCACCTGGCTGCGTACCAGATCATCTCCCAAAAGCACTGCAAACGGTTCAGCGCCGACAAATTTACGGGCGCAATAAATGGCGTGACCGAGTCCCAACTGTTCTTTCTGACGCACGTAATGAATATCGGCCAGACGGCTGATTCCGCACACCAGTTCCAGGAGTTCCATTTTCCCTTTTTCCCGTAACTGGGCCTCCAGATTCGGCGAGCAGTCAAAATGATCCTCGATGGCCCGTTTACCCCGGCCGGTAATAATTAAAATATTCTCTATCCCGGAATCAACTGCTTCTTCGACAATGTATTGAATAGCCGGCTTATCGACAATGGGCAGCATTTCCTTGGGCTGGGCTTTAGTCGCCGGCAGAAAACGAATGCCCAGACCGGCTGCCGGGATAACCGCTTTTTTAATTCTCATAAAAACCTCCAGACATGAGCAAGCGGCCCTTACAAACGTGAGGACCGCTGCCGGGTGTGACGGGCAAGGTATGTTCCCCAGGGTTTAACCCCGATAACACCTGTTCTGTTTGCCAGCGCCAGAATAATAATAGAGACGACTATAAGTAAAACCATGGCCTGATTCGGCGCCAGCAAGGTCATTATAACCGCGCTTAATCCCAACACCACGTTAACTGCATAGAGACAGAGCACCGCCTGCCTGTGTGATAAACCCAGAGCCATCAACCGGTGGTGCAGGTGCTCTTTGTCCGGTTGAAAGATCGGCTTTTGCTTACAGTACCGCCTCAATACAGCAAAAAACGTGTCCATTAAAGGCATCCCCAAGATTACAATCGGGATAATTACCGAAATGAAAGTGGAACTTTTGGCCAAACCGAACACAGCCAGGGCCGCCAGGTTAAAGCCCAGATACATGGACCCGGAATCACCCAGGAAAATCCGCGCCGGGTGAAAGTTATAACGCAAAAAGCCCAATATCGCCGCCGCCAGGGCCAGCGCCAGAAAGATCACCTGCTGCTGGGCGGGAAAGATACCGTTCTGCAGTAACTCAACCCATATCACCGCAGCCAGAGTCAAAGCCGCTATAAACGATGTCCCGCCGGCCAATCCATCCAACCCGTCAATTAGATTCACCGCATTGGTCACTGATACCAACCAGAATACAGTAACTGGAATACCAAACAGCCCCAGCGCAATCAAATTTCCACCAACAAACGGGTTGGTAAGAAAACCCACTTTCAGGCCAAAAGGAATAACAGCCACAGCAGCCAGTATCTGTCCCACCAGTTTAGCTCTTGCCGGCATACCTCTGATGTCGTCGACTATACCCACCAGGGTAATCAAAGAGCCTCCTATCAGGAGCCCTATTATAGGAGTTGTCAATTCCTGCGTCAGCAGGACAGCCGCCGTAAAGCTGATATAGATTGCCATCCCGCCCAGCCGGGGCACAGCCCGCCTGTGCACTTTGCGCCAGTTGGGCCGGTCCAGTACACCATGTTTAAAAGCCCACCGCCGCACCAGCGGCGTAATCAGGAAAGCTATACAAAAGGCCAGCAGTATGGTAACTACTGGTAGAAACAAGGCCTCTCCCCCCAGCTAAAAGCTAGTCCACTTTTTATTTTATCTTACTGTAATGATCATCACAATAATTAAAAAACATGTTTATCAACCAATTATCTAAAATCTCACCCTATAGCGTCTTTTTCCGCATTATTTCAATCACTTTCTTTTTCCAACACATACATCAACTCCGCTTCCGCCACCAGCTTGTTTTCTACATAGGCACTGGCCTTGCTTTTTCCGACAGAGCCTTTCTGCTTGAAAATTTCTACTTCGATGCGCAGTTGATCACCCGGTAACACCTGCCGCCGGAACCGGGCCTTGTCTACACCGGCAAGAAAAACTATTTTACCGGGAGCTTCCAGCATTTTTAAGACAGCCACTCCCCCCACCTGGGCCATGGCTTCGATAATTAATACCCCCGGCATCACCGGGTATCCAGGAAAATGGCCCTGAAAAAAAGGTTCGTTGGCGGTAACGTTTTTGATACCCACCACCTTCCGGCCATCTTCCAGCTCAAGTATACGGTCCACCAGCAAAAATGGGTAACGGTGCGGCAAACACTGTAAAATCTCCTTGTGTTCCATAGTTTAACATCGACACCTCTTTTCGAAAACTTAACGGGGATAAACCACCCGGTAGTAAAGATCAGTTATTTTCTCAGCCATCAGCCCGGCGTCAAACTTTTTTTCCACCAGGGCAGCAGCGCGGACGCCCATCGCCCTTGCCTGCTCCGGGTTTGACAGCAGGAAAATTATTTTCTCCGCCAGAGCCGCCGCGTCGCCGGGTGACACCAGCAGGCCGTTTTTCTCATTCTCAATAATTTCGCTTATTCCTCCCACAGAACTGGCTATACACGGCCGGCCCAAACACATGCTTTCAATCAGGCTCAACGGGAAGGCCTCCGTCAACGAAGGCAACGCCACCACATCCATTACCGACAGCAATTCCGGGATATCTTCCCGCAGGCCGGTAAACAGCACCTTTGTCTCAATCCCAAGATCCCGCGCCATATTTTTCAGTTCGCCGGCAAGCGAACCCGTTCCCACCACCACAAAAGTAACATTATTCCGCACCTTTAAAACCTGTGCCGCCGCCTGTAAAAAAATACTGTGACCCTTTTCCGGCTCCAGCCGGCCGATGATACCCACCACCCGGTCAGCGCCGGCACTTAACTCTTCTCTAAGGCGGCCCGGGCGGGCCCTCTCCCGGAATCCCCCAACATCAATACCGTTATAAATAACCTCCACTCTAGCCTCAGGCATGCCCGACTTCAGCAGGCTTTCTTTCACTGCCCGGCTGACGGCAATGACCCGGTGACAGGCCGTCCGGTCAAGATAATTCAGAAGCCGGCCCCTTATACCTTTTTGGGGCCGTTCCCAATCCAGGCGATGTTTGGTGTAAACAACACAGGGCACCCCGGCCAGCCGGGCGGCCAGACGTCCGGTAAAACTGGCATGAGTATGCACTACCTGAATGCGGTATTTTTTAATAAGCGCGGCCAAACCAGCCAACCCACGTAAATCAAAGGACTTTTCACCAGACAGGCAAGACCGGGTAATCACCTCCACACCCGCTGCCAGACACCGCCCGGCCAGCCGGGAACCAGGCGGGCAAAGCACCCGTACTTCCAGCCGGCTGCGGTCATAATACTGCAAAAAAGCCAGCAAGTGCCGGCCGGCCCCGCCGATATTGGTATCGCTGATCACGTGCAACACTTTTAACATAACGTTTTAACTCTCTGCTTTCAGCCGTGCTGCTGAAACACCCAGCGCCAGCAGCCACCAGAACAATAAAACCAGTTTAAAGCTGTACCAGGAGTTCTCCGTCAGGCCGTTAACCAGGTACCCGGCCATGCCGGCCAGCGCCGCGGCCAGTATGGTCTTTTCAAAAACAGCCGGCATCCGGACAAGCTTTTTTAAGCCGTAACTAAAATACCCCAGCACCAGCCAGAAGAACCCGAGCAGGCCGAACAGACCGGTTTCCACCAGCAACTCGAGATAAAGGTTGTGCGCGTGAAAGGCGGTAACACCGGTCACCATATAAAATTTATTATAAACCTCCCGGAAGGCGGCGGTACCCGGCCCCACCCCGCCGGCCCAGAAATCGCTTATCATCCGGTAAGCCGTCTGCCAGATAAAAGTACGGTAGCTGGTCGAGGTTTCCTGCAAATTTCCTACGCTGGCCAGGCGGGAGGCAATCAGGTCCTGCTGCAGCCAAAAGACGCCTGCCAGGAGCACCGCTGCCAGCAACAAAAACCGCCGGTCCCGCAACAGACTGAATAATGCCGCCGCCAGGATCAGAGCCAGCCATCCCCCGCGGGAATAAGTAAAAACCAGGGCGGCCGCGATAAGGGCCGTCTGTCCAGCAAAAAACGTCTTCCCGGCCAAACTCCGTACCTGCCAGACCATTCCCCCGCCGAGGATAACAGCAGGCACCAGGTACTGAGCCATAATGTTGGGATTATCCAGGGTGCCGAAAACCCGCACCGCTATTTCCGGGAACAAACCAACATCCACCCAGGACGGATCAACCAGCGGCCTGGAAATAAAATTCTGATAAAGCCCGACAAGTGCCTGTAAAAAAGCCGAGAGCAAAAAAACAACCACAGCTATATAGATTTTTCTTCTGCTGCCCAGTTCCTTTACCGCCATTAAATAAAAGAGAAAAAAGACTATAAATAAAGCCGTCACCGGCAGGCTCTCCCGCGGCGTCACTGAAAAGAAACTGGAAAAGACCAGCAATAACAAAAAAGCCGTTGCCGGCCATACAAGCGGCAGGCTTAAAGCGCCTTTAAAATGCCCTCTGAGCACAAAAATAACCAGCAGCAGCAGAATCAAGCCGGCCGTTGCCGGTACCGGAATAAAAGGAAAGGCCAGGATGATCAGGCACAGACCCGCCATTTCCGGCCAATTCAACAGGGCCGGGCCGAGCATGCTGCCCCTCAACCAGGCCAGCGCCTGTGATCCTGCCGTCAGGCCGGGCGCCAGAACGACAGGAAAAAGCCGGGCGCCCGGGGAAACCACCCGTTCCTTCCATCGTCCTGCCAGAAACCCCGCCGCCGCAGCCAGCGCATACAATAGCACACTACCTGCGGCCGCTCGCCGCCCGCCGGTCCCCTCTCGCAAAAGCAAGCCGGCTACAAAACTGCCCTGCACAGAATGGCTGCAGCAGCGACGGCTACGCTCAACAGTCTGATGAACGATACTATCCCTGTACAAAAGTGTCCGACCTCCGCTTGTTTTAGCCGTAAGATCGAGATTGCCACGGGCTTTGCCCTCGCAATGACATTGAACGACGCCGGCGTGTATGCCTCAATCCTGTATTTTTAAGACAAAAGTTTCCACGTTAAACCTTTTGCCTTTCAAGGTCACCTTGCTGCCTACTTTGATATCACTCTGCCCTACTCTAAAAGCGCCGTTATATTCTTTCAGCCGGCCTTCTACCGTAATAAAGAGTTCCTTTTTGCCGGGGACCGGGGACATGTGCCAGTTGCCTTCCAGATCCGGCACCTTTTCCTTATAGTCCCGCACCTCCACCGTTCTAATCGTACCCACCGTTTCATCCGAACGCAATTCCCTTACCACTTCACCCGGCTGAATTGCATCAACGGTATACTGACGCACATTTTCCACCAGAAACAAAATCTCCACCGGCTTCTCAGCATAACTCCGGTTAAGCCGTTCCAACACCGCCGTCCTGGTCAACAAACCCCAGACCACCCCTAAAACAATCAGAACAACAAACAAGTCAATAATATTGATCAGTCCGAAAAGCCTGCCCCTGTCGTCGATAAGCTTCATTTATCCTTTCTCCTTTGCCAGAACCTGTTGATAGACCGTAACAGTCTCCTGTGCCATCCGCAAACTGCTGTATTCATCAACTATAAAAGCACGCAGGCGACGGCCTTCCTCTTCCATCCGGTCTTTCGGCAATATTAAAAAGTCCCGTAAAGAACGGGTCAGATTTTCAACGGTAGCTTTTTCCTTAAACCGGCGGCCGGTAAAATTATCATCCCGAAACAAACCCAGCCTATCCCGGGTAATCAGCCCCCCAAACCCCTGTGAACCTGCCAGCAGCACATTCCTGGCACAGGCCATAGCCTCCAGGGCCACGCGGCTTACGCCTACCACCAGGTCGCTGGCTGCCATGATCCGGTTTATATCAGTACGCGCTCCTACCAACCTGACCAGCTCATCCCCGGCCGCGGCATTCAACTCTTTCGCCCGTTCCGCCACTTCCTCCATGCCGTCACCGTCACCGACAATAACCAGTCTTAAGTCTGCAAAATCCTTCTGAACCTGTCTGCAGGCTTCGATCAAGTTTGTTGCCACCCTGGCCAGTTCACTATCCAACCTGCTCACCAGGGCGATAACAGCTCTCCCCTCACCTCCGCCCAGTTCAGCAGCCACACCTTCTACCGGCAGATGCGGGTTAAAATCCTCAACGTCGATGCCGTTAGGGATAACCACGATATTCTCTTCTTTGACTCTGAAACTTTCAATTAAGTAATCTTTAATATCCTGACTTACAGCAATAGTTTTCTCGCCCCAGCGGGAAACATACTTGAGTATGCCCCGGGCAGTAAACTTACCGTGAGCAGTAGTAATAAAACGAACACAAGCCGGCCGCCCCATAACATCAGCTACAAAAGCCGGGATGCGGGCGTGGGCGTGAATCAAATCAATCTTTTCCCGGGCCACAATCTGCCGTACCAGCCAAACCGACCGCCAAATGCACAACAGATTCGGTCTGTGCAACGGAACCTTATAATGCCTGACGCCATAACGGACAATTTCTTCCTCATAGCGGCCGCCATTTGAGGCCACCACCACCTTATACCCCATTTCTTTCAGGTGCCGGGCCAGTACCACCACGTGGGTCTCGGCGCCGCCTATATCCAACCCCATCAGTGCCAGAAGCACTGCAGGCATTAATTCCACCTCAATTTTTTCAGTGAGTTTTGGTGAACTGCCATTGCGAGGACAGTGTCAGGTAGCGGCTGATGATCACGGCCATTTCCGCCCTGGTCACACTTGTCCCCGGTCGCAGGCTGCCGTCCTCGTAGCCTCTGATAAGCCCGCTGGAAACCACCCGGCCCATAGCATCTTCGGCCCAGGAAGGAACCGCATCCATATCCGTAAAGGCCATTTCCTCCCTACCGGAAGAAACTTTTACCGCCCGGTCCAAAATGGCACACAGTTCCGCCCTGGTAATATAACGGCCCGGTAAAAACCGGCCGTCAGGGTAACCCCTTACCACACCCCGCGCTACCGCAGCAGCCACGGCATTCCCCGCCCAATCCGGCACCATATCTTTAAAGGAAAGCGATTCTTGTACCGGCGGCCAATCTAAAAGACGGGAGAGAATAGTTACCACCTGGGCCCGGGTAACCGGTTCCGCCGGCCGGAAAGTGTCATCCTCAAAACCTTTTAAAATACCCGCCGCAGCTACTTCCTCAATCTGTTTAAAGGCCCAGTTCTGCCCGGTATCCCGGAAAAGGCTGCCGACCTGCACCGGTATCTCCGCCGCCAGGTTTAAAAAGCTGACTTCTAATTTGCCGCCGCCTCTCACCGTTCCGGTATAAAACTGTCCGCCGCGAAACTCTCCTAAAGTAGAACGGCCCTCAACGTACTTCGGCTCCAGCGGCAACAACTGCCCGTCATTGGTTTCCACCTTAAAGGACATCGGCACCGACTGCGCCAGGTCAGCTCTTATAACTGCCGGTTCGACACGCAAAGATCTCAGTTCGCCGGCACCCAGCACCCGCACCTTTTTTTCGCCCCGCGCCGTCCCGGCGACAGCCGCCAGCTTGAACTCCCCGCTTTGGAGAGGATAAAAGGTGTTGCCGACAAAGTCTCCGGCTCCCGCCGGCGGGTTCCACTCAACACCTTCCGGCCGCCAGGGATGGTAGTGGGAATCATAACCCTTAACTGTATATTCGGCATAGGTGCCGGCCAGAACGGTGCGCGGCCCGGAGATAATCAACCCGGCCGGCTGCCCGGCCGGCGCCGTATTAAAGATGCCAATCCCATCCGTAACCAGGCGCTCCCGTCCTTGTTTGGGCCGGTTGATCAGCGACAGGTCAAAATCACCCGGGCGCCTGGCAACCAGGGTGGTAGAACCGCCGCCATCCAGGTTCAGGGCCTCTTCGGCGCCCAGATCTACCAGCAATTTCGCCAGTTCGGACTGCTCCATGCCGGTACTGGCATCACTCTTCTCCACCGCCACCAGGTAGAGCCACCGGCCGTTTCCAGCCGAGGCTGCGGCGGTGCGGGCGGTTTTCCCCTTCACCTCTCCCTGAAAAGCAGTTACTTTCCCTTCTCTGACCAGAAAGCTGTTACTTCCAGCAGCCAGCTTTATTTTTTTAAAGTCCGGTTCGGTACGGTAATTTACATATACTGAAGCGCCAACCGGCAGGTTCTGGCGGATAAAATCTGCAGCCGCGCCATGGCCCCAAAGCACATAGCCGTCCGGCGGCATGACAAACTGCACTTCTCCGGCATAAACCACCTGTTTAACCGTGCCCTCCGCCACTTCGGCTGCTAACGCACCGGGATGGTTCGGGTCGGCGCCCCTGGGTTGAGGTCCCCAGTACCGGTCGTACAGGGTAAGATGATCGGTATCGGAAAGGCTGCCGTCTTCTAAGTCATAAGCCGGCTTATTTATACCGTAAAGGGGGAAAGTTTTTCCATTGGCAGCCCGCACCTCACCGCTGAAGGCAAAGAAATCAAACAAGGGCCGCCTGTCCTTCGACAGGGCAAAAACCGGCATGTCACTACGTTTAATCGGGCTGGCCACCAACTCTCCGTCCTTGATCAATGTTCCCAACGGCTTGTCCTTGCTCATGATAAAAAACCCGCCGTTTACCGCCGCCACGGCTCCGCTGCGTCCGGCAATCATCCGGCTGACGGTTTCCGTTTCGGCCAGAGTGCCGTCGGTCCCGATCAAACCATCCAGCATAACGTACGGGTTGTCTAAATCAATCTGTAAAATATATACTTTCACCGGCCGGTCACCGGCTGTCAGAGTATAAGAAAGAAGGGTGACTCCCTCTCCAATGACTTCCGCCTCCTGGTTTTGGATAGTGTAAAACGACCCTTGCTGCGGCAGGCCGGCCGCAGCCGCAGCCGGCATAATAAACGAAAACAAAAACAGCAGAGCAAGCAATAGCGCAAAACGCTTATCAGGCACAGGTACTTCCTCCTCCTTCAGAAAACCAGCTACAGCAAAACACCAGAAGAAATTTAGCCACCGAGGACACAGAGAACACCGATGTATTTCCTGCATGAGAGATTGCGGAGCCCGTTCCGAGCAAAGCGAGTAATCTCTGGCCTCCTCGCAACGATACTTCGGCAAAGTCCTCCTAGCTTAAGTTCAGGTAAACGACTCCATCAACCGTGGTACCGCCGCTATCAGCGTTATCACCGGGGGTAACAGCTCCACCAGCAGGAGAAGTTCCTGTCCGGCCATCCGAACCGGCACTGCTGTCAGTGGCATTGTCCTTTCCGGATTTTGTCTGATCCGGAGGCTCGTCACCGGTACCCGGCTCCGGTGTGCCGGGTGTAATTTTCACACTGCCGGGCGGTACAGTACTCTTATTACCGCCGGTTTTAGTTTCCTGGTCCGGCTTAAC
>JAGUVT010000128.1 GCA_020062745.1 Deltaproteobacteria bacterium
GAATTGACGAAAAGAACAGGCTTGTTTACAGGGTAAAGGAAAATAACATAGAAATTGCACAATGTCGGACGCATTACAAAGATAAATAATTGATACCTTACCGAAAAACATAATGGCAAGGACTTCCACCCCCGGAACCCTTGCCATTTCTCACTTTTCTGGTGGGCCATACAGGAATCGAACCTGTAACCTGACGATTAAGAGTTGTTAGCCTATGGTTTATGACGTTTTATCCCGTCACAAAACCCTTGATTTTACTGCATTTAGAACGCCTGTTCTCCCGTCCTGTTTTATGGTTTTTCGCTACGTCCATTAGAAAATTATTAGATGAAATTTTACCTTTAAGGCCATGCGGGAGAAGGGTTAAAGTGAATCTATCAGTTCGTCAACCGTAAGTCCGGCCTGGTTTAGAATAGACTTCAGCGTTTTTGGCTTGATAATTTCACCCGGGTGAATCGACACGGTAACTATCCCGCTTCCCGGACGGTGCAAAAAGTGGTGGCTGCCCCTGGTTCTGATAACTTCAAAACCATTTCTTTGTAAAGCGTTAAAAACTTCTTTAGCGGTTATCCTGGGCAGGCGGGTCATGAAACATTTACCTGCACTTCAGCGATTTCAACGTCACTTTCAGGAACCGGCTTGCCAATAATCTTTAACGCCTCAATAAAGCCTTCTATGGCCTCCTGTGCCCTCTCTACCGCTTCTTCCCTGGTATCCCCCTGGGTGATGCAACCCGGCAAGGCCGGTACAGTAACCGTGTATCCCCCTTCTTCTTCATTCCATTCCAGGACAATCTTAAACCTGCGCTGCATGGTTAATCACCTTTCCTTTTTTTCTAGTGCAATCAATTCTTTTACCCGCCATTCGCCTATTCCTATTATTTTTGCTATCTCCTGAATGGACTTCCCTTCCTCCCTTAATTTCAACACTTTAAGCTTTTTTCTTTTCTCCTTCTGGAATTGGGCGTTCTTCTTTTTCACCAAAGCTTTTTTATCCTCCGGTAAGTTCGCCTGATGAAGCGCCTGTCTGGTGGTGTCTTGCCTGCATTTCCCACAAGACTGGACATTAGCCGGCCAGGGGACAAAATACCCCTTACATTTACGGCACTGCTTGACTTTTATATTGTGTTCGGCCAGAAGGTACAATTCTAACCAGGCAATTGCCGGCAAGTTGTCAGTCTCATACCGCCACGTTAAAGAATTGTATTCAGCCAGAGCTGAATTGAACCTATCCGGCTGGCTTTCTCTGTTTTTCCAGGCATTCTCCCATTCTATGATTATTCGCTCAGAGCGGTTGGGTTTGGGTTTTTCCTCAGGCTGTGTTTCATTCTCCGACTGTTCGCTTAAAACGCTTTCTCTGAGGTCTCCCCACTTTAAAGCGGTAAATATCTCCGTCCTGGTGGCCGCGACAGGACGCAAGGCGATACCTTGAAAGTGTCTATGTATCCTTTCCAGGCGTGGGGTTTTATGGTGAAATACCGCCAGACGTCTTGAGGGCAGCACGGTGTTCAACCGCCAGCTAAAGGGAACCAGAAGGACAGTCTCTATGAAGGCCTGCATATCAGCCTGCTCCAATTGGAGAATTGACAATAACGCAGTGCCGCCAACCCGCTTGCCGTTAAGAATAAGTTGGGTGCTGCGGAACGCTTTCAGGAATTCGCTTACCGATTTCACGTCCATGCAGTCTAGCCGTTGCAAAGCAAAGGCCGCCTGGCCCACCTCAATACCGGCATTGTCGGCGGGCGTGATTATCTCAATCGGCGGTTTTTCATGAAAGTTGAATGAAACTGTGTATCTCATTTTTGCGTTGTCACTTTACAAGTCTAAAGTTATTTGCGTACCTGTAGCACTTGAAACCACCGGTTTTTTGTAAAGTGACAGCCCCCCGTTTTTTTATTAAACTACTTTTTTATTTTATCATATGCGTAGCAAAACGCAACAAAAAAGGAGGATGAATTAAATGCGCGCAATTAATGTAGCTGACAAACTCTCAGACCGCTTAGCGCTCACGGCAAATGAAATTTGCAGCATGACCGGGGTTGGCAGAAACACAATTTATAATGCGATTGCGGCGGGTGAGTTGAAAGCAAAAAGAATCGGTCTGAAAAAGTTTGTTGTGAGCGTGGAGGAAGTCAAACGGTGGTTGGCTGAGTAAAAACAAAAGCCCCCGGCAGCTTTGCCGGGGGCGGGAGGAAAAAGTGAACTGTCGCGTAAAAAATGAGCAGCTTGATGCTAAAATTGCAAAACTGCAGCGTATCAGCGCAAACTTGCGCAGTAAATACGCAGACAAGCAGAGCGAAGCATTATTGCACAAAATTTGCAAAGCTGAAGACGCAATTTGCGCTTTGCAACAGCAGATGCAAAAGTTATCGCAATAAAACAAAAATCTGCAACGTGACTGTTGCAGAAAGGATGAAGGTGTTTTATTTGTCTCAATTATATCATGAAGCGGCACAAGAAGCAACCGTAATGGATTTTTTTCATACGCTATACGGACAGGCCCCGCCAGGGCAGCTAACACTCTGGGTGAAGCAAACAAAACAAACATTTTGGTTCGGCGCTGATGAATTAAAGCAGGCGGCACAAACTGCTATTAATTTGGCAACAGACAACGATGTTTATTTTGGCTTGGGTTTGCGGGAAAAACGGTTAGCCCCCGGTAAGCGGGGCAGCGTAGAAGATGTGGTTGCCCTGCCCGCCATGTGGCTGGATGTTGACTTGGCTGACCCGGCGCATAAGCAGACAAACCTGCCGCCGGACGTTGCGACCGCAAAAGCGATTTTAGCCAGATTCCCACTCCAATACTCGATACTCGTTCATTCGGGGCATGGGTTATATCCACTGTGGCTGTTCAGCAAGCCCCGGGCTTTCAAGAACAGCCAGGAGCGGGAGCAGGCAAAAGCGCTGGCGGGGAAATTCAACGCTGTGATGGCCAATTTCTTCAAAAAGGCCGGCTACCACCTGGATAACACCAGCGACCTTGCCAGGGTTATCAGAGTCCCCGGGACGGTAAACCGAAAGAGGGAACCCGTACCCGTGCGCCTTCTGGAAAGTTATCCGAAGCGTCGGTATAGCTTCAAAGAACTCAATCTGGTTATTGAAAAGCTTTATTCAGAACTCCCGGCCCCACCGGGAGAACAAAAAACCAGTACACCAGCAGACTACCCCCCCGCAAGCGCAGAATTGATTCTAAACCGCTGCGCTTTTATGCGGCATTGCCGGGATGACGCCACCTCCCTGCCCGAACCCGACTGGTATTACGGCGTGGTGTCTGTTTTGAGCCGGACGGAAGAAGTGGACGAAGTAATTCATGCTGTATCTTCGGCTTACCCCGGCTACACCGTCGAAGAAACGAATGAAAAAATAGCCCATGCTTTGAAAACAGGCCCCACTACTTGCGGAGTGATTCAGGAGAAATGCGGTGATAGTTACTGCCGGGAGTGTCGGTTCAACGGAAAGATAACTTCTCCCGTGCTCCTGGGCACCATAGCGGCGAGTACAGAAGCGATACCGACCCAGCCTTTTCCGCTTGAGGCCCTGCCCGACTGCTTCCGGCGGTACAGCGAAGAAGCGGCATTTGCGGTGGGATGCCCTGTGGATTATGTTGCAGTCTTCTTATTGGCCCTGGCGGGCGGGACAATCGGGGCAACCAGGCGAATCAGTTTGAAAAAAGACTGGACGGAGGGGGCAGGTTTGTATAACGCCGTCGTGGGCAGCCCGGCGGCGAAGAAAAGCCCGGCGCTGGAGAAGGCTGGCAGGTTTGTTTATGAGTTAGCTAACAAGCTGAGAGAGAGCCACCACGCTACGCTGGCCGATTTTTCGGAAGAGTTATCAGCGTATGAAGTAAACTTGCAGCATTGGAAGCAAGAAGTGAAGAAAGCCGCCGGGGGTAACGCTGAGACCCCGGGGGGCAAGCCGGCTGAACCAGAAGAACCGCCGATGCGGCGGCTGTACACGGCTGACGCCACCGTGGAAGCACTGGCGGAACTGATTGAACAAAATCCCAGGGGGATTATGCTTATCCGTGATGAGCTAACCGCCTGGGTGAAAAGCCTTAATCAATATAAAAGCGGCCGGGGGGCAGACCGGCAGTTTTTCTTAAGCTGCTGGAGCAATGCTCCGGCCCCGGTTGACCGAAAAGGAAAAAAGCCAATCTTCCTTCCCCGGCCTTTTTTAAGCGTTTGTGGTTGTATCCCGCCCGATGTTCTAAATGACCTCTTAGACGAAGAAAACCGGGCAGATGGCTTTGTGGACAGAATTTTATTTTCATATCCAGAGTCCGTCGACCAAAGCTGGACTGATGCAGAGATAAGCGACGAAGCAACCAGAACTGTTAGACAATGCTTTGAGAAGTTGTCAGAACTTGCTTTCGACGAAGACGGAGAACCTGTTTTGCTTGCTTTAGATTCCGTCGCCCGGGCGACGTTCGTCAGGTGGTACAACACGCATTACGCAGAACTAAACCTTCCTGAATTCCCAGAGGCGTTGCAAGGCCCCTGGGGGAAAATGCCCGGGCAGTGTACGAGATTGATATTGATAATTCACTGCGTCCACCAGGCCACCGAGGGGGCGGGGAAACTGGTTGATGAACAAAGTGTCCTGGCCGGGATTGTTTTAGCTGATTATTTTAAAAATCACTGCAAAAAGGTATGGGGAGAGCTGGCGAAAACACATAGCGAAAAACAGATAGACAAGTTGTTGGCGTGGCTGCACAAGCACGGTAAGCAAGAAACTACAGCTAGGGAAATACAAAGGTATAAAGTGGCTGGATGTAAGACCACCGAAGCAGCAAAAGATATGTTGAATAAACTTAAAGAAGCCGGTTACGGCCTGTGGGCAGACAAGAAAAACATTTTTTTATTAGTATAGAAATCGTCGACATCTCGACAAAGCGGATGAACCCCCTGTGGCTGTAGAGTTTAACCCTGTCGACTCGTTTTTAACCGTTTTCGACAAAGTCGACAAAAAAACTTAACAACGAAAGTGTCGAAAATGTCGACCATTGTTGAAACCGTATCGACACCTTCCAGCCTTACTCTCCCAATGGATAGGGAGGATTTGTCGAGATGTCGACACTTTTCATATAAGAAAAAAATAAAAAATGAGGTGATGACCATGACTCCGGCAATAACCTTAATGGCTTTTTGCTATTACGTTTACAAAGACCTGGGCTTCACCAAAAGCCGGATAAACAAAATCATGAGAGGCATGGCTAAAGAACACGGTTATAAGTGGGAAAACGTTGAGCTGCTGGTCAAGGCCCGGGCGGAAGACGTTGCCGCAATGCAGGAGGCCGTAACCCCGCTATTTACCGCGGACGGTATACCTGTAGCCGGCCTGGTGGACATGGACAAGTTGAATCAATACAAGCACGTGGCCCAGGAAATGAATGAAGCGGCCACTTACCTTATGTCGAGGAGGTAAGGCAATGAATCCCTGGCTGGAGGAGCTTATAAAAATAAAAAACACCAGACAACCACCACAAGCAACTGATACTATGGCGATTCAGCAGCAGATGGAGGAAACCTTTACGGCCCTGCAGGATAACTTAAGCCGGGAATACCCCGCCGGTACCCTTACCCGGCTGGCGAAAGCGCAACCCGGCGAATATAGCCGGCTGAATGAACTGGAGCAAAAGATTCATGCAGCGTACCAGTCAGTTGATGAACCGCTTTTCACCTCCTTATGCCGGCAGTACGAAGCCTTTTTCAGGCGGTTGTTCACCACCAACGAGGGCGGCACAACCGGCCAGTTATCCCTATCCCTATCCCTATCCGTTCCCGGCAGCCAAGCCCCGGAAACCGGGGAGCCGGAGCCGCATAACGACCCCTCCCCCTGGCAAACCTGGCTGGAGAACGTGGAAACAAATACAGTCTCCACCCTCCCGGAGTGGCGGCAGGCCCTGGGCGAGGCAAAGGAAGCCGGTATATGCGGCCTGGACATTGAGACCACATCCCTTGACCCGTTGACCGGCAGGATCAGGCTGGTGCAGCTTGCTATCCCCGGTAATGAAACAGAAGAAGAAACAGCGACTGTTTACCTGGCGGACTGCTTCACCCTCCCTGCGGCGGAAGTCCTGGAGCCCGTGGCGGAACTGCTGGCAGACCCTGCTGTAACTAAAATCGGGCACAACCTAAAGTTTGACCTCTCCTTCATTCGGCAAGTGCTGGGATATCGTTTACCGATAGAAAAATTGTTCGATACAATGTTAGCAAGTCAGGTGAACGCGGCGGGTTACTACCGGCTGGAGAAAGCGAAAGATACTGCTAAACATACCTTGAAGGAAGTCTACCCCCGCCACCGGCTGGCTGACCTGGCGAAGCGGCACCTGGGTATCACCCTGGACAAAGCCGGGCAGGTGAGCGACTGGAGCGGGGAGCTTACCCCGGAACAATTACAATATGCGGCCTGGGACGCGGCTATTCTACTTCCCCTCCATGAGGTGCAGGCCGGGCTGTTGGCTAAGAACGGCCTGGAGGAAACGGCCAGGCTGGAGTTTGAATGTCTCCCCGCCGTGGTGGAGATTGAACTTTCCGGGATGCCGTTTGATGCTGGGGCGGCAAGAAGCCTGCTGGCGGTGAAGGAGTCCTTATTAAATGAAACAGCGGCAAGATTGACCCAGCAAGCAAATGAAGCGGGGTTTGTGCCGGCCCCAAGGAAAAGCGGGAGCAAGAAGACAAAACCCGGCTTCAACCCCGCCAGCGTCCGGGACGTGCTGCACTGCCTGCAGCTATTGGGGCATACAGTAGAAGATACCAGGGATGAAACCCTGAAAGACCTGGCGGCGGATACCTGCACCTTCGCTAAAGACCTGCTGGCGTACCGGGGAACGGCCAAACAGGTAGCCTTCCTCAAAGGAGTACCTGGAAAAGCAGCACCCGGCGGACGACCGCTTACATGCGTGTATGTGGCAGTTAAATCAAAACAGCACAGGCCGGATGTCTTGCTCCAACCCCAACCTGCAGCAGGTGCCGGCCCGTGGGGAGGGTAAAGTATTCCGCAAGCTGTTCAGGGCCCCGGCGGGCAGGAAGCTGGTCAAGGCTGACCTGGCCGGCATTGAACTGCGAATCATGGCCTGGCTGTCGAGAGACAAGACCATGCTGGAGGCCTTCCAGGAGGGGGCAGACCTCCACCGGCTGACGGCGGCGGCTATGGCCGGCAAGCCGCCGGAGGAAGTCACCAAAGAAGAGCGGCAGGCAGCTAAGGCGGTAAATTCGGCCTCCTTTATGGCGCAGGCCCAGGCCGGCTGATGGACAGTGCGAGGTATGAATATGGCGTAGAAATGAGCGAAGCGGAAAGCCAGAAAGCCAGGGGGACATTCTTCTCCACATACCCGGGGATAGCGGCCTGGCACAAGAAGCAGAAAAACCAGCAGCACCTCCCTGGGACGCATTGGTTCCACCTGTGGGACAAAGGCTTTATCACTAAAAAGTTGGTGGGAGTGAGGACGGCCGGCGGCAGGAAGCGGGTGTGGCCTGTGTA
>JAGUVT010000077.1 GCA_020062745.1 Deltaproteobacteria bacterium
GAATAAGTTTTTCCCGTCGTCTTCCTCCCAGTACGGCATACCAAACTTTTTACAGAATTTTATTATTTTCTTATCAGGGATAGCTTTTTTCATATCAGAGTTCATATCAGAGGTAGTTTTTTTCACAAGCTCTTCTATAGACCAATACGAATGCGGCAGCTGAACAAGCCCGGCAAAAGAAAATAACAGTGAGGGATTATCATAGCGGGTAAGTTTTTTATCTTTTATGTGCCCATCAGCCCAAAGATATTCCCCGCCTGCGCTCACTGTGTATTTTTTAAAATGCCAGGAGTATGCATCGACTTGTTTTAGTGTTCCTATATATGCTCTTAAGTCTGCAATATAAGTAATCAAAAAATCCCCCCCTTTTTTTGAATCAGACGTAAACTCAGACATAAAACGTTTTGCTTCACGTCTGATTATTGTTATAGTTAGCTTAGCACAAACGTTAAAATTACGCAACAACTATTTTTAAAAAAGGGGGTTGTATTTTAAATGCGGGTACGGGCGAATCAAGACATTCGGCAGTATGCAAAAGAAAAGAAAGTTTTCCTCTGGGAAATCGGGGAGGCGCTGGGAATAAATGCGTTTTCAATCACACGAAGATTACGAAGGGAGCTCCGGGCGGAAGAAAAAGAGCGGGTAATGCAAATCATCGACGAAATAGCGAGCCGGGAGGAGTAGAGCATGAGAGAAACGATTACCGCCGACGAAGCGGCGGCCATCCTGGGGCTCTCAGAATGGACTGTCTACGACCTGGCCCGGCGGCGGATGCTGCCGCATGTGCGGGCGAGGCGGCGGGTGTTATTCAGGCGTTCGACTCTGTTGAGCTGGCTTGAGCGGCAAGAACGAGCGAGCTTGCGGCAGGAGGTTGAAAAACAAACCCCCGGCGGCTTTGCCGGGGGGGAAAGTAGGTGAAAAAACTGTGCTTGCTAAGAGTATAGCACAAAGTAGCGTTTTTGATAATGCTAGAAGCAGCGCAATTGAAGCAGTGTGTGAATGTTACTTAAATCTTCAACTGCGCAAAAGCGGCAGAAACTTAGTTGCAAAGTGTCCGTTTCACGAAGACCGGCGGCCCTCTTTCGTGGTCTGGCCGGCTTCGGGGCGGTGGAAGTGTTTCGGCTGCGGCGCTGGCGGCGACAGCATAGCTTTACTTGCTAAAGCCCTGAACTTGCGACCCCTGGAGGCGGCCCGGCTAATCTGCCGTGACTTCGGCTTGCCGGTGGACGACAGGCCCGGCCCGGAGGCCTGCAGGCGGGCGGCGGACCGTGCGAAGCAGTGGGAAGTTGAACGGGCGCTTGAATGTAAGGCCGGGGAAACATATAGCAAGGTTGCGTTGATTCACCGATGCATCTTCAACTTGCTGCGAAACAGGGAAGATTATGAGAAGTATAGTGATTTGATATACTGGTTGCCCCAGCTTGAGCACGTGCTTGATGAACTTATGAGTAATGACAAGTCCCGGCAGGTCGAGGCCCTGCGGGTGGCCTGGAGGTGGGTTGGCTGAACATAACAGAAATTTTGACGCAAGACGAACAGGCGGAACTTTTAGCAGAGGCCGGCAGGACGGAGCAGAAGGAGCCGGTTGATATGACGGTGCTGCTGGCGGAGATGGGCAGACTGGATACCGCCGGGAGGCCGGACTTCTTTAATAGGAGGGTGTTGCCGGAGCTTGCCTGCACTGACCCGGTTAACCGTGACGTTGCAGTTAACGAAGCGGCAAAACTACTTAAGCCTTGCGGCGTGACCCGTCAGACCATACGGCGGGCTGTCAAACTGTCAATGCCGGAGGATGTTGAGGGGGGAGAAGATACCGGCGAAAAGGAGGAGCGGAAGAGCCAGGCTGACATCCTGATTAAGCTGGCCGAGGCTGCGACACTTTTTCATGACGACTTGCAAGAACCCTTCTCGCTGGTGGAAGTGAACGGCCATACTGAAGTCTGGCCGGTGAGGAGCAGGTTCTTCCGGCGCTGGCTGATTGGTCAGTTTTATAAGATGACCAGCAAGGCCCCCAATGGTGACGCCATCAGCCAGGCAATGGGCGTTATCGAGGCAAAAGCCTGTTTCGACGGCCCGGAGCACAAGTTAAGCCTGCGGGTGGCTGAACACAACGGCGCTTTCTGGTACGACCTGGCCGATGCCGGCTGGCGGGCAGTGAAGATAACCCCGGAGGGCTGGCAGGTGGTGGACAGCCCCCCGGTTTTGTTCCGGCGGTACAAGAACACGGCCCCCCAGGTGGAGCCCCGGCGGGCAAAAAACAGCCTGCTGCGATTGTTGGACTTCGCAAACTTGAGAAACGAAGAAGAACAGATATTACTGCTGGTCTATGTTGTCACCTGCCTGGTGCCGGGGATTCCCCATGTTATTCCACCATTTCATGGAGAAAAAGGGGCAGCCAAATCAACCGTCCTCCGGGTGCTCAGGCGGGTGGTTGACCCGGCCTACCGGGAGTTATTGACTATCCCGAAAGAACAGAGTGAATTTGCTTTGATGCTATCTCATAACTATATGCCGGCGTTCGATAACCTGGACGGCTTGCAACCCTGGCAATCAGACATGTTATGCTGTGCCGCAACCGGCGGCGGTATCAGTAAGCGGGAATTATATACCGACGAGGACGAGATTATCCTGTCTTTCTTGCGGTGCCCGACACTAAACGGGATAAACCTGGTGGCGACCAGACCCGATTTTTTAGACCGTTCGCTGCTGTTTGAACTCACCCGCATCAACCCGGCAGGCAGGCGGGAGGAGGCCGAATTCTGGGAGGCTTTCGAGGAGGCCCGGCCCGCCATCGTGGGCGGCATGTTCGATGCATTGGCCGGAGCAATGCGGGTATATCCGAAGGTGAAGCTAACTGGGCTGCCCCGTATGGCTGACTTCTGCCGGTGGGGATATGCGGCAGCCGAAGCAACGGGCACCGGCGGGGAAATCTTCCTCCGGGCGTACCTGGAGAACATCGGAAAAGCCAATGAGGAGGCCATCACCGGGAGCCCTGTGGCGACGGCGATAGTGGCGCTGATGCGGGGGCTGCCGTACTGGGAAGGGACTGCCGGGGGGCTTCTGGAGGCGTTGGAGAAGGTGGCGGAGACGGAGAAAATCAACACCCGGGCGAAGTCCTGGCCCAAAGCGGCGAACAGCCTTTCCCGCCGGCTTCTGCAGGTGAAATCAAACCTGATGGATGCCGGGATAGAAATGGTGGTCGGGGAAGATGCGCACGCAAAAAATAAAATCTTCGTTCTCCGTAAGAGCGCCGAAAGTATCTCCGCAACCTCCGCAACCTCCGCAAACCCATACGGGACAAGGCTTACGGCTTGCGGAGATACTGCGGAGATACTCGCAGCGGAAAAAATACCTCCGCAACGAAAACCCAGCAATGGCGCAGTCTGCGGAGCTTTCGGAGCTTGCGGAGATAGCGGAGGTATTTTCCCTACTCTGTCGGAGGAAGAAAAAAATAATTTTAAGGCAAAATCTGCTGGAGGTGGTTTAAATGGCGTCGATGACATCCCTTTCTAATCTACCGGTCCTGGTTGAACAGTTAAAGCGGCACGGCGTCACGCTGCATCTGGTAGACGGCCAGGTAAAGTTAAAACGCCCCTGGGCTCACTGGGAGGATGCTCCGCAGGAGGCGCAAGAACTATTGAGGCAGGTTAAGGGCCGCAAGATGGAAATCCTGGGTTACCTCCGGGCAAGTCAACAGCAAAGGGAGCCTATTAAACCCGCCACAACCGAAGTTATCCCCGGCCTGGTGGTGCGGCTTTACAAGACCCGCCCTGACTGCCTGGCTGCCGGCTTCTGCAAATGGGTGACGCATGAGGATTGCAACCTGTACCCGGTGACAAGGGGCGGCAAACTGTCCGGTTGGTGCCGGGAACGGGTACCGGGAGGAAGGAGGCAGCGAACGGATGGAGGAACAAGAACAGTACCAGGCCGGCAGGCCGGAGGGTAAGCTGATTGAGATTCACACTACTAAGGGCGTGTTCTTGCTGTATGAGCATGAACTGATTGCGCTGCTCACGTCTAAGCCGGAACTGTGGGCGCAGGCATGTAAGCGGGGGAAGTTTGCTGTTCGCAGGAAGAAAGAGGGGGCCCGGCGGCGTTAACCTCTAAGGTTACCAAAGCTTCCCCCGTAGCTTTAGGGGTACCGACCAAAAGCCGGAGTCACGTTCCTTAAGGTAGGGGTATATATTAACCGCCCACTTTCGGTTTAAAGTGCGTAAGTTTCACGGGGCTTTAAATCAACTTAAGACAGAATACATGAGATTGATAACAGAACCGATTCTGGCGAAAAAACACAAAAATAAACCCAGTAAAATCAAGGATTTTTTCGCGGTGTTTGAAGGTATCTTAACCCGGTAAGGTTGTTACCTTACAAGCCTTACACTATAAAAACCGCCAGGTGATGATTCTGCAGCATTCTGCAGCAGTATTGACCGCCAAGGGTGATTTTCGACCGTTCAACCGGCAAATTCAACCATTCGCCGAAAAGCTTCCCCCGTTAAATGGGAAAAACAAGTGACTTTCACATAAAAGGAGGGGGGCAAATTCCATGCCCAAAGAAGAGAAGGAAACGAAACATCTAACCCCACTTAAGGCCATCCGTAAGAAGTGCCTGGACTGCTGTTGCTTCCAGCCAAAAGAGGTAAAAGAGTGTCCCGTAACTACCTGTCCTTTGTATGCATTCAGACTGGGACGTAACCCGAACATCTCTCCCGCCAGAATCGAAAATTTGAGAAAAAAACGTGAGCTGTAGGGGGGGGTTTTTGGTTGAACTTAAGGCAGGCAAAACCATTTGCTGGGAAAGCTGTTTAAGTAAAAAAACAAGCGGCTTACTGGCCCTTTTTTTTAGTCTAACCACCCGGCTAATGGTGTAGACTACCTGGCCGGGTGTTTTCGTTTGAATTTGCCCTGTTTTAAGTGCGTCTGGGAAGAAAACCAGGTACGGCCCCTTTTAAATGCGCCTTAAATTTATTCCACAAAGAAGAAAAATAATGGCGGAACAATAGCTTAACCTTGCTTTTTACATAAAAACGTATTAGACTATTGCTGGAGGTGTTTTAATGTGGAGATTTTAACGCCAAAAGAAGCGTCTGAGCTACTGAAGATTTCCGAGTATACCGTTTTGGATTACGCCAGGAGGGGGAAAATTCCGGCCAGGAAGGTAGCAAACCGGTGGCGTTTTTCTAAAGATGAGCTGATAGACTGGTTTGGCACTCCCACCCTGGATATTCTACTAAGAGAGGCGGAGCAAGAGTACCGGGAAGGTAAGACGGTACGCCTTTTGGCTAAAGACGAGCAATAAATTATGTGGGAAGTACGGGGTACTACACGGGTTGCTAAAAACCTAAAGAAACTACAAAGAAATATCCGTGAGGTTGTCGATAAAGGCTTTGCAGTTTTAGGTCAGAATCCGTTTAAAGGAAAGACTTTGAAGGGATACAGCGGCTTGCGTTCTTTAGCAATTACCGCCCCGGGTGGAGAATATCGCATTGTTCTATACCCTTAAGCCGGAGGATAAGGTGGTTTTGGTCATTTTGGTTGGCCCTAGAGAGGGTTTTTATGAACAACTAAAACGGCTTTTAGAATAACCCGGGGAGCGTCCTCTTACTTCACATTTTTTGGGAGCGGCGAACCCCTGGAAGCCGCATGGTAACAGGCAAAACCGGACTTCGTTTTTGGGAGCAATTTTGGGAGCAATTTGGGAGCAAACACTAAAAAACAGGGGCAAAAATGACCCACTTCGGCCCTGGAAGGAACTAACAAAACCAGTCAGGACAAGGCCTGGCAACCTGGGGCAAACTGTAAAAACAGCCTTCTACAGTCTCCAAAACCGTAGGTTGCGGGTTCGAGTCCTGTCTCCCCTGCCATAAGAAATCCAAGCCCCGCAAGGAATTGCGGGGTTGTTTTACTGAAATATATAATTTCATTGCCAACAATTATCAGATAATGTAGAATATTCTTAACGGAAAAAATTAAGGAGGTGATAATATTATGAATGCGGTGATTTTGACTATTATCTCAATTATTGTGGCGGTCATTATCGTTATTGTAGTAGCATGGATTCTGAGCATGCTGTATGTTATAATCAGTGAAATAAGAAAAATCAGAAGTTTTTTAGAAAACGATTTGAAACAAATTCTAACTGAAGAAATGAAACAAATCATATCTCTATTGGAAAAAATAGAGAAAAGGCCTGTGTGACGAAACACAAACCCCCGGAGGCTAAACCCCGGGGGTTTGAAACTTGTTATGCCGAAATATATTTTACGGGGAGGATACCGGGTTCCGGCTCTTTAACACTACTTGCACAAATTTCAACACCAACTGCGGATCAAATTGGGTTCCGGAACACCTCATGAGTTCCGCCACGGCTTCATCGTGGCACATAGCTTTCCGGTAGGGGCGGTCGTTGACCATGGCGTCGTAAGCGTCAACAATGCCCAAAATGCGACATTCGAGGGGTATCTCTTCCCCTTTGAGCGCGAAAGGATATCCCTGCCCATTCCACCATTCATGGTGTTTTAGGATCCAGTCGGCAATAGGCATTAGATCCACTGAGGACTGGGCAATGCGGTGGCCGATCTCGCAGTGTCTCCGCATTTCAGTGATTTCCTCCGAAGTCAAGGGACCCGGTTTAAAGAGAATTCTGTCGGGTATACCCACCTTGCCGATGTCGTGAAACCTGGATAACAAGCGCAGATCGGCTATTTTGGATTCAGGCAGGTCGATAGCCATAGCCAGACCTACCACCAGGTTTTCCAAGCGATCTACATGACCCTCGGTAACAAAGTCCCTCGCCTCCAACGCTTTCATAAGAGTCTGCACAACGGCACTGCGGTTGCTCCGGCTATGGTGCAATTTTTCCCGGTACATATTATCGTCGGCTTCCTTAAAAAGGTCGCTCATGCTGCCGGATGTTCCGCTTCTAACAGCATACCCTACAGACATACTCAAGGGAAGACCCGGGGCATCTGTACTATACCTGGCAACAGCATCTCGAATCCTGTGACAGGCGTTTTCTACCACCGGCCTGGGACTATTCAGAAGCAGCACGGCAAATTCATCGCCTCCAATCCTGGCTACCATATCGCACTCACGGAAACACTTCCTCAGAATGCCGGCAGCGGCCACAAGCATATCGTCCCCTGCCCCGTGCCCCAGGGTGTCATTGACAATCTTAAGCCCGTCTACATCACACATGATCAGACCGATAGGGTTATAACGCCCGGCTTCA
This sequence comes from Deltaproteobacteria bacterium, assembly GCA_020062745.1. GTDB lineage: Bacteria > Bacillota > Desulfotomaculia > Desulfotomaculales > JAGUVT01 > JAGUVT01. The sequence continues at coordinate 7,232 of JAGUVT010000077.1, forward strand.
AAGCGCCGTATTTCCTGCTCGAAGTAAGTACGGCTATAAAGACCGGTAAGAGGATCGTGCAAATTAAGGTATCTCATTTGCTCTTCCATCTGTTTGCGCTCCGTTATATCAACGAGCATTTCCAGGGTACCCTCATAGTATCCATTTCGATCAAAAAGGGGAGTCGCAGATACAATCACCCATAAATCCCTACCATCTTTACGACAGAGCTTAAAGTCGTACTGTTCAACCATATCCTGACGACGACGTTCTGTATTGTCTCCAGCAACTTTCCTGCATTCCTCGTTAGTAAATTCGAATACAGAGCGCCCCATCAGTTCCTTCACAGTGCAGCCAAGCATCTCAGCCATCTTTTTGTTGGCAAAGGTTATCCTGTTGGCGGCGTCTACAATCCAGATGCCCTCGTTGGCGGTTTCAACTATTTGACGATGCCGTTCCTCGCTGTCTTTTAGAGCCCCCTCCACCCGCTTGCGCGCCATTGCATTCACAAAAATCTCCCCGATCATTCTGAGCAGCACAATGCTTTCTTCCGGCCATACCCTTTCTGTGCGCACAGTACTCAACGCGAGAAATCCCAGCAGGGATTTGCCATAAACCATCGGAACAGCAACAAACGATTGAATGCCGTGGTCTTGCAGGATCTCTTTTTCGGTACGCGCTTCGGAGGGAAGGTCGGCAACCCGGGGGATGTTTATGTTTTCAAACCGGTTAAGTTTCTCCATCCACCACGGGAAAGCCTTCGCCGCCAGCCCCTCCAGGTTGCCGACCTGCAACTCGATCCCTTCGACGCACCATGTATGGATATTATTCACTTTCGTCCTATCGTCGGAAAATAAAAAAATATAACTGCGGTCGGCGCCGGCAAACTCTCCTACCATTCTCAAGGCCCGGCTTATTCCGCTATCGATTTTATCTAATCCAAGGTTGATGAAGTTCGCTGATATAGCGGCAACAAGTCTTTTTAATTCAATCAGATCATAAAGGTGCCCCCGATGCCGCCTTTCCACATCCGTTAAACTGCCAATAAACCAGCCTACAACATACAGCAGGGCAATCAGAATCAAACCGGACTCCAATACTTTTAAGAAAGGGCCCTCCAGGAGAAAAAACATGCGGTAGACTACCAGAAAACCGGCGCAAACGGTGGCCATAATCAAACCGGCCGGCTTCCCCATAATTGAAGCAACAATTAAAACAGGCAGCAAAAGAACGGACTCGACATAAGCAAGGTTTCCTCCTGCTTCAAATAAGGCTAGTACCGCTACAAACAGAGGGAAAGCCATGTATGTTAAATCTACCCAGGATAAAGATACTCGGTCCCGCGATAAAGAAAAGTTTTTCGCATTATATAACAAAACAGCTACAAACACTACCAGGATTTGTATTAAAAGAAAACGGATGCTGATCGAAGGATATATATCTTTTATAAACACGTTTTGGTTTAAAATGAGAACCGACATTAAAATAAGAAGACAAAGCATGTGCATGGTAGAGACATACTCGTACAGCTCTTTTTGCCTTTGTTTCTCATTTTCAATGCTCAAGACTAAGTTCACCTCTTAGACACCCATGCCGCAAGCGGTACCAGCAGAAGGTAAAAGTAACGCATGTCATTGCGAGGGTGAGCCGAAGCCGCGAGCGAAGCGTGGCGGGAAACGACGAAGCAATCTCAGAGGCAACGTGCGTGAGTATGGGATTGCTTCGCCTTAAGGCTCGCAATGACAAGCTAAAGAGTAATGTGTTATGAGAAGGGAGAGGTGGTAAAAACCACCTCTTTCGAGCTACCTTCTCAATGATTCCGGGACTTCCGGCTGATAATGCGAAATAATACATGCTGAGGCTGCGGTGACCTGGGCCAGGAAAAGCAATGCGGTGGCAAGAAAAACGAATAAAAACCTCCTCATTGTCCCACCTCCTTTCTCGTTGACAGGCTTATACCATCTACAAACGCCATTAAGCGGCGTCCTGCATTGCTTAAAAGCAAACTAACCCACAGGATGCTGAAAATTAAGCTGAGCCGGACTTCCGGAGCGTACGCCAGGGCGCTTTGCCGGAAAAAAACTATTGCTATTGCTACAAAAATCACGGCAAGTACCGACAGGTATTTCAGCTTCCTCCGCCGGAAAGGTGATATAA